>NZ_JBKJTG010000200.1:0-10131 GCF_046590535.1 Phenylobacterium sp. | reverse complement strand
CGCGCCGTCCGGGACGGCGACACCTGGCGGGTCAGCGGCGCCAAGACCTGGATCACTCACGCCGCCCGCGCGGACCTGATGACCCTGCTGGTGCGCACCGATCCGGCGTCGAAGGATCACCGGGGCCTGTCGATGTTCCTGGCCGCCAAGCCGCGCGGCACGGTGGCCGACCCGTTCCCAGCGCCCGGCATGGGCGGCGGCGAGATCGGGGTGATCGGCTACCGCGGGATGAAGGAATACGAGATCGCCTTCGACGGCTTCGAGGTCGCACACGCCGACCTGCTGGGCGGCCAGGTGGGCCAAGGCTTCGTGCAGCTGATGGCGACGTTCGAGTCGGCGCGCATCCAGACGGCGGCCCGCGCCATAGGGGTGGCGCAGAACGCCCTGGAACTGGCGCTGGACTATGCCTTGCAGCGCCGCCAGTTCGGCCAGCCGATCGCGCAGTTTCCGCGGGTCGCCAACAAGCTGGCCATGATGGCCGCCGAGATCGCCGGCGCGCGGCGGCTGGCCTGGTTCGCGGCGCGGTCGAAGGATGAGAGCCGCCGCTGTGACCTGGAGGCCGGGATGGCCAAGCTGACCGCCGCGCGGATCGCCTGGGCGGCCGCCGACAACGCCGTGCAGATCCATGGCGGGACGGGCTTCGCCGTCGAGCAGCCGGTGAGCCGGGTGCTGGCCGACGCGCGCATCCTCAACATCTTCGAAGGCGCCGGCGAGATCCAGGCGCAGGTGATCGCCCGCAGGCTTCTCGAAGGGACCAACTAGCGCGTCTGAAAGCCGCTGGCGATCAGGCCGATCTGGCAATCCATTGCGGCGGTCATGGTCTTGGCGTCGGCCCCCTTGGTGACCGCCAGCCGGTAAGTCCAGGCATAGGCCGCCATAAGCAGGTCGATGATTTCCTGCAGGTCTAGCCGGGGGTCGATGTCACCCTGCTCGACCCCCAGGCCCAGGCACTCGCCGATGATCTCCTGCAGTCGGGGCGTGCGACCGAACGGGCGTGCGGTGGGCGGCAGGGTCCAGTCGTAGGCGGCCGCGATGTGCGACAGGAACAGCCGCGTATGCTGCGCTTCGAAGGCGAAGTGGATGGCGAACATCGAGCGCAGACGATCGGCAGTGGAGCCGCGCACGTGCGGCATCACCGCGTCCAGCTCCGCGTAAAGCGGCGCCAGCCGGTTCTGCATCACCTCCGACAGGATCGCGCCCTTCGAGGCGAAGGTGGTGAAGACGCTGCCCACCGAGACCCCGGCGTGACGGGCCACCTCGCGGATGGTCGTGCCCTGAAAGCCCAAAGTGTCGAACAGCTCGCGGGCCGCCGCCAGCACGCGCTGACGGGTGGCTTCCTTTTGCGAGCTGCGCGCGCTCGCCGCCGCAGGATTGGATCCGACGTCGGCTTTCATGGGGGACCAGCGGGGCTTAGCCCCGCCGCGCGCCCGCCAGCAGGATGCGAATCTGGTCGCGGGAGCGCGCCTGAAGCGCCTCCAGGCTCCAGCCTTCGAAGATCGCGCGGGGATAGTTCGACAGGTAGGCGTCGAACAGCATCTGGCTACGCAGCTTCACATCGGCTTCCTGGCTCAGTTCGCCGCGCTGCACGGCGTCGGTTAGCTGTTCGATGAAGATGGCCAGCATGGCGCGTATCGGCGGCACGGTGCGCAGGACATGGCCGTCCTCCGGCGCCCAGGAGACGCTGAAGGCGGCGCGGGCCAAAGGAAGCTGGGTGCGATAGAACACATAGCCGGCCGAGAAGACCCGCAGCAGGGCGTCCTCCACCGCGCGACCACGGCCGGCGGCGTCGCGCATGGCCTCGGCCAGGGCCTCGAAGTCCGCGATCATGATCTCCCGGAACAGGTCGGACTTGTCGCTGAAGTTGGCGAACACCGCGCCGGTGGACATGCCTGCGGCGGCGGCGATGTCGCGGATGGTGGCGCCTTCATAACCTTGCTGGCTGAACAGGCGGCGCGCGGCGGCCAGAACCTTGGAGCGGGTCTGCTGCTTGGCGAGGGTCCGGCGCGTGGGCACCCGGACCTGGGTTTCGATGGCGGCTTCGAGCGGGGAGGTATGCTTCATTGTGCTGTAGATTTGAGCCGGACGGCCGCCCGGCGCTCCATGTGTTGCGCCCGCTGAAAGCTGTGCAGGGCGCGGTTTGGTTGAACGTGTTCGATAACAGAAATACGCGCGGCGGAGCTCTAATTGTTGGCCTGTGGCGGAAATTCGCCCGCGACCGGGCGTCGCAGCTCTGCAAGTGGTGGGCGTGATGTGTTCAGTCCAGTGTGGCGGATTTTCGGCAAGTCGGCGAATTAGGCTCGTTGAACATGATCATCGGTCCGTCTGTCAAGGTCGAAGTATCACTGGTTTATAGTTGGCCCAAACCCCCGGGCGCCCTAAATTGGGTCATGGACGTCTTCGACTACCTCATCCCGGCGGCTCTGCTCGCCGTGAGCACGGTCCTCGGACTGGGCATTTATTCGCTGTTCCGCGGTGGCGACTTCGGCCGCTCCCACTCCAACAAGCTCATGCGTCTACGGGTAGTGATGCAGGCCCTGGCCGTGGCGGTTCTGATGGCTGCGGTCTGGTGGCGCAGCCAGGCCTGAGGTGGTCACGCTCAACCGCATCTACACCCGCACCGGCGACGACGGGACCACCCGCCTGGCCACCGGCCAGCCGGTGAGCAAGGCCGGCCCCCGGGTCGAGGCCTATGGCGCCGTGGATGAGACCAACGCCTGCCTGGGCCTGGCCCGGCTGCACACCAGCGCCGATCCGGAGTTCGACGCCATGCTGGCGCGGATCCAGAACGAGCTGTTCGACCTGGGCGCCGACCTTTCCACGCCGCCGAAGGCCGACGAGGTCGAGGGTTCCGTGCTGCGGATGCTGGACGGCCAGGTGACGCGGCTGGAGGGGGAGATCGACGCCCTGAACGCCGCCCTGCCCGCGCTGACGTCGTTCATCCTGCCGGGGGGCACGCCCGCCGCCGCGGCCCTGCACCTGGTGCGGACGGTCTGCCGCCGGGCCGAGCGGGAGGCCGTGCGGCTGCTGGAGGCGGGTGAGCCGGTGAGCGGCCCGGCGCTGCGCTACCTCAACCGGCTGTCGGATTTCCTGTTCGTGGCCGCGCGCCATGCCAACGACCGCGGCGCGTCAGAGGTGTTCTGGAAGTCCGGCGCCACCCGCTAGGGGGTGGTGACGGGACGGCCGAGCGCGGCCTTGGCGGCGGCCTCCGCCTGCTTGTCCTGCAAGGTGCGCCCGGTGATGTCGGAGATCAGCACTGGCTGGGCGCAGACCCGGGCCTGGGCGTCCCACCACCGGCGCCCGCCCTCGCACTGCTTCTGCGGCCAGACCCAGCCCACCTGCCAGATCAGGACAATCACGGACAGGACGGCGAAGACGCCCAGGAAGATGAGCTTGAGGCGCTCGATGGTGGGGTTCATGTGCGGTTCTTTAGGAGATCGGGAGGGCCTCTGGCTAGCCGCCTGCCCGGTCGAAATTGCGGCGGCCGCCCGGGGCCGGCGGCTTGCAAAGCGTGACGGAACGGGTATTGCCCGCTGCGGCCCAATTTGCGGGAATGCAGCTACGAAGGCGGTAACGACCTATGAAGGTGTTGGTCCCGGTCAAGCGGGTGATCGATTATAACGTCAAGGCGCGGGTGAAGTCCGACCAGACCGGTGTCGACCTCGCCAATGTGAAGATGTCGATGAATCCCTTCTGCGAGATCGCCGTGGAAGAGGCGGTCCGGCTGAGGGAAAAGGGCGCAGCGACTGAGGTCGTCGCCGTCTCCATCGGCCCGATCCAGGCGCAGGAGACCCTGCGCACGGCGCTGGCCATGGGCGCCGACCGCGCCATCCTGGTGCAGAGCGACCAGGACCTGGAGCCGCTGGCTGTGGCCAAGGTGCTCAAGGCGATCATCGCCGAGGAGAGCCCGGACATCGTAATCATGGGCAAGCAGGCCATCGACGGCGACAACAACGCCACCGGCCAGATGCTGGCCGCCATGCTTGACTGGCCGCAGGCGGCCTTCGCCTCGGCCATCGAGCTGTCCGCCGGCAAGGCCAAGGTGACCCGCGAGGTCGACGGCGGCCTGCAGACCATCGAGGTGGACCTCCCCGCCGTGGTCACCGCCGACCTGCGCCTCAACGAGCCGCGCTACGCCAGCCTGCCCAACATCATGAAAGCCAAGAAGAAGCAGCTCGACATCAGGGAGCTGGCCTCCCTGGGCGCCGACACGGCGCCGCGCCTGAAGGTGATTAAGGTGACCGAGCCGGCCAAGCGCGGCGGCGGCATCAAGGTCGACAGCGCCGCCGACCTGGTCATGAAACTGAAGAACGAAGCGGGGGTTATCTGATGGCCGTTCTCGTCGTCGCCGACCACGACAATGCGACCCTGAAGGACAACACCCACAAGACGGTGACCGCGGCTACAGGCCTTTCGGGCGACATCGACCTGCTGGTTGCGGGACAGGGCGCCAAGGGCGTGGCCGACCAGGCCGCCAAGATCACGGGCGTGCGCAAGGTGCTGCTGGCCGAGAGCGCCGAGCTGGGCCAGGGCCTGGCGGAAGCCTTCGAGGCGCTGATCGTGCCGCTTATGGCCAACTACGACGCCGTGCTGACCCCGGCGACCTCACAGGGCAAGAATTTCAGCCCGCGGATCGCCGCCAGGCTGGACGTGGCGCAGATCTCCGACGTGGTCGAGGTGGTCGACGGCTCCACGTTCGTTCGGCCCATCTACGCCGGCAATGCGCTTGAGACCGTGCAGTCCTCCGACGGCAAGAAGGTGATCACCGTGCGCCCCACCGTCTTCAAGGCGGCGGCGGAAGGCGGGTCGGCCAGCATCGAGTCCATCCCGGCGGCCGCGGCCCCGGCCAAGACCCGGTTCGTGGACCAGCAACTGGTGAAGTCGGCGCGGCCGGAACTGTCGGGCGCCAAGATCGTAGTCTCCGGCGGCCGCGCCATGGGCTCGGCCGAGGAGTTCCAGCGGGTGATCGAGCCCCTGGCCGACAAGCTGGGCGCCGCCGTCGGCGCGTCCCGCGCGGCGGTGGACGCCGGCTATGCCCCCAACGACTATCAGGTGGGCCAGACCGGCAAGGTGGTCGCCCCCGACCTCTATGTGGCGATCGGCATCTCCGGCGCCATCCAGCACCTGGCCGGCATGAAGGACTCCAAGGTGATCGTGGCGATCAACAAGGACGCCGACGCGCCGATCTTCCAGGTGGCCGACTACGGCCTGGTGGCCGACTACAAGACCGCCGTGCCGGAACTGATGGAAGCCCTGAGCGCCGCCGGGAAGTAGCATCCGGTCGCAGGTCAACGAAGTCACGGGGAGGTCCGCAAGGGTCGCCCCTCTTCGCAGGTGCGTTGTAGTCCACCCGATCCGGCCAGCGCCCATACGCTGCGTTGCAGCAAAACGCTTGTCTTGGCCGGGGCTGGCCATGTTAGAAAGCCGTCACATCTCTGTGGCGCGATGCGCGCTGCGGTCTGCGGTCTGTCGAGGCTTTAGCTGAATGGTTGATATCAGGTCGGTCGGCGTCATCGGCGCGGGCCAGATGGGTGCGGGCATCGCTCACGTCTGCGCCCTGGGCGGCTACGATGTCCTGCTGCACGATGTGAGCGCCGACCGCATCGCCGCGGGACTGGCCGCCATCGAGCGCAACATGAGCCGCCAGGTGGTGCGCGGCATCATCGACCAGGCGGCCATGGACGCCGGCATGGCGCGCATCAAGGCCGCTCCGGAGCTGCAGACCATCGGCGGCACGGACCTGGCCATCGAGGCCGCCACCGAGGACGAAGAGACCAAGAAGACCATCTTCAAGGCCCTGTCGCCGCACCTGGCCGACAAGACCATCCTGGCCTCCAACACCTCCTCGATCTCGATTACCCGGCTGGCCTCGGCCACAGACCGGCCCGACCGGTTCATCGGCCTGCACTTCATGAACCCCGTGCCGCTGATGAAGCTGGTGGAGATCATCCGCGGCATCGCCACGGGCCCGGACACCTACGAGACGGCGGTCAACTTCGCCAAGTCGCTGGGCAAGACCACCTCCAACGCCGAGGACTTCCCGGCCTTCATCGTCAACCGCGTGCTGGTGCCGATGATCAACGAGGCGATCTACACCCTCTATGAGGGCGTGGGCACCGTGGACGCCATCGACACGGCCATGAAGCTGGGCGCAAACCACCCGATGGGGCCCCTGGAGTTGGGCGACTTCATCGGCCTGGACACCGTCTTGTCGATCATGAACGTGCTGCACGAGGGCCTGGCGGATTCCAAGTACCGGCCCTGTCCGCTGCTGGTGAAGTACGTCGAGGCCGGCTGGCTGGGCCGCAAGGTCGGCCGCGGCTTCTACGACTACCGCGGCGAGACGCCAGTCCCCACGCGCTAGGCAGTCACCAGATCAGGTCGACATCGTAGTCCTTCAACGCCTTGTCTTTGCTGACGAGACCAAGGTCATGTGCGTCTGCCTGGGCGACGAGGATGCGGTCCCAGGGGTCGCGGTGGTGCAGCGGCAACAGCGCGGCGCGCCAAGCTGCTTCTGGCGTGATGTCGAGCAGGCTGAGGCCGAGAAGGCCGAGTGTCGCGGGCATGTTTTTAGGCATTCGGAGCAACGTGCTGTCCCTCCCGCGAGCTCTGAGGTCCTGCCGCTTGATGTCGATCTCATAGATGCTGACGGCGCTGACGAAGACCTCGTCCGCGTCCTCAATGGCCGTCCGCGCCAGCGCGGAAAGGCGTTCGGGCGACAACAGCCACCAGATCAAGGCGTGGGTATCGAGCAGAACCATCAAGGCTGGTAGAACTCGTCCTCATCAGACGATTCCGCGGCCTCGACCATCTCCGGGTCCGATCCGAGGAAGAGGTAAGGATCCTCAAGGCGGCCCAGGTGCGCCCAGGCGCCCGCGACGCGCTTGGCCTTCGCGACGGCGGGCAGCAGCTTCAGGGTCACGATAGGCTTGCCGCCGCGGGCGATGATCACGTCCTCGCCGGCCTCCGCACGCGCCACGAGCTCAGAGAGCTTGGCCTTCGCTTCGGCGATGTTGACCTGCAAAGTCATGAAACCAGACTAACATGGAAGAGGTGGTTGGACCAACTGTCCAGCCAGTCAACGCGCTTGGCGAAGAATCGCGGGTTCTGTCGGAGAGGCCTGCACATGCAGCTTGAGTCGGGCATCGACGCGGCCTTTCAGCGGGCGGTCGATGCGGGCTTCGAGGTGCTCACGGCGCTGGACAACATGTTCTGGGGCGACCGCTACGGCATGCTCAGGGACTCCTTCCGAGTGACCTGGTCCCTGGATGAGACGTCCAAGGCCTGATCGGGTCCGAGGGCCCGGCCGCCGTCGCGTTAATCCATTCGACTTCCAGGGTTCCCGCGGCGGATACTCCTGAGTGATTCGGATGGTGGGACCATGCGGCGGCTGACCCTAGCGCTTCTCTGCGCCACCTACCTTTGCCTCTCGCTGATCGTCGCACTCACCCTGTGGCGGAACGGCGGCGGCTGGGGCGCCGGCGTCGCGGCCCTGGTGGGCGGCCTGGGCCTCTGTTTCGCCTTCCACGGCCTGATCGAGCGCGCGCTGGAGACCGGCGCAATCCGCGGCGAGATCGAGGCGGTGCGCGAAGCCCACAAGATCCTGCTCGACCAGGTGGAACGGCTCGACGCCCGGCTCAGCCAGGTGGTGGAAACCGTGGCCGACGACGCCCACCGCTCGGAGGAACTCTCCGACGAGGTGCACATGCTGGAGAGCCTGGTCCAGCGCATGCAGAACCGGCTGGAAGAGCACGGGGAGGCGGTGGCCTGGACCCCACGCATCGGTCCCGCCCCCGACCCGCGCCACTCCGCCGCCCTCATCGAGACCGTGCGCGAGGCGCTCACCGAGAACCGAGTGGACCTCTACCTGCAACCGGTGGTGGGCCTGCCCCAGCGCAAGACGGTGTTCTACGAGAGCTTCTCGCGGCTACGCGACGAGACGGGCCGGATCATCATGCCGGCTGAGTACCTGGCCGTGGCTGAGCCCGGCGGCCTGATCACCGCCATCGATAACCTCCTGCTGTTTCGCTGCGTGCAGATCGTGCGCCGGCTGGCCAAGCAGGACCGCAAGATCGGCATCTTCTGCAACATCTCCATGGCCAGCCTGGGCGACGAGAGCTTCTTCCCGCAGTTCCTGGAACTGCTCACCGCCAACCGCGACCTGGCCGGAGCGCTGATCTTCGAGATCGGCCAAGGCGCCTTCGACGCCCGCGGCTCGGTGGAGGCCCGCAACATGGGCAAGCTGGCCGACCTGGGTTTCCGCTTCAGCCTCGACAAGGTGGCCGACCTGGATATCGACCTGCAGGACCTGGCCCGCTCGGACGTGAAGTTCCTGAAGGTTGGCGCGCAGTTCCTGCTGGAGGAACTGACCGAGGTGGATGGTCGTCTGGTGCTGCGATCCCTGCCCGACCTGGCCGCCGAGGACTTCGCCGCCCTGACCCGCCGCTACGGCGTCGAGGTGATCGCCGAGAAGGTCGAGAGCGAACGCCAGGTGGTGGACATCCTGGAGCTCGATATCGGCTACGGCCAAGGCCATCTGTTCGGCGAGCCGCGCGCCATCAAGGACGCCGTCCTGGCCGAGGCCACCCCGCCGCCGCCGGCCTTCCTGCGCCCGACCCTACAGCGCCGCGCCGGGGCTCGCGGCTAGGGCCGCTGCATTGACGCGGGGCCGGGGCGCCCTATATCGCCGCCGGCCATGACCTCCCCAAAACTCCCCGCCGGCCTCGCCGAGATCGCCGGCCGCTACGACGTGGCGCTGTGCGACGTCTGGGGGGTGATCCACAACGGCCGCGAGGCCTTCCCCGCCGCCTGCGAGGCGCTAGCCCGCTTCCGCGCCGAGCGCGGGCCGGTGATCCTGATCTCCAACGCGCCGCGCCCCAACGCCGGGGTGATCGAGCAGCTCGACGCCCTGGGCGTCCCGCGCGAGGCCTGGACGGCCGTTGTGACCTCCGGCGACGCCACCCGCGCCCTGCTAAGCGAACGTGCGCCTGGGCCCGCCTGGCGGCTGGGCCCCGACCGGGACGCGCCGCTCTACGACGGCCTGGACCTGGCGTCCTCCGATCTGGAGGCCGCGCGCTTCATCTCCTGCACCGGCCCGTTCGACGACGAGGTTGATACGCCCGAGGACTACCGGGCGCGGTTCGAGGGCGCGGTGGCCCGCGGCCTGCCGATGATCTGCGCCAACCCGGATATCGTGGTGCAGCGGGGCGACAAGCTGATCTACTGCGGCGGCGCGCTCGCCCAGCTCTACGAGAGCCTGGGCGGCCGAGTGCTGATGGCCGGGAAGCCCTATCCGGCCATCTACGAACTCAGTCTGGCGGAGGCGGAGCGCCAGCTTGGACGGCTCCTGGACCGCGCCCGGGTGCTCTGCATCGGCGACGGCCTGCCCACCGACATCCGCGGCGCCAACGCCCGGGGCCTGGACGTGCTGTTCGTGGCCAGCGGCATCCACGGGGCGGAAACCCTCCGTGCGGGCCGCCTGGACCCGGCCATCGTGGCCGACCTGCTGCATCAGGAAGCGCTCACAGCGACCTGGGCCATGGCCGACCTGATCTGGTGAGGGCTTCCGCTCTGCGGCCCTTCACGGCTATGGAAACCTGATCAGGGGAGCAGTCCGCGTGCAGGGTCTCTATTTCGAAGAGCTGAGCGTCGGCCAGAGCGCCGAGATCACCCGCGTGGTGGGCGCCGCCGACATCAAGGCGTTCGCGGAGGTTTCCGGCGACGTCAATCCGGTCCACCTAGACGACGCCTACGCTCGCACCACGCCCTTCGGCGAGCGGATCGCCCACGGCATGCTGGCGGCGGCCTATGTCTCCGCGGTGCTGGGGACCACCCTGCCGGGGCCGGGCGCCATTTACCTGTCGCAGTCCCTGCGCTTCCGCCGGCCGGTGAAGATCGGCGATGCGGTCACCGCCCGCGTCACGGTCAAGGCGCTCGACGACAAGCGTGGCCACGTCACCTGCGATACCGTCTGCGAAGTGGGCGGCAAGACGGTGGTGGACGGCGAGGCCGTGGTCATGGTGACCCGGCGCGACGCATGAGCCGGGTCCGGGTCATCCGCGGCTGGAGCTCCATCGCCGGGGCCGACCGCGGCGCCTCGGTGGCCATGGGCAACTTCGATGGCGTGCATCGCGG
>NZ_JBKJTG010000147.1:0-10986 GCF_046590535.1 Phenylobacterium sp. | reverse complement strand
GGGGCCACGCCGCGCGAGTTCTGCACCATCACCGTCACCGACGGCATCGCCATGGGCCACGAGGGCATGCGCTCGTCCCTGGTCAGCCGCGACGTCATCGCCGACTCCGTCGAGCTGACCATGCGCGGCCACGGCTATGACGCCCTGGTGGGCATCGCCGGCTGCGACAAGTCCCTGCCGGGGATGATGATGGCCATGCTGCGGCTGAACGTGCCCAGCGTCTTCCTCTATGGCGGCTCCATCCTGCCCGGCTCCTGGCAGGGCCGCGACGTCACGGTGGTGGACGTCTTCGAGGGCGTCGGCATGCACTCAGCCGGCAAGATGAGCCTGGAGGACCTCTGCTCCCTGGAGCAGCACGCCTGTCCGTCGGACGGGGCCTGCGGCGGCCAGTTCACCGCCAACACCATGGCCTGCGTGTCGGAGGCCATCGGTCTGGCCCTGCCGCTCTCGGCCTCGCTGCCCGCGCCCTATCTGAGCCGCGACGCCTATGCGGTGGCCTCGGGCGAGACGGTGGTGCGGCTTATCGCCGAGCAGCTGCGCCCGCGCGACATCGTCACCCGCAAGTCCTTCGAGAACGCCGCCGTCGTGGTGGCCGCCACCGGCGGCTCCACCAATGCCGGCCTGCACCTGCCGGCCATGGCCCATGAGTGCGGCATCGAGTTCACCCTGCGCGACTTCGCCGAGATCGCGGCCCGCACCCCGCTCATCGCCGACCTGAAGCCCGGCGGCCGCTTCGTGGCCAAGGACATGGGGGAGGCGGGCGGCATGCCCATGCTGCTGAAGACCCTGCTGGAAGGCGGCCACATCCACGGCGACTGCATGACCGTGACCGGCAAGACCATCGCCCAGAACCTCGAAGGCGTCGTCTGGCGCGCCGATCAGGACGTGATCCGGCCGGTGTCCAATCCTCTCTCGCCCACGGGAGGTCTCGTGGGACTGTGGGGCTCGCTCGCTCCCGACGGCGCCATCGTCAAGGTGGCCGGCATGCAGACCCACCGCAGCCATCGCGGCCCCGCCCGGGTGTTCGACGGCGAGGAGGCCTGCTTCGCCGCCGTCGAGGCCGGCGACTACCTGGACGGCGACGTGCTGGTGATCCGCTACGAGGGCGCCAAGGGCGGGCCGGGCATGCGCGAGATGCTCTCCACCACCGCGGCGCTGTCCGGCCAGGGCCGCGGCGACAAGGTGGCGCTGATCACCGACGGCCGGTTCTCCGGCGGCACCCGCGGCCTCTGCGTCGGCCACATCGGTCCCGAGGCCCAGGCCGGCGGCCCCATCGGCCTGGTCAAGGACGGCGACATCATCGCCATCGACGCCGACGCCGGAACCATCGAGCTGGAGGTTGATCCCATCGAGCTGGAGCACCGCGCCCGCGACTGGGCGCCGCGCCAGACCGCTTACGCCTCCGGCGCGCTCTGGAAATACGCCCAGATCGTCGGGCCGGCCCACCTGGGCGCGGTGACCCATCCGGGCGCGGCGGCCGAACGGCACGTCTACGCCGACATCTGATGCGCACCCTGGGCCTGATCGGCGGGATCAGCGCGCAGGCTGCCGTTGGCTAAGGCAGAGCCCTGACCCCGAACAGGTAGGGATGCGCCCAGGTCAGCACCGCCCACACCGCTACGGCGAGCGCGATGCGCCACCAGCCGATCTCTCCCAGGCTGAGTTTCTGGCGGCCGGCGGCGATGGCCGCGAACGGGATGTTCGAGGTCTGGGCGGCGAAGCTGTCCCAGGTGGCCCCCAGGGCGCGCCTGCGCTTGGCGTCGATGCTGGCGGTCCCGAACACCGCCAGCACCAGCATGGCGCCGAACAGGATCAGGCTGGCCGGCTCGCCGTTCACCAGCAGGTGCCCCGCCGCCCAGATCGCCACGCCCCACAGGAACGGATGGCGGGTGATCCGTAGCATGCCCTTGATCACGTCGGGCCGCTCCAGCGCGCCCTCCTGCTGAACGCTGGTCGGGTTGGCGGTGGTCAGGCCGGGCAGGATGAACAACACGGCGACAAGTTGCAGCACCAGCTGCGCCATCTGCGTTCCCCGGGTCATGCCCCACAGCGCCTCGCCGTCGGCCCCGCGGGCCCCGGTAAAGGCGAAGCCCAGCCAGATCAGCACCACCACGGAGGCCAGGGAGAACAGTCCCAGGTAGGCCCCGTCGCCCAGCCGTGCCGCCAGGGTGTCCCGCATCCGCGTGCCCGACACCACGAAGTGGATGAGCAGGAACACCGCCGTGGCGGCGATCAGATTGGTCATGGTCGTTTCCCCCGAAACCCTGGCGCGACCCTGCGCCTGTGGAGAGCGGCGTCAAGTGAACGGCGCGGCCCGGTCCTTGTCTTCGTCCTCGTCGTCGCCGCCGTTCCAGTCGTCGCCGCCGTTCCAGCCGTCGTCGGCCTCCGCCAGCGGCGCGGGCGCCATCGGCGCGATGGGGGCGGCCACCGGCGGCGGCGGCGCCTCGCGGCGGCCCGGCGGGCGGCGCAGCAAGGCCTCGACCCGGGCGATCCAGCGGTTGGCTTCCTGGGTGGCCTCCTGGGCGGTGAGCGCGCCCTTGCGGTCCTCGTCCTCGGTCAGCCACAGGTCCAGGTCGAAGTCGGGGTTGGCCACGTCGTCGAAGATCAAGCGCAGGCGCACGCTGTCCTGGGCGCCGGACAGGACGTCCAGGGCCCGGCGGGCCTCGCCGCGGTGGGCCCGGGCCACCACCCGCCCGTCGACGATCAGCTCGGCGCCGACCAGCTCGTCCACCCGGTAGATCAGGCACCAGGCCCCGGCGTCCCACGAGACCGCCATCTGGTTGCTGGTGAAGTTGAAGCCCGCGCCCCGGCCCCGGCCGCCGGCGACCAGGGCGGCGTGCGGCGCGCCCCCCAGCACCTTCTTCAGGCTGCGGCGGATCCGGCGGGTTTCGTCCAGGAACCAGACCGCGCCGCCGCCGGCCAGGGTCAGCGCCCCGCCGGCCAGCGCGAGCAGAAGGAGGAGCCGCGCGACTTCGTCCATGGCCGCGACGCTACGCCGGTTCGCTGAGTCGGGCGAATGGCGCCGCTTGTCAGAGGTTTAGCTCGATCACCAGGGGCACGTGGTCGGAGGGTTTTTCCCAGCCGCGCACGTCGCGGTGGATGGAGACCCCGGTGAGCTTGTCGGCGGCCTGCGGGGAGAGCAGGGCGTGGTCGATGCGGATGCCGTTGTTCCGCTGCCAGGCGCCGGCCTGGTAGTCCCAGAAGGTGTAGGCGCCCGGCGCACCGTCGGCCTGCAGATAGGCCTCGGTGAGGCCCAGCCACTTCAGCGCCCTGAACGCCTCACGGCTCTCCGGCTGAAACAGCGCGTCCCCCAGCCAGTTGTTGGGATGCTCGGCGTCGCGGGGCTCGGCGATCACGTTGAAGTCGCCCAGCAGGGCCAGGGGCTCCTCCAGCGCCAAGAGCTCGCGGGCATGGGCGTTCAGCCGGGCCATCCAGGCCAGCTTGTAGGCGAACTTCTCGGTGGCGATGGGGTTGCCGTTGGGCAGGTAGATGGAGGCCACCCGCACCGGCTGCGGCCCGGAGACCACCGCCTCGATGTAGCGCGCCTGGTCGTCATCGTCTGCGCCGGGCAGGCCGCGACGCACGTCCTCCAGCGGAAACTTTGAAATCAGCGCCACGCCGTTATAGGTTTTCTGGCCGTGAACTGCGAGATTATAGCCAAGTCGTTCAAAGGCTTCCGCTGGAAACTTCTCGTCGACGCACTTGATTTCCTGGAGGCAGGCGACGTCCGGCTTGGCCTCCTCGAACCAACGCAGCACCGTCTCCAGGCGCGCATTGACCGAATTGACGTTCCAGGTGGCGATGCGCATGCGGGGCTCCGGTTCGCTGCGGAAGCTAGAGGCCGCGCGCCCGATCCTCAAGGCTCTGGACGGGTAGCGGGCGAGGTGTCTGGTGGAGGCTGAGCCCCTACCTGCACCTCCACCCGGAGGAGCGGTCGGCTAGATCGAGAAGCTGACGCCGCAGCCGCAGCTGGACTTGGCGTTGGGGTTGCGGATCTTGAACTCCGCCCCGGCCAGTTCGTCGACGAAGTCGATCTCCGAGCCCTTGAGCAACGCCAGGGAGACCACGTCCACCAGGGCCGCCGCGCCGTCGCGTTCGATCTTCAGGTCGTCGTCTTGCGGCTGGTCAACCAGGTCGAACTGGTACTGGAACCCCGAACAGCCGCCGCCATCCACCGCCACGCGCAGCATCACCGCGCGGCCCTCGGCCTGGCCGATGGCGCGGATACGCTGGGCTGCGGAGGAGGAAAGCGTGACGTCGGTGGTGGTCATGGCTGTTAGATGATTGTCCTGCTTAGCCTATATGAGGTCCCCGACGGCTTCGGCCAAGAGGCCATATCCCAGATTGGTTCGATGCCCACCCCGATTTCCCTCAAGGCCGCCTACGCCGAAGACCCCGCCGCCTCCCGCGGCCGCAAGCTCCCCGAGCCGGAGAGCCGCACCCGCACGCCCTTCGCCCGCGACCGCGACCGGATCATCCACGCCACGGCTTTCCGCCGCCTGAAGGAGAAGACCCAGGTGTTCGTGGCCCATGAGGGCGACCACTTCCGCACCCGTCTGACCCACTCGCTGGAGGTGGCCCAGATCGCCCGTTCCCTGGCCACCGCGCTGGGCCTGGACGCAGACCTGGCCGAGACCATTGCGCTGGCCCACGACCTCGGCCACCCGCCGTTCGGCCACGCCGGGGAGGACGAGCTGCAATTGCAGATGCAGGCCTACGGCGGCTTCGACCACAATGTGCAGACCTTCCGGGTGGTCACCAAGCTGGAGCGCCGCTACCCGCGCTTCGACGGGCTGAACCTCACGTGGGAGACCCTGGAAGGGGTGATCAAGCACAACGGCCCGGTGGCCGATAAGCTCGACAAGCCCTCCTGGAGCGCCATCGCCGAGTTCGACGCCCAGTACGATCTGCGCTTGGATAGTTGGGCGTCCGCCGAGGCCCAGGTGGCGGCGCTGGCCGACGACATCGCCTACAACAACCACGACGTGGACGACGGAGTGCAGGCGGGCCTCTTTCAGCTCAGTGAGCTTCTCGAGGTTCCACTGATCGGCCCGCATGTGGCCGCGGCCACCGCCGAGTTCCCGGACTGCGACCCGTCGATCCTGCGCCTGGAGGCGGTCCGCCGGATGATCGGCGCCATGGTCGACGACGTGCTGGCCGAGACCGGTCGCCGCGCCCAGGCCACCGGGATCGCGTCCCCGGAGGATGTGCGCACCCTGGACCACGCGGTGGTGGCCTTCTCCCGCGACATGGCCGAGGACCTCTCGGCGCTGCGGACCTTCCTGATGGAGCGGATGTACCGCCACTGGCGCGTCAACCGGACGCGTAGTCAGGCCCGCCGCATTCTGGCGGAGATGTTCCTGTTGTTCATGGGCGAACCCGACGTCCTGCCGACCGAGTGGTACGTCCGGGCGCAGAAGCGCGACGAAGCCGGCCGGGCCCGCCTGGTCTGCGACTACATCGCCGGCATGACCGACCGCTTCGCCATCGAAGAGCACCGCAAGCTGTTCCACCTCGACGTCTGGAATTGATCAGACAGGGCGGTTCGGAGGGCGGCGGGCTTCGATAGACTGCCGTCTTGAGCGCGCGATTCGTTTTCCGCGAGCCGCCACAGTTCCGGGAGCCCCCGATGTCCTACGATGAACGCGGCGCCTACACGCCCCCCACCACCGACGCACCCCTGTCGTTCGACGCGCGCCAGCCGGTGCGGGGCGCGCGCCCGATCCCCTTCACCCTGATCGTCAGCGTGCTGGTGCTCACCGCCCTGGTGGCGGCGATCTTCGTCTTCTACCGCTCAGGCGTGCGTCAGGCCGGCCAGCCGCCGCAGGCCGTCGGCGCCTCCATCGACGGCATGAAGTCCGCCGCCACCGCCGAGGCCCAGCCCCAGGATCCCGCCGCGGGCCTGCAGATCTACCGCTCTGACGCCCCCGGCGAGGCCGCGCCGGTCCCGCAGTTCACCGCCCCGCCCGAACAGCCGCAGCCGCGTCCGGCGCCGACGCCGGTGGTGATCGCCCCGCCGACGCCCGCGCCGGTCCGCCCGGTCGCCGCCGCCGCGTCAGGCCCGCCGGCCAGCGCCCCGGCTCTGCGCCCCAGCCTGGCGCCCGCGCCGGTTGCCGTCGCCCCTGCGCCAAAGGTCCCCGCGCCAAAGGCCCCCGCGCCCAAGGTTCTGGCCCCCGCGCCTGTCGCCGCAGCCCCCGCGCCCAAGGCCGCCGCCGGCGCCTCCGCCGCCGTGCAGATCGGGGCCTTCTCCTCCCAGGCCCTGGCCGACCGGGGCTGGGCCGACGCCTCGGCCATCGCGCCGGGCCTCACCGCCGGCAAGGGCAAGAGCGTCCAGCAGATCGACAAGGACGGCGCCACCCTCTACCGCACCGCCGTCACCGGCTTCGCCAGCCGGGCTGACGCCACCGCCTTCTGCAACCAGCTCAAGGCCGCCGGAAAGAGCTGCTTCGTCCGGTGAGCGTCAGCGCGGCCATCCTGGGCTGTTCCGGGCCCACCCTGACCAAGGCGGAGACGGCCTTCTTCTCCCGCGTGCGGCCGTGGGGCTTCATCCTGTTCGCCCGCAACATCCAGACCCCGGACCAGGTCAGGGCGCTGGTAGATGCGCTGCGATCAACCGTCGGGCGGCCCGACGCCCCGGTGCTGATCGATCAGGAGGGTGGCCGCGTGCAGCGCCTCGGGCCTCCGCACTGGGGCCGCTATCCGCCGGGCCGGGCCTACGGTCAGCTCTCGGCCAACGACCCGCTGCTGCGCCGCGAGATCACCCGCCTGGGCGCACGCCTGCTGGCCCATGACCTGGCGGCGCTGGGGATCAATGTCGATTGCGTGCCGGTCCTCGATGTGCCCGATCCCCAGGGCCACGAGATCATCGGTGACCGGGCCTACGCGGACACCGCGCAGGAGGTCGCCCTGCTGGGCCGGGCGGCGGCCGAGGGCCTGATCGCCGGTGGCGTCCTGCCGATCGTCAAGCACATTCCCGGCCATGGGCGGGCCAGGGCCGACAGCCACCTGGAGCTGCCGGTGGTGGAGGCCGGTTGGGATGACCTCGACGCCCGCGACTTCGCACCCTTCAAGGTGCTCTCCGACATGCCGATGGCGATGACCGCCCACGTCATCTACGCCGCTGTCGATCGCAAGCGGCCGGCGACCACGTCGAAGAAGGTCATCCGCAAGGTGATCCGCGGCGCCATCGGCTTCGACGGCCTGGTGATGAGCGACGACCTTTCCATGAAGGCGCTCAGCGGCGACTTCACCCAGCGCGCGCGGGACTCGCTGGCGGCCGGCTGCGACGTGGTCCTGCACTGCAACGGCGACATGGCGGAGATGCAGGCGGTGATCGCCGGGACCCGGGCGCTGAAGGGCAGGGCGCAGGCCCGCGCCACGGCCGCCCTGGCGCGGATCGCCCGCCATCCCGAGCCCTTCGACGCCGCAGAGGGCCGGGCGCGGTTCGACGCGGCCTTCGCGGGCAGGTTCGCGCGATGAGCTCGACCTTCCAGCCCAACCTCGACTTCGCCGCCGCGGCCAACGCCGCCGAGGACGGCGAGGCGCTGATCATCGACCTGGACGGCTACGAAGGGCCCCTGCACGTGCTGCTGGCCCTGGCCCGCACCCAGAAGGTCGACCTGCTGAAGCTCTCGGTGCTGAAGCTGGCCGACCAGTACCTGGTCTTCGTCCAGCAGGCCCGGCGGATGCGTTTCTCCCTGGCCGCCGACTACCTGGTGATGGCCGCGTGGCTGACCTACCTGAAGTCGCGGCTGTTGCTGCCCAAGCCTGAACAGCCCAAGGCCGAGGAGCCCCCCGCTGAGGAGATCGCGGCAAGACTGGCCTTTCGCCTGGCCAAGCTCGACGCCATGCGCCAGGCCGCCGAGGGTCTGCGAACCCGCGCCCAGCTGGGCCGCGAGGTGTTCGCCCGCGGCGACCCGGAGGCCATCCGGGTGATCCCGTCGGGCCGCATCGAGGGCGACCTCTACGGCCTGATGACCGCCTACATCGGCCAGCGCACCCGCGAGCACGACCGCCGCTACACGCCCGCCCCGTCCCAGGCCTATCCCCTGGAGGACGCCCGCGACCGCCTGCGTCGGCTGCTTCCCGACCTGGCCCGCTGGACGCCGCTGGGGGGCGTCGCCCCTCTGGGCGTTCAGGATCATGGCCCCACCCGCGCCTCCTACCTGGCCTCGACGCTGGCCGCCGGCCTGGAACTGGTGCGCGAAGGCGCCCTGGAGGCCCGCCAGCTGGAGGCCTTCGCCGACATCTACCTGCGCGCCCGCCCGGAGAAGTCTGCCCGCCCGGAGAAGGCCGCATGAGCGACCGCGCCGAGACCGCCCGCGAGATCGAGGCCCTGCTGTTCGCCGCCGCCGGGCCCCTGAGCGAAGCCGACATCGCCAAGCGCCTGCCGCAAGGCGCCGATATCGCCGGGGCCTTGCAGGAACTCGCCGCACGCTACCAGGGCCGCGGCGTGGTGCTGGCCCGGGTGGCTGAGCGCTGGCGCTTCCAGACCGCCGAAGACCTCGCCTGGCTGATGACCGACGAACGGGAGGAGCCGCGGCGCCTCTCCAAGGCCGCCCAGGAGACCCTGGCCATCATCGCCTATCACCAGCCGGTCACCCGCGCGGAGATCGAGGCGGTGCGCGGCGTGCAGGCCAGCCGCGGCACCCTCGATGTCCTGCTGGAACTGCGCCTGGTCCGGATGCGCGGCCGCAGGCGCACGCCCGGCCGGCCGGTGACCTATGGCACTACCGACGCCTTCCTGGAGCACTATGGGCTGGCCAGCCTTGGCGACCTGCCGGGGTCGACCGAGATGCGCGCCGCGGGCCTGCTCAGCCTCGACCTGCCGCCGGACTTCGCGGTCCCCGACCCCAACGCCCTGGCCGTCGACGAAGACCCCCTGGACGACGGCGACGAGGCCCAGTTCCACGTGGATTTCATGGGCGAGGAAGAGCCGGGGCGTTAGGACGCGCCGCCGTGTTCGCTGAGCGTTGGCGCGGCCCCATCGGACGGACTATATAGGCCTCCACGTCGTGGGGGCGTGGCGCTTAGGGAGTTTGGCCTCATGGGCTCGTTTTCCATCTGGCACTGGCTGATCGTGCTGGTCGTCGTGGCTTTGCTGTTCGGTGGGCGCGGTCGCCTGTCGGGGATCATGGGCGACGCCGCCAAGGGCATCCGCGCCTTCCGCGACGGCCTGAAGACCGGCGACGACCCCACCGACGACACGGCGGCCAAGCCGCTCCCCAAGGAACGTGACAAGGACAACGCCGCCGGCTGATCGCCACCCCAGCGACCAACCGCGTCGGCCCGCTCCCGCAACTGGCGCTTCCGTTTAGGACCTGAATGCTTCCCGAGATCGGCGCCTCAGAGCTCCTGGTCATCGCCGTGGTGGCGTTGATCGTGGTTGGGCCCAAGGACCTGCCCATGCTGCTGCGCCGGCTGGGCCAGTTCATGGCCAAGCTGCGCGGCATGGCCTCGGAGTTCCGCGCCAGCTTCGACGAGATGGCCCGCCAGTCCGAACTGGATGATCTGCGCAAGGAAGTCGCCGCCATGCGCCGGGGCGACTTCGGCGACGCCGCCGGTGGCGCCGTGGACGAGCCGGTCAACGAGGCGTTCCAGGACATCGAACGCAGCCTTTCCGACGTGGGTGTCCAGCTGCACCCGCCGATGAGCTACCAGTACGCCCAGGTCGACGCCCCGCCGGAGATCGCCCAGGCCCCGCCGAAAAAGCCCCGCAAGCCGCGGGCCGCCGCGGTGAAGTCCACGGCGGCGGCCAAAGCCCCGGCCAAAGCCCCGGCCAAACCCCGCGCCAAACCCCGGACCAGGACCACCGTGGATCCCGGCGCGTGACCTACGAGCCTGAAGACTCCGACATCGAGGCCTCCCGGGCGCCGCTGCTCGACCACCTGGTCGAGTTGCGCAAGCGGCTGATCGTCTGCGTGGTCACCCTCGCCGTGGGCTTCGCCATCTGTTTCGGCTTCGCCGAGCCGATCTACATCGCCCTGCTGCACCCCTTCGAGATGGCCGCCCGCCTGCTGGAGGCTCAGAAGGCCGGCCATTCCGGCGGCGCCTTCGACCTCCTCCTGGTGTTGGTGGGCCAGAAAGACGTGCCACCGCTCTCCAAGGAATTGACCCTGGTGTTCACCGCGCCCCTGGAGTTCTTTTTCACCAAGCTGAAGCTGGCCGGCTTCGGGGCCGTGGTGCTGACCTTCCCGGTGCTGGCCTGGCAGGTCTACGCCTTTGTGGCGCCGGGCCTGTACAAGCGCGAGCGCCACGCTTTTCTTCCGTTTCTCCTGGCGGCGCCGGGCCTCTTCTTGCTGGGGGCGGCGCTGGTCTACTACATGATCCTGCCCTTCGTCCTGTGGTTCTCCCTCTCGCAGCAGATCAGCGGCATCGGCGCGATCTCGGTGCAGCTGCTGCCCAAGGTCTCCGACTACCTGACCCTGGTCACCACCCTGCTGATGGCCTTCGGACTGTGCTTCCAGCTACCGGTGGTCCTGACGCTGCTGGGCATGGCCGGGATCGTCACGTCGAAGATGCTCAGCGGCGGCCGGCGCTACGCCATCGTCGGGGTGTTCGTGGTGGCGGCCATCGTCACCCCGCCCGACCCGATCAGCCAGACCATGCTCGCGGTGCCGATCATCCTGCTCTACGAGATTTCGATCTGGTGCGTGCGCCTCATCGAGGCCCGCCGCCGCCGCGAAGACGCGGGTACGGACGTGATCGTCACCTGATTTCCGCTCTCGACCGCAGCGGACCTTCAGGTGGTCTGCTTCTGGAGCAACCCCGTCACCCGCGCCCGGCCGGCCGGTGACAGGTCCATCCCCGTCGCCGCCCGCCACTTCCCTTGGGCCTCGTCGGCCTTCCCCAGCTTCGCCAGCGCCTCACCCCACTTCAGGTGCAGCCGGCCCCAGCGGGGAGCGAGCTTGGCGGCGAAGTTCGGCGCAGCCGCCAAGCTCGCTCCCCGCTGGGGCCGGCTGCACCTGAAGTGGGGCGAGGCGCTGG
>NZ_JBKJTG010000093.1:0-23587 GCF_046590535.1 Phenylobacterium sp. | reverse complement strand
CCCTGATCGTGCCGGAGACCGAGGCCATGGCCTCCGACGAACTGGCGCGCATCGAGGAAGACGGACTGGCGGTGGTGATCCCCACCGCGCGGGCGGCGCAGCTGACCATGAACCGCGAGGGCATCCGCAGGCTGGCCGCCGAGGACCTGGGCCTGCCCACCAGCGTCTACGCCTTCGCCTCCAGCGAAGCGGAGCTGGCGGCCCGCGCCGCCAACGTCGCCGGCTTTCCCTGTTTCGTGAAGCCGGTGATGAGCTCATCGGGCAAGGGCCAGTCCTATGTGGAAAGCCCCGAGCAGATCACCGAGGCCTGGCGCTACGCCCTTGAGGCGGGCCGCGTGGAGCAGGCCCGGGTGATCGTCGAGGGGCGCGTGGAGTTCGACTTCGAGATCACTTTGCTCACGGTGCGTAGCGTCAGCAATGGTGCGACCCAGACCAGCTTCTGCGCCCCCATCGGCCACCGCCAGGTGAAGGGCGACTATGTGGAGAGTTGGCAGCCGCAGGCTATGACCGCGGCCGCCCTGGCCCGGTCGCAGGAGATCGCCCGCAAGGTCACCGACGCCCTGGGCGGCCGGGGCCTGTTCGGCGTCGAACTGTTCGTGAACGGCGACCATGTGTGGTTCTCCGAGGTCAGCCCGCGCCCGCACGACACCGGGCTGGTCACGCTGGTCACCCAGCATCAGAGCGAATTCGCCCTGCACGCCCGGGCGATCCTGGGCCTGCCCACCGACGTGACCCTGCGCGAACCCGGAGCCAGCGCGGTGATCTACGGCGGCCTGGAGGCCCGGGGCGTCGCCTTCGAGGGCGTCGCCGAAGCCCTGGCGGTTCCGGGCGCGGACCTGCGCCTGTTCGGCAAGCCGGAAAGCTTCGCCAGCCGCCGCATGGGCGTGGCTCTGGCCCGCGGCGCCGACGTCGACGAGGCGCGCCGCCGGGCCCGCGAAGCTGCCGGCAAGGTGCGGCCGGTCACCGGCTAGCGGGTGGGCCTCTCTGGGGAGACGGGTGGGGTGTGTGCGGCCGCACACACCCCACCCGGTCGCTTTCGCGACTTGCCGCTCCCCTTAACAGAGAGGGATGCGGGCTCAGGGGTTGACTTGGGCGCGGCGCCCTCCAAAAACGCCCGGCAAAACAGGCGCTGGCCGCCAAGGAGCTTCTCCGCATGACCGTTCGCGTCGCCATCAACGGATTCGGCCGTATCGGCAGGCTCGTCCTGCGCTCGATCGTCGAACACGCGCGCCGCGATATCGAGGTGGTGGCGATCAACGACCTGGGCTCGGTGGAGACCAACGCCCATCTGCTGCGCTACGACAGCGTGCATGGCCGGTTCCCCGCCACTGTGACCATCGGCGAAGACTGGATCGACGTGGGCCTGGGCAAGATCAAGGTCACCGCGATCCGCGATCCCAAGGATCTGCCGCACGCGGCGCTCAACGTCGACATCGCCCTGGAGTGCACGGGGTTGTTCACCTCCCGGGAAAAGGCCGGCGCTCACCTGGCGGCCGGCGCCAAGCGGGTGATCGTCAGCGCGCCCGCCGACGGTGTCGACAAGACCATCGTCTATGGGGTGAACCACGACACGCTCACCGCCGCCGACCTAGTGATCTCCAACGCCTCGTGCACCACCAACTGCCTGGCCCCGGTCGCCAAGGTCCTGCAGGAGCTGTGCGGCATCGAGCGTGGCTACATGACCACCATCCACTCCTACACCGGCGACCAGCCGACGCTGGATACCTTGCACAAGGACCTCTACCGGGGCCGCGCCGCGGCCATGTCGATGATCCCGACGTCCACCGGCGCCGCGAAGGCCCTTGGCCTGGTGATCCCGGCGCTGGCCGGCAAGCTGGACGGCTCCTCGATCCGCGTGCCCACCCCCAACGTCTCGGTGGTCGACCTGACCTTCGTCTCCGGTCGCGACGTCACCGTGGAAGAGATCAATGCGGCGCTTTCGGCCGCCGCCCAGTCCGGCCCGCTCAAGGGCGTGCTGGCGGTGACCAGCGAGCCGCTGGTGTCCATCGACTTCAACCATGAGGCCGCCTCCTCCACCGTCGCCCTGCCGCAGACCCAGGTGATCGAGGGCAAGCTCGGCCGGGTGCTGGCCTGGTACGACAACGAGTGGGGCTTCTCCACGCGGATGAGCGACACCGCCGTCGCCATGGCGAAGCTGATCTAGCCGGCCGATGGCTTTCCAGGCGCTCGACGACGCGGAACTGGCCGGCAAGCGGGCCCTGGTGCGCGTGGATTTCAACGTTCCCATGGAGGCCGGCGAGGTCTCCGACGACACCCGTCTGCGCGCGGCCCTGCCGACCATTGAGAAGCTGCGCAAGGGCGGGGCGAAGACCGTCCTGCTGGCCCACTTCGACCGGCCCAAGGGCAAGCGGGTGGCGTCCATGAGCCTGAAGCCGGTCGTGGCGCCCTTGTCCGCCCTGCTGGGAGCGCCGGTGGCCTTCGCCGAGGACAGCATAGGCCCCGCCGCCCGCGCCGCGGTGAACGCCTTGAAGCCCGGCGATGTGCTGCTGCTGGAGAACGTCCGCTTCCACCCGGGCGAGGAGGCCAATGAGCGGGCCTTCGCCAACGCCCTGGCCGCCAACGGCGACCTCTATGTCAACGACGCCTTCTCCGCAGCCCACCGGGCCCACGCGTCCACCGAGGGCCTCGCCCGCCTGCTGCCGGCCTATGCGGGCGAGCAGATGCGCCTGGAGCTCAGCGCCCTGGACGCGGCGCTGGGCCGGCCCGAGCGGCCGGTGATGGGGATCGTCGGCGGCTCCAAGGTCTCCACCAAGCTCGACCTGCTGCAGAACCTGGTGACCCGGCTGGACAAGCTGGCCATCGGCGGCGGCATGGCCAATACCTTCCTCTACGCCCAGGGCCACGACGTGGGCGCGTCCTATTGCGAGAAGGAGCTGGCCGACACCGCCCGCGACATCATCCGCCTGGCTGGCCAGAACAACTGCAAGCTATTCCTGCCCATCGACATCGTGGTGGCCGAGAAGCTGGCGCCGGGCGCCGCCGCGCGGGTCCGCGACATCGGCCACGTGGACGACGACGAGCGCATTCTCGACGCCGGCCCCGAGACGGTGGAGCGCCTGTGCCGGGCGATGAGCAACTCGAAGACCCTGATCTGGAACGGCCCGCTTGGGGTGTTCGAGGTCCCGCCCTTCGACAAGGGCACCGTGGCGGCCGCGCGGCATGCCGCCAGGCTGGTCAAGGCCGGCAAGTTGGTGGCGGTGGCCGGCGGGGGTGATACGGTGGCGGCCCTCAACGCGGCCGGCGTGGTGGACGACTTCACCTTCGTCTCCACCGCGGGTGGTGCGTTCTTGGAATGGATGGAAGGCAAGGAGCTGCCCGGCGTGGCGGCCCTTTCTCGTTAGCAACGGAGGGCGCGGATGGCCCGGATTACGCTTCGACAGCTTCTCGATCACGCGGCCGAGCACGGCTATGGCGTGCCCGCCTACAACATCAACAACATGGAACAGGGCCTGGCCATCATGGAGGCCGCCGACGCCGTCGACGCGCCGGTGATCATCCAGGCCAGCCGGGGCGCGCGCTCCTATGCCAACGACATTGTGCTGAAGCACCTGATCGATGCGCTCGCGGAGATGTACCCGCACATCCCGATCTGCATGCACCAGGACCACGGGAACAACGAGGCCACCTGCGCCACCGCCAACCAGTACGGCTCCACCAGCGTGATGATGGACGGCTCGCTGATGGGCGACGGCAAGACGCCCGCCGATTACGACTACAACGTCCGCGTCACCAAGGCCGTGGTGGACATGGCCCACTGGGTGGGCGCCAGCGTCGAGGGCGAGCTGGGGGTGCTTGGCAGCCTTGAGACGGGCATGGGCGAGAAGGAAGACGGCCACGGCTTCGAGGGCAAGCTCGGCCACGACCAGCTGCTCACTGATCCCGACCAGGCGGTGGAGTTCGTCAAGGCCACCGAGGTGGATGCGTTGGCCATCGCCATGGGCACCAGCCACGGGGCCTACAAGTTCACGCGGAAGCCCGACGGCGACGTCCTGGCCATGAATGTGATCGAGGAAATCCACCGGCGCCTGCCCAACACCCACCTGGTGATGCACGGCTCGTCCTCGGTGCCGCAGGACCTGCAGGACGTGATCAACAAATACGGCGGCCAGATGCCCCAGACCTGGGGCGTGCCGGTGGCCGAGATCCAGCGCGGCATCAAGCACGGGGTGCGCAAAATCAACATCGACACCGACAACCGGATGGCCATGACCGGCGCTATCCGCAAGGTGTTCGCCGAGAACCCAGGCGAGTTCGACCCGCGCAAGTACCTGAAGCCCGCCATGGACGCCATGCGTCTGGTCTGCCGCCAGCGGTTCGAGGAATTCGGCACGGCCGGCTGGGCTAGCCAGATCCGTCCGCTTCCGCTGTCGGTCATGTGCAAGCGCTATGCGTCCGGCGAACTCAGCCCCAAGATCGGGTTGACCCGGCAGGCGGCGGAGTAATCGGCGGGGCCCCAGCTGCGGTTCAGCCAGGGCCAACCACAGACCTAAGCCTCGATCTCGTTCCCGCGCATCTCCTTCACCAGGAAGGCGCCCACCACGAAGGTCACCGCGGCCACGGTGATCGGATACCACAGCCCGAAGTAGATGTTGCCGGAGGCGGCGACCATGGCGAAGGCCGTGGTCGGCAGGAAGCCGCCGAACCAGCCGTTGCCCACATGATAGGGCAGCGACATGGAGGTGTAGCGGATGCGCGCCGGGAACATTTCCACCAGGGCCGCGGCGATCGGGCCGTAGACCATGGTCACATAGAGCACCAGCAGCCACAGCAAGCCCACCACCAGGGGCTTGTTCACCTGGGCGGCGTCGGCCTTGGCGGGATAGCCCGCCTCCTTCAGGGCGGTCCCGAGGGTCGCCGTCCACTCCGCCTTGCGGGCGTCGAAGGCGGGCTTGGCCATGGCCTCGCCGCGGAAGCCAATCACTTGGTTGGCGCCCACCTGCACGGAGGCCAGGGTTCCGGCCGGCGCGACGCGGTTGACGTAGGAGACGCCAGCGATGGCCAGCGCCGACTTGGCCACGTCGCAGGAGCTGGTGAAGGCGGTCTTGCCCACGGGGTCGAACTGCAGGGCGCAGTCGGCGGGGTCGGCGGTGACCACCACCGGCGAGGACGCCGTCGCCGCCGCGAGGGCCGGATTGGCCGCCACCGTCAGGGTCTTGAAGATCGGGAAGTAGGTGAGCGCGGCGATCAGGCAACCGGCCAGGATGATCGGCTTGCGGCCGATTTTGTCGGACAGCCAGCCGAACAGAATGAAGAACGGCGTGCCCAACAGGAGCGCGATGGCCACCAGACTGTTGGTCAGCGGCCCGTCGACCTTGAGGGTCTTCTCCAGGAAGAACAGGGCGTAGAACTGGCCGGTGTACCAGACCACCGCTTGGCCGGCGGTGAGCCCGGCGAGCGCCAGCAGCACCAGCTTCAGGTTCGGCCAGTGGGCAAAGCTCTCGGCCAGCGGCCTCGTGGCGCCCTTGCCCTCGGCGATCATCTTCTGGAACACCGGGCTTTCGTCGAGCCGCAGGCGGATCCACAGGGACACCCCCAGAAGCAGGATCGAGACCAGGAACGGGATCCGCCAGCCCCAGGCGCGGAAAGCCTCCTCCCCCAGCTGGGTGCGCACCAGGAGGATGACGATCAGGCTGAGGAACAGGCCGAGCGTCGCTGTGGTCTGGATCCAGCTGGTGTAGAGCCCGCGCTTACCCGGCGGCGCATGCTCGGCCACATAGGTGGCGGCGCCGCCGTACTCCCCGCCCAACGCCAGCCCTTGCACCAGGCGCATGACGATCAGCAGGATGGGCGCAGCCACTCCGATCTGGTCGTAGCTGGGCAGCAGGCCCACCACGAAGGTGGAGAGCCCCATGAGCAGCATGGTGACCAGAAAGGTGTTCTTGCGGCCCCACAGGTCGCCAAGCCGGCCGAACACCAGGGCGCCGAACGGCCTGACCGCGAAGCCGGCGGCGAAGGCCATCAGGGCGAAGATGTAGCCGGTGGTCTCGTTGACCCCGGAAAAGAAGTGGAAGGTGATGAAGCTGGCCAGCGAGCCGTAGAGATAGAAGTCGTACCATTCGAAGACCGTGCCCACCGACGCCCCGGCGATCACCATCCGGTTCGAACCCGCCCGCGCCTCGCCTTGCGCCGCCACCGCCGCCATACGCCCGCTCCCCCGCTACGCCTGGGACGGTAGTGGCGATTGGCCGGCGCGTCAGCCCTCGCCTTCGCCCAGTTCGCCCAGCGCGCTCTGCAGGTAGTTCTGCTCGCCCAGGCTCTTCAGCAGCGAAAGTTGGGTTTCCAGGAAGTCGATGTGCTCCTCGGTGTCGGTGAGGATCTCGCGCAGGATCTGGCGCGACACATAGTCGGCGGCCTGTTCGCACTGGCGAATGCCGTCCACCAGGGTGGTGCGCCCGCCGGTCTCGACGCCCAGGTCCGCCGCCAAGCTCTCGGCGACGCTCTCGCCCAGCGCCAGCTTGTGCAGGTCCTGCAGGTTTGGCAGGCCGTCGAGGAACAGGATGCGCTTGATGAGCTTGTCGGCGTGCTTCATCTCGCCGATGGACTCTTCGTAGGTGATCTTGCCTAGCCGCGCGAAGCCCCAGTTGTCGTACATCCGGGCGTGCAGGAAATACTGGTTCACGGCGGTGAGCTCGTTGGTCAGCACCGCGTTCAAGAGCCGGATGATCGCCTTGTCGCCTTGCATCGCCGTGGACCCTTCGAAGCCGCCTGAGCGCGGAAACTCCATCCGCCCGCGCGGCCTGTCAAAGCCTATGTTTGCAAGTGATTTGCGGTCGCTGATGGGACCGCGGAAGCCTACTCGGCGGCGAAGCGCAGCGCTTGGCGTTCCTCGTCCAGCATCTTGCGCATGTCGCAGACGCAGCGGGCGCATTGAGCTTGGCTGTCGCAGGCCTTGAACACGTGCGCTGGCCGGGTGGCGCCGGCCGCGATGGCGTGGCGCACGTCGCGTTCCCGGATGCCGTTGCAGTTGCAGACGTACATGGCGCGCGGCGGCTCCCTGATCTCCAGTCTCAGAGATATCCATTTGCGAACGCGTTTGCAAGTCATTCTCATCTTGTGGGACGGCGGGTGCGCTTGGGCGCGACCTTGCGTATGAAGCGGCCCATGGCTCAACCCCTCTGCCGCCTCTACCTGATCACCCCACCCCGGAT
Source organism: Phenylobacterium sp. (assembly GCF_046590535.1). Lineage (GTDB taxonomy): Bacteria > Pseudomonadota > Alphaproteobacteria > Caulobacterales > Caulobacteraceae > Phenylobacterium. The sequence goes on along the minus strand of NZ_JBKJTG010000093.1, from coordinate 16,418 downwards.
CGACGACCTGGCGAACTTCGGCCGCACTCTGGCCCATGCGCTGGACGCCGGCGACGTGGCCGCCCTGCAAATCAGGCTTGTGGATGTGTCTGATGTGATCATCGCCGCCGCGGTGGATGTGCTGAGCCCCATCGCCGCCGCCCGGGGCGTGGCCGTGATCCTCAACGACCGACCTGACCTGGCGGCGCAGTTCGGCTGCGACGGCGTCCACGTGGGCCAGGACGACATGAGCTGCGCCGAGGCCCGGCGGGTCGTTGGCAAGGACCGCATGGTGGGCGTCACCTGCCACGACAGCCGCCACTTGGCCATGGACGCCGCCGAGGCCGGCGCGGACTACGTGGCCTTCGGCGCGTTCTTTCCCACCGCCACCAAGGAGACCACGTCCCGGCCCGACCCGGAGATCCTGTCGATCTGGCAGGAAGTGATGGAGATCCCTTGCGTGGCCATCGGCGGGATCACCGCGGCAAACGCCCGCGGCCTGGCCGCTGCGGGCGCCGATTTCCTGGCAGTCTCGGCCGGGGTCTGGTCGCACGCGCAGGGGCCCGCCGCCGCCGTGGCCGCGCTCAACGCCGAGATCGCAGCAGGCGTCGCCGAGCGGGCCTGACCGCTCGCCTTGCCTAAAAGGGGACCGGCCACTAGGTTCCGCGCCCGACCCCCCAGGAAGCAACCTCTCACGTGTCCACCCAATCGGCCCTCCTGAAGGTGATGTCCGACGCCGCCCGCAAGGCGGCGCGGGGCCTGAACCGCGACTTCGGCGAGCTGGGCGAACTGCAGGTGGCCAAGAAGGCGCCCGCCGACTTCGTCTCCGCCGCCGACCTGAAGGCCGAGCAGACCATCTTCGAGGCCCTGTCCAAGGCCCGGCCCGGCTACAGCTTCCTGGGCGAGGAACGCGGCCTGATCGAGGGCACCGACAAGACCCATACCTGGCTGGTCGATCCCTTAGATGGGACCACCAACTTCCTGCACGCCATCCCGCACTTCGCCATCAACATTGCCCTGCAGCGCGAGGGCGCCGTGGTCGCCGCGGTGACCTACAACCCGGTGACCAACGAGCTGTTCTGGGCAGAGAAGGGCAAGGGCGCCTTCGTCAACGACAAGCGCCTGCGGGTGGCTGCGCGCACCAAGCTCGACGAGAGCGTTCTGGCCACCGGCATCCCGTTCCTGGGACACGGCGGCCACGCCCAGTTCCTCAAGGAGCTGCACCAGGTGAGCCAGCGGGTGGCGGGCGTGCGCCGGTTCGGCTCCGCGGCCCTCGACCTCGCCTGGGTCGCGGCCGGGCGCTACGACGGCTACTGGGAGCGAGACCTGAAGTCCTGGGACTTGGCGGCGGGCCTGCTGCTGGTCACCGAAGCGGGCGGCAGGGCCACCGACGCCGACGGCGGCGACCTGATGCTGGAGCAAGGCTCGATCATTGCCGGGAACCTGGAGATCCACCCGTTGATCCTGGATCGCATCCGCGCCGCAAAATAGGGCTAAGCTGACGGGCATGACCCTGACCCGCCGCACCCTCGCCGCCACCGCCTTCGTCGCCGCCGCCACGCCCGTGTTGGCCAAGCCAAGGCCTTCCCGCCCGCTGGTGATCGCCCACCGCGGCGCCAGCGGCGAGCGCCCCGAGCACACCCTGATGGCCTATCGTCTGGCGATCGAGGAAGGCGCGGACTACATCGAGCCCGACCTGGTGGTGACCAAGGACGGCACCCTGGTGGCCCGCCACGAGAACGAGATCGCCGGGACCACCGACGTGGCCAGCCGACCGGAATTCGCGGGGCGCAAGGCCACCCGGACCATCGACGGCCAGGCGGTGACAGGCTGGTTCTCCGAGGACTTCACCCTGGCCGAGTTGAAGACCCTTCGAGCCCGCGAGCGGCTGCCGGCGCTGCGGCCGGTCAGCGCCGCGTTCGACGGCCGCGAGCCCATCCCGACCTTTCAGGAAGTGATGGCGCTGGCCGAGTCTGAGAGTCGCCGCACGGGCCGCACCATCGGCGTCTATCCGGAGATGAAACACCCGACCTATCTGGCGAGTATAGGCCTGCCCATCGAACAGCGGCTGGCCGATGCGCTGAAGGCCGGCGGGCTGAATTCCCGGACCGCGCCGGTGTTCGTGCAGTGTTTCGAGGTCTCGCCGCTGAAGGCCTTCCGCCCGCTGTCCAGGGCGCGCACCGCGCAACTGGTCTCCGCAGCCGGCGGTCCCGCCGACGCGCGCGGGATCAACTACGCCAGCATGATCACGCCCACCGGCCTGAAGCGTGTGGCGGCCTACGCCGATGGGTTGGGCGCGGAGTGGCCGCTGATCGTCCCGGTGGTCGACGGGGGCCTTGGCCCGGCCACGTCGCTGGTGGCCGACGCCCATGCGGCCGGGTTGGGGGTCCACGCCTGGACGGTGCGGGCCGAGAACGCCTTCCTGCCGCCGAAGCTGCGTCGCGGGACCGTGCCCGCCGAGCACGGCGACTCGCTGGCCCTGTTCAAGGCGCTCTACGCCGCGGGCGTCGATGGCCTGTTCAGCGACTTCCCCGCCCTGGCGGTGGCGGCGCGGGCTTAGAGCCTGTCCCGATCAGGTTGAATCAACCTGATTAGGATAAACAGGCTCGCCACTTTGAATTAGCGCGCAATTCCGCCGCCGAACCGGTTCCCACTTCGGTGGATTGCGCTCTAGGCCGCCGCGCCGAACTGCAGGGACGCCAGGCGGGCGTAAAGGCCCCCCTTGGCCACCAACTCGGCGTGCTTGCCTTCTTCCACCACCCGCCCCTCGTCCATCACCACGATGCGGTCGGCCTTGAGTACGGTGGCCAGCCGGTGGGCGATGACGATGGTGGTGTGGCCGATCATCGCCTTGTCGAGGGCGCGCTGGACCAGTCGCTCGTTCTCGGCGTCCAGCGCGCTGGTGGCCTCGTCGAGCAACAGGATTGGCGCATCTCGCACCAGGGCGCGGGCGATGGCCAGCCGCTGGCGCTGGCCGCCGGAAAGGCTGCGGGCGCGCTCGCCCACCGGCGTGTCCAGGCCCTGTGGCAGGGCGTCGAGGAAGGCTTCGGCCTGGGCGGCGCGGATCGCGGCGCGCACGGCGTCGGCGTCGGCGTCGGCGCGCCCGAACCGGACGTTCTCGGCGGCCGAGCCGGAAAACAGCGGCGAGTCCTGCGCTACCAGGGCCATGCGGGCGCGCACCTCCGCAGGGTCCGCGTCGCGCAGGTCGACACCGTCGACCCGCACCACGCCGGCCTGCGGGTCGTAGAACCGCAGCAGCAGGCGGAAGACCGTGCTCTTGCCGGCGCCCGATGGTCCCACCAGGGCCACCCGCTCGCCGGGCTTCACGTCCAGGCTGAACCCCCTAAGTGCAGGCAGGTCGGGCCGCCCGGGGTAGGCGAAGGTCACCGCTTCGAACGCCACCTCGCCGCGCGGCGGATGGGGCAGGGGCTGCGGGCGCGCCGGCGGGGCGACGCCGGGCCGGGCGTCCAGCAGTTCGCCCACTCGCTCCATGGCGCCGGCCGCCTTCTGCACGTCCCCCCAGGTTTCGCCCAGAGCGCCTACGGCTCCGGCGGCCAGGACTGAGAGGAAGGCGAACTGGAACAGCGCGCCCCAGCTCATGTCGCCGCGCGATCCCGCGTGCACCCCCAGCCAGAACACGCCGACCACGCCTCCGAACACCAGGGCGATGACCATGGCGGTCATCAGCGCCCGGGCGGTCATCCGTCGGATCGAGGTGCGGAAGGCGCCCTCCACCGCGGCGCCGAAGCGGTCCGCCGCGGCGCGCTCGCCGCCGAACGCCTGTACGGTCTCCAGGGCGTCCAGGCTCTCCCCGGCATGGCCGATGGCGCTGGCGAACTCGTCCTGAGCGGAGGTGGTCAGCTTGCGCACCCGACGTCCGAACAGGAACAGCGGCCCGATGATCAGCGGAAACACCAGCACCACCAGGCCGGTGAGCTGCGGGCTCACCGCCACCAGCAGGATCAGGGCGCCGATCAGGGTCAGCAGGTTTCGCAACGCCACCGAGATCGAGGTGGCCAGCATGTTCTCGACGATCTGGATGTCGGTGGTCAGGCGCGACAGCACCTCGCCGGTGCGGGTCGCCAGGAAATAGGCGGGATCCAGGGTGAGGATGTGCGCGTAGGTGGCCTTGCGAAGGTCCGCCACCACCCGTTCGCCCAGCTTGGTGATGAAGAAGTACCGCAGCGCCGAGGCCGCCGCGAGGCCCAGGGCCACCGCCCCCAGCAGCAGGAACCACTTGTCGATGCTGTCTGAGGTGGTGCGGCCGCCGGTCAGGTGATCGACCAGCAGGCGCACGGCGCCGGAGAGGCCCAGGGTGGCGGCCGTGGAGGCCACCAGGAACACCGCCGAGAGGCTGGCGTCCCCCCAATGGGCGCGGGCGTAGGGGATGAGCCGGCGAAGGGCGTGGACGTTGCGGCTCTTGCCCCGGCGGTCGCCCGCCTCGGCCAGGGTCTGGGCCAGTGTCGCCCCTGCGCTCGGCCGCCCGGGCGCGGTCGCTTCGGCCGCAGGCTCACTCATACGCGTTCGCACCTTGCGTTTTCGCCGGCGTTTGCCTATACGCGGCGGCTTCCTGGAAGGCCGTCCCTGTGGGCGGCCGTCTCACTTTGGCCGCTCCTTTACGTCAGGCGCCCGCGCGATGAAACAAGACACCCACCCGGACTACCACTTCATCACTGTGGTGATGACCGATGGCACCAGCTACCAGACCCGCTCCACCTATCAGAAGGAGGGCGCGACTCTGAACCTGGACATCGATCCGAAGACCCATCCGGCCTGGACCGGCGGCGGCCACCAGATGCTGGACCGCGGTGGCCGCGTCTCGCGCTTCAACGCCAAGTTCGGCGCCTTCACGCGCAAGTAAAGGCAAGTCACATCGACCAAATCGCGACGCCGCGAGGGCCAGCCCTTGCGGCGTTTTGCGTTTCCGTCGTCGATCTGAGTTGGCGCTAGTGTCTGATTTCTAGTGTGCTTCTTGGATCTGAAGTTCGCATGGAGCTCGATCCAGGAGTGAGGCGAACTTCAATCCAGCACACTAGCCGCCGAACGCCGACTTCAGCCGGTCGTGCTGCGACAGCACCGGGTGCGGGGCGTTGTCCTCGACGCTTTCCACATACATGCGGCGGTCCAAGTGGCGGACCCGCTCATAGAGCCGCTCGGAGCGGTCGAGCAGCAGGGTCAAGGCGACCGGAAGGTCTTCTTCCTCGGCGGCGTCAGGCCCGCCACGGCAGACCTCCTCGGCGGAGAGCCGATAGCGGTCCTCGCAGGCCGCGTCGGCCGCCATGTCGCCTTCGCGCACTGCGCGCTGAACCAGCAGCCAGGAGGCCACCTGCATGAGCCGCGTGGTCAGCCGCATGCTTTCGGCCGCATAGGCCAGCGCCGAATTGCGCGACAGGAGCTTGGAGTCCTGGCGCCCGGAGCCGTCCAGGTAGCTGGCGGTCTCCTCTACCAGGTCCATGCCCTCCTGGAAGGTCCGCTCGAACAGCTCGGAGCGGGCGAAATCCTGGATGACGTCGGGACGCCAGGGGAAGGCGGAGGTGATGTCGCTCATCTTGGTGGTCAGCCCTCAGCTTTCCTGCCGCTGGACGCACGGTCGGTTTTGGACGGCGCTGTGCAACCGCTGTGCCACAGACGATAGCCCAAAGCGGGGCTTATGAGGAGCCGGACGAAAACAGCGCATCCGCCGCCGCCCGGCCGGCCCGCTTGCGGTCGATCTGAGCGCCGACCCGGGCGATCTCGGCCTGCAGCACCTCGATGCGTTCTTCCAGCTCGGCGACACCGTACAGTTCCAGGTCCTCGCGCATGGCTTCCACGAGGCGCTGGCCGCGGGTGATCCGTACTTCCGCCGGTTCTTCCATGACCTGGGTCGAGCCTCCTTTGCGGCCCCAACTTTAGACGCTATCCAAGCGCGCGAGGCGCGAATGCGCAAGTTTTTGCCGGAAACCATCCCCATGAGCTCCTCGGCCCCCGACCAGATGTCCGCCATCGCCATCGAGGGCGGCAAGGGTCCCGCAGAGGCGCTCAAGGCCGTGCAGATCGAACGTCCCAGGCCGGGGCCGGGCCAGATCCTGATCCAGGTGCGCGCCGCCGGGATCAACCGCCCGGACATCCTGCAGCGCCTGGGCGCCTATCCGCCGCCCGCAGGGGCGCCCGACACGATGGGCCTGGAAGTCGCCGGCGAGGTGGTCGAGGCCGCGGGGCGCTGGAAGGTGGGCGACCGGGTCTGCGCGCTTCTGGGCGGCGGCGGCTATGCGGAATACGCGGTCTGCGACGCCCGTCACGCCCTACCGATCCCGCAGGGCCTCGACTTCATCCAGGCCGCCGGCCTGCCGGAAACCGTCTTCACCGTCTACGCCAACGTCTTCGAGCATGGCGGCCTGAAGGCCGGCGAAACCCTGATGGTGCATGGCGCCACCTCCGGCATCGGCGTCACCGCCATCCAGATGGGCAAGGCGGCCGGAGCCAAGGTGATCGCCACCGCCCGTGGCGCGGCCAAGGCCGCCAGCGCCAAGGCCCTGGGCGCCGACATCGCCGTGGACGCCACCGCCGAGGACTTCGCCCAAGTGGCCCGGGCCGAGGGCGGCTGCGACGTGATCCTCGACATGGTTGGCGGCGACTATTTCGCCAAGGACCTGGACGCGATCAACACCGGCGGGCGGATCGTGTTTATCGCCAGCCAGGGTGGCGGCGAGGTCACCCTGCCGATCTGGCGGGTGATGATGAAGCGCGCGGTGATCACCGGATCGACCCTTCGCCCCCGCGACGCCGACGAGAAGGCCCGCCTCGCCGAGGTGATCGAGCGCGTGGTCTGGCCTTGGATCGCCGCGGGAAAGGTTAGGCCCCCGGTGGACGCGACCTTCCCCCTGGCTGAGGCGGCCAAGGCCCACGCCCACTTGGAGGGCGGGACCCATGTGGGCAAGATCGTCCTGACCGCGTGACCTAGCCCGCGGGTTTGTGTCGGCGCTGAAAGATCATTGGCGTTGACGCTGCGGAACCGCTCGCTCAGGTTCTCCCCATAAGGCTGGCCTCGCCATTGGCGCGGGGTAGCGACAAGAAATTTGCCGCATCTTCGCGGCGGGAGCACCAGCTTGGCGTCCAGCGGCCCATTTTCGCCGTCACGGGCCGTCCCGCGCGCCCTTGGGCGGCGCTGAGCCAGGGCCAGGCCGGAGCCGCGCCATGACCGCAGACAATCTCGCCGAGGCGACGCGACGCCTGAGCTTCCCAACCAAGCTGCTTTATGCGGTGGGCGCTACGGCCACCAGTCTGAAGCTGCGCGCGCTCTCCACCTTCCTGCTGATCTTCTACAATCAGGTGGTGGGCCTGCCCGCCACGACGGTGGGCGGGATCCTGATGATCTGCCTGCTGTTCGACGCCGTGCTCGACCCCGTGGTGGGCCAGGTGTCGGACAACTTTCGGTCCCGCTGGGGGCGGCGCCATCCCTTCATGCTGGCCTCGGCGATCCCCTTCGCCGTCAGCTTCTTCCTGCTCTGGAACCCGCCCGGCGGGTGGGACGACCAGGCGACCGGCGTCTGGCTGCTGGTCTGCCTGTTGTCGGTGCGCTTCTTCGACACCTTCTTTGAGCTGCCTCACCAGGCGCTCGCGCCGGAACTGGCCAAGGACTACGACGGGCGCACCGGCCTGTTGGCCCTGCGCCACCTGTTCATGGTTCTGGGCGGCCTGGGCATGACGGTGTTGGCCTACCAGGTGTTCCTGAAGGAGCAGCCCGACGGCTCGGGCGGGGTCCTGGGACGGTCCGGCTATTTCAACTACTCGCTGGTCGCCGCCCTGATCATCTTCACGACCATCGTAGTCTCGACCTTCGGCACCGCCAGCCAGATTCCCTTCCTGCGCCCCGCGCCGACCCGCAAGATCACCCTGAAGGTCATGCTCCGGGAGATGGGCCAAACCCTCAACAACCGCGCCTTCATCGTCGCCACCTTGGCCGGCATGTTCATCGCCGTGGCGGTGGGCGCGCGCAACGGCCTGGAGATCTACTTCGGCCTCTACTTCTGGGAGCTGAAGCAGTCGCAGCTGGCGACCCTGGCCACCATCAGCGTGGTGGGCAGCTTTTTCGGCATCGCCCTGGCCCCGGTCGTCGCCCGGATCATGGGCAAGAAGTTCGGCGTCATCGCCGTGTTCGGCAGCGCGGTCCTGGTGCACATTACCCCGGTGTCCCTGCGCCTTCTGGGCCTGGCGCCCGAGAACGGCACGCCGCAGCTCCTGATGCTGATCTATGGCGAGGAGCTGATCAATTCGGCCCTGGCCGCGGCCACCGGCATCCTGCTGGCCTCGATCATCGCCGACGTGGTGGAGGACGCAGAGGTCAAGACCGGCCGCCGGTCGGAGGGGCTGCTGCTGTCCTCCGGCAACCTGTTCCGAAAGATGGTCTCGGGCGTGGGCGTGTTCATCGCCACCACCATCCTGACCCTTTCGCAGTTCCCGGTAGGGGCCAAGCGCGGCGAGGTCGGCGACGAGGTGCTGCGCAACCTGGGCCTGGCCTATGTCCCCAGCGTCGTCCTCCTCTACGGCGTGGCGATCGGTTGCCTGTTCTTCTTCAATATCAACCGGGCCCGCCACATGGACAACCTGGCCAAGCTGCGCGACGCGGCCGTTCTGGCGGGCGAGGCCGGGGTGGAGGCCGAGCCGGAAGGCGGGGTCGGACACACGCCCCGCCGTTGACGCAGGCGCCCGCCGCGCCCACGGTTTGAGCCAAGGCTGCTGGCGACGGGGCGGCGCGCATTGCGAGGAGACGCCCCTTGGCCACGGAGACCGTGATCCCCACAGCGCGCCGCTTGGGCGTCCCCACCCGGCTGGCCTATGGCTTCGGCAGCGTCGCCTTTGGGGTCAAGGACAACGGCTTCTCCTACTTCCTGCTGATCTTCTACAATCAGGTCATGGGCCTTCCGGCCCAGACCGTCGGCCTGGCGATCATGATCGCGCTGTTCGTCGACGCCTTCCTCGACCCCATCGTGGGGCAGGTATCGGACAACTGGCGCTCCCGGTGGGGCCGGCGGCATCCGTTCATGTACGCCGCGGCCATCCCTGTGGCGGTGTCCTACCTGCTCCTGTGGAATCCGCCGGCGGGCTGGAGCGACCAGGCTTTGTTCTTCTACCTGATCGGCGTCGCTATCCTGATCCGCAGCTTCATCACCCTCTATGAAATCCCCTCCTCGGCGCTGGCCGCCGAGCTGACCACGGAATATGACGAGCGCACCAAGCTGCTCAGCTACCGCTACCTGTTCGGCTGGATCGGCGGCTTGGCCATGTTCTTCGCCGCCCTGTCGATCTTCCTGAAGCCTGACGCCAGCCAGGCCGTGGGCCAGCTCAACAGGGCCGGGTATTCCAACTACGGCCTCGCAGCCGCCGGCCTGATGCTGTTCGCCATCCTGGTGTCGGCCCTGGGCACCCATAGCCAGATCCCGCACCTGCGCACCGCTCCGCACCGCAATGCCAGCCTCGCCACCCTGGCGCGCGAGATGCTGGGCACCCTGTCGAACCGTCCGTTTCTGTTCCTGATGGGCGCGGCGGTGTTCAACTCCACCGCCATCGGTCTTGGGTTCTCGATCAACCTCTATTTCCAGACCTTCTTCTGGGAGTTCCGCTCCGACCAGATCGCGCTGTTCACCTTCGCCAGCCTGACCGCCGCGGTGCTGGCCTTCGCCGGCGCGGCGAGGATTTCCCAGCGGTTCGGCAAGAGGCCCTCGGCCATGGGCCTGATCTTCGTGTCCATGCTGCTGACCTGCCTGCCCATCGTCCTGCGCCTCGTGGGTGTTTTCCCGGAGAACGGCTCGCCGATCCTGTTTCCCCTGCTTTTCACCCTCTCCATCGTCTCCGTGGGCCTGGGGATCACCGGCAACATCCTGTTGTCCTCCATGATCGCCGACGTAGTGGAGGACTCGGAGCTGCGCACCGGCCGCCGGTCCGAGGGCCTGTTCTTCGCCGCCAACGCCTTCGTGGCCAAGGCCGTCACCGGCATCGGCATCTTCGTCTCCGCGATCCTGCTGACCGGCATCGGCTTCCCGGACGGGGCAAGGCCGGGCGAGGTCGCGCCAGAGGTGGTCCGCAACCTGGGCCTGGTGGTGGCGCCCACCCTGGCCATCCTCTACGGGACCGCCGTGGCGATCCTCACCGGCTACCGGATCACCCGCGCCAGCCACCTGGAGTCCCTGCGCAAGCTCACCGCCGCAGCCGACCTGGCGGCGGAGGGCGAACCGCCCGGCTCCACCGGCAGGCTCAGCTGAGGAACAGCGAGGTCGGCGTCGCGTTGGCGACGGCATGACTAACCATGCGATCCGCCACGGAATCACCAAGCTCGGCGTTCTGACCGCCCATCCCGCCACCTTCCTGGTGGTCGGGCTCTACACCCTCCTGTGGCTGGTGTTCGAGCGCGAGAGCTTCGACTGGCATGGCGTGGCGACCATCGCCACCTGGTTGATGACGCTGTTCATCCAGCGCGCGACCCACCGCGACACCCAGGCCATTCACGCCAAGGTTGACGAGCTGTTGCGCGCGCACAGCGACGCGCGCACCGATCTGGCCGGTCTCGACCACGAGGAGCCGGAAGACATCGCCGCCGTACGCGAAGAGGCGGAACGCCAGCGCAACTGAGCGCTACTTCGAGAAGATTCCCATCAGCATCGGCCTGGCGAACACCGCCGGCGCCGCCTTCTGCCGGACGTCAGGCACCCACAGGCCCAGCTCGGCGGCGGCGTTGAGGGTGGCGTTCAGCATCTGCGCGGCGATGGCGGCGTCCACCGGGCGCACCGATCCCTCGGCGATGCCGTTGGAGATCATCGCGGCGAAGCGGTCGGAGACCCGGTCGCACTGTTCCACCATCTTCAAGCGGATCGGCTCCGGCAGGGCGGAAAGCGCGGAACTACGCAGCAGCGGGCCGTGCTCGGAGAGTTGGAACTCCGCCAGGGCCGCCGCGGCGCTGGCCAGTCGCAACCAGTGGTCCCCGGGAAGCGCCATAGCCAGCCGCTGCACCCGGCGCATGACCTCGAAGGTGCGGTTGAAACAGGCCACCACCAGGTCATCCTTGGCATCGTTGTGATGGTAGAAGCTGCCCTTGGTGACGTTCAGCTCGGCGGAAATCTTCTCCACCGAGGCGCCGCGGTATCCTCGGGAATTGATCAGCCGGGTGGCGGCCAGGAGGAAGGTCTCGCGGGCAGCGTCCTGCTCCTCCCGCGCGGCCAGTTCAGCCATGCCGATGGCGCAGGGCGCCCATGCGGCGCCCGGGGCGGCCAGCCCGTTCAGCAGGATGTCGCTCATGCGCTCGCGGATGCGGCCATAGTCTTCCAGGTCGTACTTCGGAAGCCAGGCGCCGGCCCAGAACAGCTGCGCCAGCAGCATGTGGGTGCGCGCCGTGCGCCGGCCGCGAGACAGCCAGCCCAGCTCCGGCGCCTCAAAGATCTGCCGCAGCCGGCGGAACATCTTCATGAACGCCTGGGCGACCTCGCTGCGGCGCGGTTGATTGAGCGCGCGGATGTCGGAGAGCACGGGCAGGGGCGGCGCCTGGCCGGTGGCGGCCAGTCGCACCCGCTTGAGGTAGCCGTCCAGCAGGGCGTCGAGACGCGCCTGCGGCGTCGCAGCCTCAAGCGCGGCGTCGACCATCAGGTGCAGGGCCTCCACGCCGCGCAGCATGCAGGCCGCGGCCAGGTCGTCCTTGCGCTTGAAATAGTAGGTGACGCTGGTGGTGGAGAGGCCCACGGCCGCGGCCGCGTCGCCGAGCGTGAGGCCTTTGACGCCCTCGCGGTTCAGCAGGATCGTCGTCGCGTCGAGGATCGCCTCGCGTTTGCGCTCATAACGGTCCGTCGATCGGGCGACGCGTCGCTCGGCCATCCATCCCCCCGTGACGCCCTGTTGTGGCACGGAAAAATACCGCCACACCAGTGGGTTACGTGGCGTCAGCTCGAGGCGAACGGATAGGGCGAGATGGATTTGGTGAAGTCGTCGACGGTTAGGGTGCGGCTGATCGGCTCGGCGGCCCGCTGGGGGCAGGCCGGTCGCTCGCAGATGCGGCAGGCCGGGCCGATGCCGGTGGCCACCGGATCGCGCAGGTCGAGGCCGCGGGAATAGACTAGCCGCTCGGCATATTTGAGCTCGCAGCCCATGCCGATGGCCAGTTCCGAGTCCTCGCCGGCATAGGGCGTGGCGATGCGCGCCACGGTGCGCGCGATGGTGAAATAGCGCTGGCCGTCGGGGGTCTCGATGATCTGGGTGATGATCCGGCCGGGGGTGCGGAAGCAGGAGTGGATGTTCCAGCGCGGACAGGCGCCCCCGAACCGCGAAAACGGAAAGGCCGAGCCCGCGAACCGCTTGGATATGTTGCCGGCTGAATCCACCCGCACCATGAAGAACGGCACCCCGCGCTGGCCGGGCCGGGCCAGGGTGGTAAGGCGATGGCAGGCTTGTTCGAAGGAGACCCCGAAGCGGGCGCGGATCAGCTCCACGTCATAGGCGGTTCGCTCGGCGGCCTCCTGGAAAGCCTGGTAGGGCATCAGCGTCGCCGCCGCCAGGTAGTTGGCCAGGGATACCTTCAGGAGGTTGCGGGTCGGCCGGTCAGGCGGCGCGGCGCGGTCGGCCAGGTCGTGGAGCCGCTCGCCGTGCTCCAGGATGGCCAGTTGGAAGGCCAGGGAAAAAGCCCTCCCGGCTCCGGTGAGCACCTCCGACAGGAACAGGCGCTTCCTGTGGTGGTCGAAGCGCCGGACGCTCTCCGGCAGCACGTCCACCGGCACCACGCGCACCTGGATGCCGTGCGCCTTGGCCAGCCGCTCGCGGGCTGCGCTGGCGAAATCCTGCGGCTCGGGGCGAAGGTTCTCGCGCAGTTGGTCGGCGGCCTCCTCCAGGTCGGCGAAGTGGTTCTTCTGCGCCTGGATGAAGTCGCGCACCCAGTCGGAGGGAGTGACCACTGGCTGAAGGGCGCCGTCCTCGGGCCGCCCCACGGCGCCGAAGTCGGACATCCGGCGCTGGTCGAGATAGGCCCTGTAGAGCCGCACGATGGCTTCCGACACGCCTGGGGCGCTATCGGCCACCTCGGCAATCTCGTGCTTGGCGACGCCCAGGTCGCGGAACATCTGGTCGGAGAACACTTCGCTGAGGCCGGTGGCGCTGGCGCTCTCCGGATCCGACGACAGGCTCTTCAGGTCGAGGTCGTAGGCTTCCGCCAGCCGCAGCAGCACCTGGGCGGTGACCGGGCGCTGGTTTCGCTCCAGGAGGTTGAGGTAGCTGGGCGAGACCCCCAGGTCCTCGGCCATCCGCGCCTGGGTGATGCCCAGCTCCCGCCGCAGGCGCTTCATCCGCGCGCCGAGGAACAGCTTTCGGTCGGTGGAGAGCAGCGCCATGACTGTGTGATTGTCACATCTTTACAATCGTGACAACAAATAGGTGTGACAAGTACGCCTTTTGCCGTGAATCCCAGGGTTCGCGCCAGCAAGTTCAAGCGCTAGAGGTTCTGCAACTTGTCAAGAACCGCGGAAGAGCCAGATGTCCTATCAAGACCACATCATCGAGATGAGCCAGCTCATCAAGAGCGCCAACGGCACGTGGGACGGCATCAACCCGGCCGGCGTGGCGCGCATGCGGCTGCAGAACCGCTTCAAGACCGGCCTGGAGATCGCCCGCTACACCGCCGACATCATGCGCCGCGTCATGGCCGCCTATGACGCCGACCCGGCCAGGTACACCCAGTCCCTGGGCTGCTGGCACGGCTTCATCGGCCAGCAGAAGATGATCTCCATCAAGAAGCACTTCGGCACCACGGACCGGAAGTATCTCTACCTCTCCGGCTGGATGGTGGCGGCGCTGCGCTCCGAGTTCGGCCCGCTGCCCGACCAGTCCATGCACGAGAAGACCTCGGTGCCGGCGCTGATCGAAGAGCTCTACACCTTCCTGCGCCAGGCTGACGCCCGCGAGCTGGGCATGATGTTCCGCGACCTGGACGCCGCCTCGGCCGCCGGCGACCGCAAGCGCGAGGAAGCGCTCACCGACGCCATCGACAACTTCCAGACCCACGTGGTGCCGGTGATCGCCGACATCGACGCAGGCTTCGGCAACGCGGAGGCCACCTACCTGCTAGCCAAGAAGATGATCGAGGCTGGCGCCTGCGCCCTGCAGATCGAGAACCAAGTCTCCGACGAGAAGCAGTGCGGCCACCAGGATGGCAAGGTCACGGTCCCGCACGAGGACTTCCTGGCGAAGGTGCGGGCCTGCCGCTACGCCTTCCTGGAGCTGGGCGTCGACAACGGCATCATCGTCACCCGCACGGATTCTCTGGGCGCGGGGCTCACCAAGCAGATCGCCGTCAGCCAGACCCCGGGCGACCTGGGCGACCAGTACAACAGCTTCCTCGACTGCGAGGAGATCGCCCCCGACAAGCTCGGCAACGGCGACGTGGTCATCAACCGCGGCGGCAAGCTCCTGCGCCCCAAGCGCCTGCCGTCCAACCTCTTCCAGTTCCGCGCCGGCACCGGCGAAGACCGCTGCGTCCTCGACAGCATCGCCTCGCTGCAGAATGGCGCGGACCTCCTGTGGATCGAGACCGAGAAGCCCCATGTCGACCAGATCGCCGGCATGATGGACCGCATCCGCCAGGTGATCCCCAACGCCAAGCTGGTCTACAACAACTCGCCCTCTTTCAACTGGACGCTGAACTTCCGCCAGCAGGTCTATGACGCCTGGATCGCCGCCGGGAAGGACGTGTCGGCCTACGACCGCGAGAAGCTGATGAGCGTCGACTACGACACCACCGACTTGGCCGTGGAGGCCGACGAGCGCATCCGCAACTTCCAGGCTGACGGCGCCAAGCGGGCGGGCATCTTCCATCACCTGATCACCCTGCCGACCTATCACACCGCCGCTCTGTCCACGGACAATCTAGCCAGGGAGTACTTCGGCGCCGCCGGGATGCTGGGCTACGTCCTGAACGTGCAGCGCCAGGAGATCCGCCAGGGCATCGCCTGCGTGCGGCACCAGAACATGTCCGGCTCCGATATCGGTGACGACCACAAGGAGTATTTCGCCGGCGAGGCCGCCCTGAAGGCCGGCGGCGTGCACAACACCATGAACCAGTTCGCGTGAGCGAACTGGCCGACCGGAGCGCGCCCATGCCCGTCGATCTTGCGGCCCGCCCGGCGGCGCAACTGAAAGGGTCCGTGGAGGGCCGCGCCGCCGAGGTGCTGACCGCCGAGGCCCTGGCTTTCCTGGCCGACCTGCACCGGCGCTTCAACGACCGGCGCCTGGAGCTGCTGGCGCTGCGCGATGAGCGGCAGACCCGCCTGGACTGCGGCGCGAAGCCGGACTTCCTGCCCGAGACCGCCCAGGTTCGCGCCGGCGACTGGAAGGTGGCGCCGATCCCCGCCGACCTGCAGGACCGCCGGGTGGAGATCACCGGGCCGGTGGACCGCAAGATGATCATCAACGCCCTGAACTCCGGGGCAAAGGTGTTCATGGCCGACTTCGAGGACGCCTCCTCGCCCACCTGGGCCAACATGCTCGATGGCCAGGTCAACCTGAAGGACCGCTGGGCCGGCAAGCTGGGCTTCACCGACCCGGCCAGCGGCAAGAGCTATGCCCTGGGGGATAGGGTCGCCACCCTGATCGTACGGCCCCGCGGCTGGCACCTGCCCGAAGCCCATGTGTTGGTGGACGGGGAGGAGATGTCAGGCTCGTTGTTCGACTTCGGGCTCTACTTCTTCCACAACGCCAGGGCCCAGATCGCCACCGACACGGGCCCCTATTTCTACCTGCCCAAGATGGAGAGCCATCTGGAGGCGCGCCTGTGGAACGAGGTGTTCGTCCATGCTCAGGCGGCCCTGGGCGTCCCCAACGGCACGATAAAGGTCACGGTGCTGATCGAGACCCTGCCCGCCGCCTTCGAGATGGACGAGATCCTCTACGAACTGCGCGACCACATGGCGGGCCTCAATTGCGGCCGCTGGGACTACATCTTTTCCTTCATCAAGCGCCTGAAGACCCACGGCGACGCGCTCACCCCCGACCGCGCCCTGATGGGGATGAGCTCGGCGTTCCTGGCCGCCTATTCCCTGAAGCTGATCCAGACCTGCCACCGCCGCGGCGCTTTCGCCATGGGCGGCATGGCCGCGCAGATTCCGGTGAAGGGCGATCCCGCCGCCAACGAGGCGGCCTTCGCCAAGGTGCGGGCGGACAAGGAGCGCGAGGCCGGCAACGGCCACGACGGCACCTGGGTCGCGCACCCGGACCTGGTCCCTGTCGCCATGGAGGTATTCGACCGGCTGATGCCAGGCCCGAACCAGCTGGGCAAGCTGCTGACAAAGATCGCCGTCACCCGCGAGGACCTGCTGCGCGTCCACGAAGGTCAGCGTACGGAGCATGGCCTGCGCGAGAACATCCGCGTGGGCGTCCAGTACATCGAGGCCTGGCTTCGCGGAAAGGGCGCGGTGCCGCTCTACAACCTCATGGAG
>NZ_JBKJTG010000012.1:0-10623 GCF_046590535.1 Phenylobacterium sp. | reverse complement strand
GGTGGCAGCGCGGACAGCATCACCGCCGGCGCGGGCCTGAACTCGATCAATGCCGGCGACGGGAACAACACCGTCACCGCCGGCGCCGACGCGGACACCATCATCAGCGGCTCTGGTAACGACACTATCCAGGCCGGCGATGGTGCGAACAGCATTTCCGGCGGGGCAGGCGCCAACAGCATTACCTCCACGCTTGGCGCCGACACCATCACCACTGGGGCTGGGGCCGACACCATCACCGCCGCGGCGGGCCTCAACTCGATCAGCGCTGGCGACGGGAACAACAGCGTCACCAGCGGCGCCGACGCGGACACCATCATCACCGGCATAGGTGACGACACCATCCAGGCCGGCGACGGCGCCAACAGCATTGCCGGGGGGGCCGGCGCCAACAGCGTCACCTCCACGGCTGGCGCCGACACCATCACCACGGGCGCGGGCGCCGACAGCATCACCGCCGGCGCAGGCTTGAACTCGATCACCGCCGGCGACGGGAACAACAGCGTCACCAGCGGCGTCGATGCGGACACCATCACCAGCGGCACGGGTGACGACACGATCCAGGCCAGCGACGGCGCCAACAGCATTGCTGGGGGGGCCGGCGCCAACAGCGTCACCGCCGGCACGGGGGCCGACACCATCACCTCGGGCGCCGGGGCAGACACCATCACCGCCTCGGACGGGGCCAACAGCATCACCGCAGGAGACGGAGCCAACACGATCTCGTCCGGGACCGGAACCGATACGATCACCACGGGCACGGGCGCCGACTCCGTACAGTCCGGAGCGGCGGCAGACTCGATCAGCGGCGGCGATGGGAACAACAGCCTGCAGGGCGACGCCGGCACGGACACCATCGTGTCGGGCTCTGGGGCCGACACCCTCGTGGGCGGCACGGAACGTGACGTGCTCACCGGCGGCGGCGGCATCGACCGGTTCATCTTCGCCAACGGCGACTCCGGGGTGGTGGAGGCCAACATCGACCGGATCACCGATTGGGCCATCGCCGACCAGATCGACGTAGTGGCGACGAGCACCAACCTCGGGACGGATACGGCGGCGACGTTCGCGGCCGCGCTCACCGCCGCCAACGCGCTGTTCGTCGCCTCGGCGGGCCGCAACCACGCGGCCATCCAGGTCGGGTCGGACGTGGTGGTGTTCGTCGACAGCAACAACGACGACGTCGCCGACGATGCGATCCTCCTGGTGGGACGTGTCCTCTCCGACATCGCGGCCGGCAACATCATCTAGATCGCCGACCAAAGCCGACTTGCGGGGGCCGCTCTTCGGAGCGGCCCTTTGCTTTTGGGGCGGCTTGGCTTCATCTGCGGCCATGCCGCTCGCCATCCTTCAGGCCCGGATGAGTTCCTCTCGCCTGCCCGGCAAGGTCCTGCTGCCGCTGGCCGGGGCGCCGATGATTGTGCGCCAGATCGAGCGCGTGCGGCGGGCCCGCCGGATCGGGCAGCTGGTGGTGGCCACCAGCACCGATGCCTCCGACGACCCCCTGGCCGACGTCGCCGCCGACGCCGGGGTCGAGGTGTATCGCGGGCCGCTGGACGACGTGCTGGCCCGGTTCGCCGGCGCTCTGGCGGCCCATCCTGCCGATCATCTGGTGCGGCTGACCGGCGACTGCCCGCTGGGTGACCCGGAGGCGATCGACGCCACGGTGGCCCTGCACCTGGAGAGCGGCGCGGACTACACCAGCAACACGCCCAGCACCTTCGCCTATCCCAAGGGCCTGGACGTCGAGGTGATCACCGCAGATGCCCTGCGCCGGGCCGCCGACGCCGCCGCGACGCCCGAGGAGCGGGAGCACGTCACCTGGGGCGTCTGGAACCACCCGGATCGTTACCGGATCGCCTGGCTACGGAGCGCCGAGGCCGACGACGGCGACATCCGCTGGACGGTTGACCGGCCCGACGACTACGCCTTCGTGGCGCAGGTCTATGAGGCCCTCCATTCGGGCAACTCCGCCTTCACCAGCGCCGACATCCGCGCCTTCGTCGCCAGCCGCCCCGATCTGGCCAAGTTCGGAGGCGATCGACGGCTATGAGCGGTCCGCGAATCCTCTTCGTCGTCGATGCCGGCGCCAAGGTCGGCGGCGGCCACGTGATGCGCTCCCTGACCCTGGCCGGGGCGCTGGAGGCACAGGGGGCGGCCTGCGCCTTCATGGGGCCGCCGGCGGTGAGCGAGGTGCTGGAGACCTTCGCGCCTGAGGCCAAGCGCCTGGCCGCGGCCTCGACCGAACCCCGCGACCTGGCGGCGGCCATCGGGGCGGAAACCTTCGACGCCATGGTCTTCGACCATTACGGCCTGGGTGCGCGGGACCACCGGGCCATGGGCCAGGGCCGGCCGGTGCTGGTGATCGACGACCTGGCCGACCGGCCGCTGGGCGCCGACCTCATCCTGGACGCCGGCCCCGAGCGCACCGCCGAGGACTACCAGCCCCTGATTCCGGAGGGCGCGCGCCTGCTGCTGGGGCCCGCCTTCGCCCCCGTGCGGCCGGAGTTCGCGGCGCTGCGCGAGCCGGCGCTGGCCTGGCGCGGGGAGCCCGTGCAGCGGATCCTGGTGGCCATGGGCCTCACCGACCTGGACGGCGTCACCGCGCGCGTGGTGGAGCGGCTGCGCCCCAGGATCGGCGACATCGGCCTGGACATCGTGCTGGGCGCCGCCGCCCCCAGCCTGCCCGGGTTGGCCAAGATCGCCCGGCGCGACCCTCGCCTGGCCCTGCACGTGGACACCACGCACATGGCCCGGCTGACCGCCGAGGCGGACCTGGGCGTCGGCGCGCCGGGGTCCTCCACCTGGGAGCGCTGCACGCTGGGCCTGCCCTCGATGCTGATCGTCCTGGCCGACAACCAGAAGCCCGCCGCCCGGGCCCTGGCCGAACGGGAGGCCGCCCTGGTGATGGACTTGGCCGCCCCCGACTTCGACGCCGCCTTCGACCGGACCCTGATGCGCCTGACCACCGACCGACAGCTACGCCGCCAGCTGGCCGGGCGCAGCGCCGAGCTTTGCGACGGCGAAGGCGCGCCGCGCACCGCGGCCGTCTTTCTGGAGATGATAGCCGCCCGCGCGGGGTGATCATCCTTAACCAGTCCTTCGCACCCCGACGTCCACCATGGCGCGATGCGTCCCTTGCGAGAGATTCGCGGCCTGAAGTTCCCCGACGAGTTCGTCGTGCGGCACTTCTTCAAGCGCGGCTTGGCTGAACGGCCCGGCAAGGTGCTGGAGCTCGGCTGCGGCACAGGCAACAACCTGGCGCTCTATGCGGACTATGGCTGGCGGGTCACCGGGCTCGACTACGACGACAAGGCCCTGGCCGACGCCCGCTGAAACCTGGGCGAGGCCGCCGAGCTGATCCAGACCGACCTGGCCCGGGGCGCGCCCAACCTGGACGGCCCGTTCGACGCCCTGATCATCCCGAACCTGCTCTGCTACCTGACCCTGGAGCAGGCCCGCGCCACCCTGACCGGCTTCCGCCCTGCCCTGGCCGCCGGCTGCGAGGTGTTCGTCCGCACCCGGCTGGTGGACGACTACCGCTATGGCCGCGGCTCCGAGGAGGAGCCGGACGGCTACCGGCTGGCCACGCCCGAGACCGGCGAGGCCGGTCTGTTCAACCGCTTCTATACCCAGGCCAGCCTGGTCGATCTCCTGGCCCACACCCTGAAGCTGGGCGACCGCACGGAGCTGGCGGTGCGCTTCGACAACGTCCAGACCGGCCGGCGCGTGCCGGGGAACAGCGACCTGGTGGTCTGGGGTCGCGCCGGATGAGCCGCGTGCGCATCGTCGGCGGCGGCCTGACCGGCATCCTGGCGGCCTTTGAGGCGCACCGCCTGGGCTGCCGCGACATCGAGCTGCACGAGCGCTTCGACCGCCTGGGGGGCGTCGCCCTGCCGCGCGAGGCGCATGGCCTTGAGCTACGCGACGGCTGCATCTATTTCGGGCCCAGGGGCGATCCGATCCGCAGCCTGCTGGAATGGCACGGGATGGCCTTCGAGGACGTCGAAAACCGGTTCGGTTCCGTCAGCCCCGGCCGCGGCGGCGAGGCGACCTTCACCGAGGACTTCGGCGGCCCCGCGATCCCCTGCGCCGAATTCGCCCTGACCCACCCCGGCGGCGCCACCCTGGCCGACCGGCTGCGGGCCTACCCGCAGGAGATCGAGGCTGCCCTGACCCGCTACTGCCGCTGGCACCTGGGCGCCTGGCTGGACGAGGTGCACGGGAGCGCGGCTACGCCACTGGCCATCAACCGGGTCTATCCCATGGGCGCGGACCTCGCGGCCCTGGCCGAAGCCAAGCGCCGGAGCCCTGCCTGCGACGAGCTCTACGCCATCCCCCGCGGCCTGTGGGGCCGCACCGCCAACCTGACCGCCGCGCTCCCCCGCGACGGCTTCCCCGCCTTCTTCCAGGCCTGCCGCGCGGCGCTGGAGGGTCTCGGCGTCACGATCCACGAGCGCGCCCTGGTCTCGCCGCGCCAGGCGTTGGCCGCCCACCAGCCCGGCGAAGTGCTGGTCTGGGCCGCCAATCCGACGCCGCTGTTTAAGGCGGCGGGCGTGCCCACGCCGAAACTGCTGCCCAAGAGCTTCGCGGCCTATGTATTCAAGGCCCGCTGGCGCGGGCCCACGCCGTTCTACGTCCAAAACTTCACCGCCCAGGGCGCCGTCTTCCGCGCCTATATCTACCAGAGCCGCGGCGAGACCCTGTTGACCGCGGAGTGCGTCACCGAGGCCGAAGACGCCCAGTTGCGCGCCGACCTCGCCCGCCTGCTGGCCGGCTTCCCGGGCGACCTTGATCTGGGCGAGATGCTGGGCGTCTCCATCCAGCCGCGCTGGATCTATCACTCCGCCGACGCCATGCGCCGGCTGAAGACCCTGCACGCCACCCTGGCCCAGCGGATGGGGCCAGCGTTCGTGGCCGGCGCCTGGGAGCCCTACGCCAAGACCGAGAAGTTCGCTCAGGTGAACGCCGGCCTCGCCGCCGCCCTGGAGGCGCCTGGGGCCGTCGCAGCGGCATGAGCCGCAAGGCGGCGATCATGCAGCCCACCTACCTCCCCTACCTGGGCTATTTCCACCTGATCGCTCAGGCCGACGTGTTCGTGTTTCTGGACGACGTGCAGTTCGCCCGCCGCTCGTGGCAGCAGCGCAACCGCATCGCCGGGGCCGGCGGCGAGGTGATGCTGAGCGTGCCGGTGCAGAAGACCGACCGCGACACCGCCATCCGCGACATCCAGGTCTCCGACGCCGAGCCCTGGCGCGAGAAGCACTTGGCGTCGGTTCGGCACGCCTACGGCCGCCGGCCGTTCTTTGCCGAGGGGATGGCATTCCTGGAGGCTCACCTGACCGCGCCCACTACCGGCCTCGCCGACCTCAACTGCGCCCTGATCCGCGCCACGGCGGAACGGTTGGAGCTGACCACCGAGTTCGTGCGGTCGGGCGAGCTTGGGGTCCCGGGCCACCGCTCCGACCACCTGCTGGCGATCTGCCGGGCGGTGGGCGCCACCGACTATCTCTCGCCCATGGGCTCGGCGGATTACATGGAAGACGATGGGGTGTTCCGCAACGCGGGCTTCCCGGCGCGCTTCCAGCCGTTCGTCGCGGTTGCGTACCCGCAAGGTGCGGCGGACTTCACGCCGTACCTCGCCTTCATCGATGCGGTGATGAACGTCGGCTGGACCGGGACAAAGGAAATCCTCGACCAGATGCAGGCCACCTAGGCCAGCATGTCCCAGGCCAGGGGCTCGCCGCGGGTCAGGTCCCGCACGGCCTTTCGCCCCATGACCTCGTCCAGGTGGCCGGGCGGCAGGCCGTTGCCGGGGCGGATCGAGCGGACGTTGGCGCGGCTAAGCGGCTCTCCGGCCTTTACGTCGGCCGCCACGTAGAGCGAGCGCCGGAAGAGGAGCGAGCCGCGCTCCGAGCCCAGCACGTCGTACTGCGCGCGCCCCAGTGACTTCCAGGCGGCTTTGCAGTCATCGACCAGCGCCTTGAACTCCGGGGGCTCCAAGCTGAAGGCCGCGTCGGGGCCGCCGTCGGCCCGAGCCAGGGTGAAGTGCTTCTCGATCACGCAGGCGCCCATGGCCACCGCCGCCACCGAGGCCGCCGTCCCCGGCGTGTGGTCCGACAGGCCGATAGGCGAGCCGAACCGCTCAGCCATGTCGGTGATGGTGCGGAGATTGGCGTCATCGAAGGTCGCTGGGTAGCTGGAGACGCAATGCAGCAGGACCACGCCCGGGGCGCCTGCGGTAAGCGCCGCGTCGCGGGCGGCCGCGATCTCAGCCAGGTTGGCCATCCCGGTGGAGATGATCAGCGGCTTACCCTTCGCCGCTGCATAACGGATCAGCGGCAGGTCGACGGCCTCGAAAGAGGCGATCTTGTAGGCAGGCGCATCCAGCCCCTCCAGGAGGTCCACCGCCGTCTCGTCGAAGGGGCTGGAGAACAGGATCACGCCCAGCTGCCGGGCCCGCTCGAACAGGGCCGCGTGCCACTCGAAGGGGGTGTGGGCCTCCTCGTAGAGCTCGTAGAGGCTGCGACCGTCCCAGAGGCCGCCGTGAATCTGGAACTCCGGGCGGTCCACATCCATGGTGATGGTGTCGGCTGTGTAGGTCTGGATCTTGATGGCGTCGCAGCCGGTGGCGGCCGCCGCGTCGACCATGATCAGCGCCCGCTCCAGGCTGCCGTTGTGGTTGCCCGACAACTCGCAGATCACGAAGGGTTCGTGGCCGAGGCCGATCTTGCGGCCGGCGATCTCGATTTCGGGAGGCGATGCAGGCATGGCGGGCTCTCGGTTCCGCCCTGACCCTAGGCCGCCTCACTGAAAGGGGCGTTAACCAAACGCCGACCCATCGCGCCGCTGCGGAATCGTCACTACATTGGCGCCATGTCCGACACGACCCGCTCCGCACGCTGCCTGATCGTGGGCTCCGGCCCCGCCGGCTACACCGCCGCCGTCTATGCCGCCCGCGCGCTGCTGAACCCGGTGATGATCCAGGGGATCCAGCCCGGCGGCCAACTTACCATCACCACCGACGTGGAGAACTATCCGGGCTTCGCCGAGGTGATCCAGGGGCCCTGGCTGATGGAACAGATGCAGGCCCAGGCCGAGCACGTGGGCACGGAGATCGTCAACGACATCGTGCTCTCCGCCGACCTCTCGGAGCGCCCGTTCCGGCTGACCACGGATTCAGGCCAGGTCTGGCTGGCGGAGACCCTGATCATCGCCACCGGCGCCCAGGCCAAATGGCTGGGGCTGGCGTCGGAGCAGAAGTTCCAGGGCTTTGGCGTCTCGGCCTGCGCCACCTGCGACGGGTTCTTCTACCGAGGCAAGCAGGTGGTGGTGGTGGGCGGCGGCAACACCGCCGTGGAGGAGGCTCTGTTCCTCACCAAATTCGCCGCCAAGGTGACCGTGGTGCATCGCCGCGACGAGTTCCGGGCCGAGAAGATCCTGCAGGAGCGGCTGTTCTCGCACCCGAAGATCGAGGTGATATGGGACCACGGGGTCGACGAGGTGCTCGGCTCCGAGAACCCCAGCAGCGTCACCGGGGTGCGGCTGAGAAACGTCAAGACGGACCAGACCCGCACTCTGGACTGTGACGGGGTGTTCGTGGCCATCGGCCATGCGCCGGCGTCGGAACTGTTCAAGGGCCAGCTCGAGGCCGACAGCGCGGGCTACTTGCAGGTGAAGGCCGGGACCGCGTCCACGGCCGTGCCCGGCGTCTATGCGGCCGGCGACGTCACCGATGACATCTACCGCCAGGCGGTGACCGCGGCGGGAATGGGCTGCATGGCGGCGCTGGAGGCGGTGCGGTTCCTGGCCGAGGAAGACCATGCCAACGCGCACCACCCCATCTCCCACGCCGAGGCTGAGAAAATCGGCGCTTGGTAAGCTTCACCAGAGACTTAGCGGACCTTTTTTGAAACACCACGCCCTGACGCGCGACGTTTGCCATTGGGGCGGTGGAAGCTAGGGTCCGGCGCATGATCCGCCTCGCCCGCCCTGCCGACCACCCGGCCATCGCCGCTGTCGTCGAGGCCGCTTTCGCAAAACCCGACGAGGCCAGGTTGGTGGAGCGGTTGCGCGCCGACGGCGACGTGGTGTTTGAGCTGGTCAGTGAGGATGGCGGCGAGATCACTGGACACATCCTGTTCAGCCGCCTGTGGGCCGACCGCTACGAGATGTTCGCCGCGCTGGCGCCGTTGGCGGTGCGGCCGGACCTGCAGCGTGGGGGTCTGGGATCCAGGCTCACGCGTGCTGGGCTCGACACCCTGCGCGAGTTCGGCGCCCACGGGGTGCTGGTGCTGGGTCATCCTGCCTACTATCCGCGCTTCGGCTTCTCGGCGGAGGCGGCAGGACGGGTGCGGGCGCCCTATTCCGGGAGCCCGTCGTTCATGGCGCTGGCGCTGGCGGACGGCGCCTTCGACGCCCCGATCAGCGTCGCCTATCCCGACGCCTTCGCCGGCTGAGCCTCGGCCTTGGCGGGCGCGGTTGTTGCGGGCGGAATGACCAGCGCGGGCGCCGCCGGGGCATCCAGGCTCTTTTCAACGGCCGCCAGGCTCTCGTTGATCTTGCGGACCTCGTCCGGCGTCGGCTGGCGGCGCGGGGCGTAGAGAGTGCCCATCACCCGGGTGCGCTCGCCGCCCGGGGTGTTGGGGTCGATGACGCGATAGGTGCGCACCTCCCCGGCCATGGCCAGCGTCACCTTGCGCTCCAGCAGCAGCAGCGTGTCGGTCAGGAGGCCCCCCTGGGTGCGGGCGTCCAGACTGGCTAGCACCTGTTGCGTCAGGTTGGCTTCGCGGCCCGCGTAGCTGCCGGTGAAGGCCGCCGGCTCGCCCCAGGGGCCGGTCCAGCGGTAGAAGATGTGCGCGCCGACCTGGGTCATCTTCACCAGCGTCGGAGCCCAGTACGGGGCCACATAGCTGGCGTGGTAGTGGGTGGCTGATCCGACGCCCTTCTCGACATGGCCGGCCAGCGCTCGGCGGGCCACGTCCTGGGCGCGTCGCCACAGGGCCGGCTCGGGTTTCCAGCGCAAGGACCCGTCGCAGGTGAAGGTGAACTGGCAGCCGGTGGCCCGCGCGGCGCCCTGGTAGACCACGCCGCACACCGACTTCGGATAGGCCGGGTGACGGACCCGGTTCAGGACCACCTGGGCGACCGCCTCCTGGCCCTTCTGGGGCTCTCGGGCGGACTCGTAGTAAACGGCCTGGCTGAGGCACTCCTGGGCCCGGGCCCGGTCCTCGCCGCCACCCTTCAGCAGGAAAGGCCTCATCGGCCGGATAGGCAGGCCGGCGAAGGGCATCAGCGCGTTGACGTCCTGAGCGGTCTGAGCGTCCGCGGCGGTGAATCCGAGGTCTGGCGCCGTGCGGATGTCCAGGCTGGCCCAACCGTCGGCGCGGTTCCACAGGTCCGGTTGCTGCAGCCCCGGATCGTGTCGCAGCGCCAGCCCGCGCATCGCCGGGTCCATGCGCCGGGCCAGCGCGCCCAGGGCGGCATCGGAAAGCCCCCGGGTGACCATCGCCTGCCGCTCGGGGCTGAGGACATTGTTCTGCGTCGGCGCACAAGCCCAGGCAGCCGCGACCGTCAGGGCCACGATGGCCCCTGCTCTTGCCCTGGGAAGGCGGAGCCCTATGTCGTTCAGGCGGATCAGAAGCTGAAAACCTCTTTGTGCTGGCCCCGGATATAGGGACTCGGGCCGGCGGAAACGATGACGCCACAGCTGGGCGAAATGATGGAAGGGTCCGGAGAAGCCGGCGTTTCGCCTGGCGGCGCCCCTTCATAACGCGCTTGAAGCCTTTTCGGAACGAGGTTCGCCGAATTCGCCTTGCGTCCGCCTTTGGAGGGTTTATATATCCTCCGACAGTTTTGCTCGACTTGAGCATAACCGCTGCGCCCTGGGCTTCCTTGGGCGTTTCTTTAGGCCCCTGAAATGCTCACTTTGAGCATAAGGAGGATTTTCATGGCCGCGGACGGGTTCCAGTTCCCCTTCACGCCTGAGGTCGAAGCGCAGACTGCGCCGGCCTGGGAGAAGGTGAAGCGGCACGTCACGCCCATGGAATGGCGGCTGCAGGCCCCGCTGATCGCCGAGATCAACCGCCTGAAGCGCGCGAAGGACGCCGTCATTCTGGCGCACAATTACATGACGCCGGAGATCTTCCACGGGGTCGGCGACTATGTGGGCGACAGCCTGGGCCTGGCCAAGGAGGCCGCCCGGTCGGACGCGAAGATCATCGTCCAGGCCGGCGTGCACTTCATGGCCGAGACCTCGAAGATCCTGTCGCCGGACAAGACCGTGCTGATCCCTGACCTGCGGGCCGGCTGCTCGCTGGCCTCGTCGATCACCGGGGCCGACGTGCGGCTGATCAAGCAGCGCTATCCGGGCCTGCCGGTGGTCACCTACGTCAACACCTCCGCCGAGGTGAAGGCGGAAACCGACATCTGCTGCACCAGCGCCAACGCCGTGCAGGTGGTGGAGGAGGCTGCGCGCCTGTGGGGCGTCGACCGCGTGATCATGATCCCCGACGAATTCCTGGCCAAGAACGTGGCCCGCCAGACCCACATCGGCATCATCGCCTGGAAAGGCCGCTGCGAGGTGCATGAACGGTTCACGGTGGACGACATCGCCGAGATGCG
>NZ_JBKJTG010000248.1:0-16437 GCF_046590535.1 Phenylobacterium sp. | reverse complement strand
TGCCGGGGCAGATGGTGGACGAGTTCGCCCACTTGCAACTTCGAATGATCTGCGAACTGGTCGCCCTAGCATGCCTGGTGGCCCATCACGACATTGAGGCGACGCGCAACGCCAAGCTACAGTCGGCTTTTGCCGCTGACTGGCTACTGAAGTCTCTGGAAGAACTCAATCCCGGCTGCTTTCCCGGCCCCGTAGTCAAGGCAAATACTTTGCCGGGAGGACCCCATCATTTTGTCGAGCGGGGGCCGGATTTCATGACTCGGGATGAGTTACTGAAACTATACAGTAGGGAATGCGGTCTCGTACTGCATAGAGGTAGCCTGAAGAATCTTCTTAAGGCCAACTCTACAGTATAGAAAACTTTCCCTCAAATCTTAGGAACGGCACAGCGATTAGCAAATCTACTCAGTGTTCATCACATCGGTATCGGCAACGATCAGTACCTCTGTCTGCTAGGAGGCTTCCAGGAGGCGGTTCGGGTCATTTACGCGAAGGGCGACGCTCGGCCCGCCGCCATCAAAGACATCTGAGGACGCCAGAGACTTGGCCGCGGACGTCGTCGACGAGGCTGCCGGCCAACTCGAGCCACTAACCCTGGCTGAACCGGGAGCCGGCGGCCTTTTCGCATTCAGCGGCGAGCTCGCGGAACAGCAGGCTAAGGATGATCAGGGCCCGGCCTTCCACATCGGCGGCCTCGGCGCCTGGGTGCCAGTCGACCATCATGTCGAAGGCCAGTTCGGGCACCATGGCGTTGCGCGCCAGCACACTGACCGTGGCCGAGCCGGGGTCGCCGGGCCGGGCGCGGGCGGTGACCAGCCAGCGGAGCTGTTCGGGAGTGTGGCGGGGCGGCTCACGGGAACGCTCGCTCATCGGACAGCGCTCAGGAGAGGGTGGGCCGAAGCCCCGCCGCTTGGCGGGCCAGTTCGGTGATGCGGTCCCAGTCGCCGGCGGCCACGGCATCGGCCGGGGCCACCCAGCTGCCGCCGACGCAGACGACATTGGGTTGAGCCAGGTACTGGGCGGCGTTGCCGGCGTTGACCCCACCCGTGGGGCAGAAGACCGCCTGCGGGAATGGACCGGCGAAGGCCTTCACCGCGTCGATCCCACCGGCGACATTGGCCGGAAACAGCTTGAAGGCCGAGAAGCCGGCGCGCAGGCCTGCCATCAGCTCGGTGGCGGTGGCGATCCCCGGCAGGAGCGGCGTGGGGCCGTCGGCGTGCTCGCCTTCCATCAGGCCGGGACTGACGGCGAACCGGGCGCCCGCATCAGCCGCCGCCTGGCGCGCCGCAGGCGTCAGCACGGTGCCGGCCCCCACCACTGCGCCCTGGACCTCCTGGGCCATGGCGCGGATGCAGTCCATGGCGGCAGGCGTCCGCAGAGTGACCTCCAGGACGCTCAGTCCCCCGGCCACCAGGGCGCGGCCAAGGGGCACGGCATGGTCCAGGTCGTCGATCACCAGCACAGGGATCACCGGGGCGCGGGCGAGAATCTCGTCGAGGGTCACATCCGCTCCATCTGGGAGAGTTCGCGCGCGGCCCCCAGGATCGCCGGATAGGGATGCAGCACCAGCGAGGTGGGGATCTCGCGCAGGTAGTCGCTGAGCCGACCCTTGGCCTCGAACCGCTCGCGGAACGGGCCGGCGGCCAGACGCTCGGCCATCCTGGGCGCGATTCCACCGGAGACGAACACCCCGCCCCGCGCCCCGAAGGTCAGCGCCAGGTCTCCAGCCACGGCGCCCAGGATGGCGCAGAACCGGTCCAGCGTCGTTCCGGCGAGCGCGTCGCCCGCCAGGCCCGCCGCCATCACCGCACGCTCGTCGGTGAGCACGGCGTCGACGCCCGAAAGGTCGGCAAGGGTCTTGTAGAGATCGTACATGCCGGGTCCGGAGAGGAGCCGCTCGATGGAGACCCGGCCGAAGCGGGCCTGCAGCCGGCGCCACACCTCGACCTCCACCTCATCGGAGGGGGCAAAGCCGGCGTGGCCACCCTCGGTGGCCACCGCCACGTCACCCAGGTTGCCCCGGGCAAGGCCCGCCACGCCGAAGCCGGTGCCGGCGCCAAGCACCACGATCGGGCAGTCGGAGCCCCCGCGCAGCTTCGGGCCGATCAGCCGAACCTCGTCGGCGGCGAGTTGCGGACAGGCCAGCGCCTGGGCGGCAAAGTCGTTGATCAGCTTCACCGCCTCGAACTCGAAGACAGCCAGCAGATCCCCTTCCGCGACCTGCCAGGCCAGGTTGGTGAACTCGATCTCGCCGTCGAGCACCGGGCCGGCCACCGCGATCACCGCCCTTTGCGGCCGACGGCGCCCGGTGGTGGCGTCGAGGTATTCGGTGATCACCGCCGACAGGCTGTCATAGTCGCGGGCCACGAAGCTGCGCGGATTGCGCACATGGCCCTGGGCATCCACCAGGGCGAAGCGGGCGTTGGTGCCGCCCACATCCCCCACCAAGCCCACATACTGCGGTTTCATCTCAGGCGGCCTCGAAGAGGGCGCAGGCGCCGGCTTCGGCCGGGCCTACGGCGCGGCGCATCCAGCCGAACAGCTCGCGGCCGTAGCCGGCTCCGGAGGGCCCCGCGGCGGCGGGCGGGCGGGCCATCAGGTCTCTCTCGTTGACCTTGATTTCAAGGGTCCCGGCCCGGGCGTCCAGGCGGATCAGGTCGCCGTCGCGGACGAAGGCCAGGGCCCCGCCGTCCGCGGCCTCCGGGGTCACATGGATGGCGGCGGGGACCTTGCCCGAGGCGCCGGACATGCGCCCGTCGGTGACCAGGGCCACCTTGAAGCCGCGGTCGAGCAGCACGCCCAACGGCGGGGTCAGCGAGTGCAGCTCCGGCATGCCGTTGGCCCTGGGTCCCTGGAAGCGCACCACCGCCACGAAATCGCGATTGAGCTCGCCGCGCTTGTAGGCGGCCAGCAAATCATCCTGCGTGTCGAAGACCACCGCCGGCGCCTCAATGGCGAGGTGTTCCGGCTTCACCGCCGAAGTCTTGATCACCGCGCGCCCCAGCCCGCCCGTCAAGAGGCGCAAGCCGCCCTCCGACTGGAAGGGATTGTCCACCGGCCGCAGGATGTCGGGGTTCAGCGAGGCGGCGGCTCCCTCACGCCAGACCAATCCTCCATTGTCCAGGAACGGTTCCTGCTGGTAGCGGCGCAGGCCCCGGCCGGCCACGGTCAGCACCTCATCGTGGGCCAGGCCCGCGTCCAGCAGCTGCCGCACCACGAAGGCCATGCCGCCGGCCGCATGGAAGGCGTTCACGTCCTCGCTGCCGTTGGGATAGACCCGGGCGATCAGCGGGGTGACCCGCGACAGGTCGTCGAAGTCCTGCCAGGTGATCTGCACGCCGGCCGCCCGGCCCATGGCGATCAGGTGCAGGGTGTGGTTGGTGGAGCCGCCGGTGGCCAGGAGACCGGCCAGGGCGTTCACCAGGCTCCTGGCGTCCACCACCCCCGACATCGGCGCATAGGCGTTGGTCCCGTCGGCGATCTCGACGGCGCGCCTGGGCGCCGCGGCGGTGAGCGCGTCACGCAGGGGCGTGTTGGGGCTGACGAAGGCCGCGCCGGGGAGGTGCAGGCCCATCATCTCCATTATCATCTGGTTGGAATTGGCGGTGCCGTAGAAGGTGCAGGTGCCGGGGCCGTGGTAGCTCTTCATCTCGCTTTCGAGCAGTTCCTCCCGGGTCGCCTTGCCCTCGGCGTGCAGCGCGCGGACCCGGGCCTTCTCGTGGTTGGATATCCCCGAGCTCATCGGACCTGCGGGCACGAAAATCACCGGCAGGTGCCCGAACGCCAGGGCGCCCATGGTCATGCCGGGCACGATCTTGTCGCAGATGCCCAGCATCAGGGCGGCGTCAAAGGCGTCGTGGGAGAGCGCGATGGCCGTGGCCATGGCAATCACGTCGCGGGAGAACAGCGACAGCTCCATGCCGGGGCGGCCCTGGGTCACCCCATCGCACATGGCCGGGACGCCGCCGGCGAACTGGGCCGTGGCGCCCGCCTCGCGGGCCGCAGCACGGATTATCTCCGGAAACCGCTCCAGCGGCTGGTGGGCCGAGAGCATGTCGTTGTAGGCCGAGACGATGGCCACGTTGGGCGCCGTGGGATCGCGCATCCGCTGCTTGTCACCATCCCCTACCGCGGCGAAGGCGTGGGCCCAGTTGGCGCAGGAAAGCTTCCCGCGGCCGGGGCCGGCGTGGCGGGCGGCCTGCATGCGTTCCAGGTAGTCGGCGCGGCTGTCGCGGCTGCGCTCGACGATCCTGTCGGTGACCTCGGTCGTGACCGGATGCATTGGCTCTATTCCTCGTGGCTCGGCGCCCAGAACACGCGGACCGACGCCTGATCCTGGCCCAGCAGGCGACCCACTGGCAGGTCCTCGCCGGCCTGGGCGCGCGCCAGCACCTCGCGCTTAGCCGCCCCGGCGATCAAGAGGAAGATGGCGCGGGCCTGCATCAACGCCGCCAGGCTGAGTGTGATCCGCGCCAAAGGCGGCGATCCGGCCCCGGCGGGGACGGCCAGGCTGAGGCGCTCGGTGGTGAGGCCCTGCGCCAGCGCCGGGCTTCCGGGGATCAGCGAGGCCACGTGGCCATCCTCACCCATCCCCAGCAGGACGGCGTCGAAAGGCAGCAGGGCCGCCAGGGCGGCCTCCTCCGGCTGCGGCCAAAGGGGCAGGAACCGCGCCTGCGCGGCGTC
Organism: Phenylobacterium sp.; assembly: GCF_046590535.1. Lineage (GTDB taxonomy): Bacteria > Pseudomonadota > Alphaproteobacteria > Caulobacterales > Caulobacteraceae > Phenylobacterium. The sequence continues at coordinate 11,754 of NZ_JBKJTG010000248.1, read as the reverse complement.
GCCCTGCAAGAGGCGGTCGCGCACCAGCCTGGCGTTAGACCGCGGGTCCTGCGCCTCGACGCAACGCTCGTCGGAGAGGGTGACCACCACGCTGGCCCAGTCGAGGTGGGCGGCCCCGAGCGCGTCATAGACCGGGCCGGGCGCGCGGCCGCCGGTGGCCACCAGCGTCGCCTGGCCGCGGCCGCCGATCCCCTCAGCAAGGCACGCCTGAACGGCGTCGGCGCAGGCCTGCCCGAGGGCTGCGGCGGTGGGGTAGACTTCCATCGCGCCTCTCTACCGCCTCGGGCGTTGGCCCGTCTCACCTGGGCAGGGCGTAGGCCACCACATAGTCGCCGCGCTGGGGCATCATCCGCGCGCCCCCGGCCGAGACCACCACGTACTGGCGTCCGCTCTTGGGCGATACGTAGCTCATCGGCGTGCCGCCGACGCCCACCGGCAGGCGGCCCTTCCACAGGACCTTGCCGGTGCCGCTGTCGTAGGCGCGCAGGTAGGGATCCTGGGTGGAGGCGTGGAAGGTCAGGCCACCCGCCGTCGAAATAGGCCCGCCCAGGCCGATGTTGCCCAGCGGGATCGGCAGGCCGGACGCCAGACCGAACGGGCCGGAGCCCTCCGCCGAGCCCAAGGGCACCTGCCAGGCGATCCTGCGGGTGGTCAGGTCGATGGCGGTGAGCGTGCCGTTCGGCGGCTGCAGGCAGGGGATCAACAGCGGACCCAGCATCCAGTCGTTCTGGCTTTGATAGGCCACCGCGGCGGCGCCGCGGGCCGAGCGATCCGGGACCAAATCCAGCGAGAGGCCAGGCCGCTTGGCGGGACCCAGGCTGACGGTCATGGCCATCCGCAGGTCGGGCACGATGAGGTAGCGGTGGGTGGCGTCCAGCGTGGCGCCGCCCCAGTTCTGGCCGCCGCCGTTGCTGGGGTACTGCAGGGTGGGGGTGGTGGAGGGCGGGGTGAAGTCGCCTTCATAGCGGTGCGAGCGGTAGGCGATCCGGCAGGCGAGCTGGTCGAGCGGGGTGGCGCCCCACATCCTCGCCTCGGTCAACCGCTCGGCGCCGATGGCCGGCATGCCGGTGGAATAGGGCTGGGTCGGCGAAACCCACTCGCCCTTGGCCGGGCCGCTCGGAACCGGGCGCTCCTCGACCTTGGTTAGCGGCCGGCCGGTGGCCCGGTCGAGGACGAAGATTTGGCCGCGCTTGGTGAGCTGGATGATCGCCGGGGTGGTCCCGCCCTGGCCGTTGGGGAAGTCGGCGACCATGGGCTGGGACGGTACGTCGTAGTCCCACAGGTCGTGGTGCACGGTCTGGAAGCGCCAGCGCTCGCGGCCGGTGGCGATCTCGAGCGCCACCACCGAGGACGAGTATTGCTCGGAGGCGTCGGAGCGGTGCGAGCCCCAGTAGTCGGGGGTGGCGTTGCCGGTGGGCAGGAATACCAGGCCCAGCGCCTCGTCGAAGGCCGGGGTCGACCAGACGTTGGGAGTGCCGCGGGTGTAGGTCTGGCCCTCCGCGGGCAGCTTGGTGATCGCCGGATTGCCCAGGTCCCAGGCCCAGATCAGCTCGCCGGTCTCGGCGCTGAAGGCGCGGACCACACCTGACGGCTCGCCCAGCTCACGGTTGTCCATCACCCAGCCGCCGATGATGATCCGGTCGCCGGCCACGGTGGGGGTGGAGGTGGGGAAGTAGAAGCCGGCCTTCACCTCGCCCATGCCCTCGCGCAGGCTGATGGCGCCGCCCTGGCCGAAGCCCGGGCAGAGCTGGCCGGTGGCCGCGTCGAGAGCGATCAGCCGGGCGTCGATGGTCGAGGAGATGATCCGGCGGTCGCACAGCGGCGCCGGCGGCGGCGGGCCGGCCACCAGGGCGGCGTTGGCGCGGATCGCCGGGGTCTCCCAGAAGCCGACGCCGCGGCAGCGGTTCCAGAAGCTGGCGCGGATCTTGGGATTGTGGCGCCAGCGCTCGGCGCCGGTATCTGCGTCCACGGCGATCACGATGTTGGTGGGGGTGCAGGCATAGACCGTGTCGCCCACCTGGATGGGGGTGTTCTGGTCCTCCGAGCCGCCCTTAGCCACGTCGCCGGTGCGCAGCGTCCAGGCGACCTTGAGCTGGGCGACATTGTCTTTGTTGACCTGGGCGTAGGGAGCGAAGCGCGTGCCGCCGGCATCGCGGCCGTAGAAGCGCCAGTCGCCGCCGGAGGCCGTGGCGGTCTGCAGGGGCGCCGGGGCCGGCGAGGTCGCCTGGCCCGCGGTGAAGGTGTCGTTCAGGGTGACGCCGAGGACGCCCAGGGCCAGGACCACGCCCAGGGCCGTGCTGACCAGTGCTACCGTGCGACTGCGGATGGCGGGCAAGCCAGCCAGGACCAGCAGCACGATAAGGCCCACCATGGCCGGTGAGAACAGCCTGGGGAGCAGCGGCCAGAAGGCCGGCCCGGACTCCCACAGGCCCCAGGCCACCGTGGCCACCAGCACGCCGGCGAAGATCAGCCCGCCCAGCGGCCGGCGCAGGGCGAGAAGGACACCCGAGGTCACCAGGCCGACGCCCGCGAGCAGGTAGTAGAGGGAGCCCCCCAGCATCGCCAGGCGGCCGCCGCCGCCTACCAGGATCAGGCCGATGATGCCGACGAACACCGCACCGATCAGGCTCAGCCACCCGCCAATACCGCGCGGCGCGCTTTCCATGGCCATGTCTTCCCCCGAGGTGCTGGCGGGCCGCTGCCCGTCCGTTTCGCCAAGCTTAGGCGCGAAGCGGGCGCCGCGGCTAGAGGCGTAGGCGACGATGGCGTATGGCCTGCGGGTGAAGATCATCCTCCTCGCCGTCGGCAGGCTCTCCCGATCCCCCGAGACGGAGCTGGTCAAGCTCTATACCGAGCGCGCCACCGCGGCGGGGCGGGCGCTGAGCCTCGGCCCCGTCGAGGTTGTCGAGGTGGAAAGCAAGAAGCCCGGCCAAGCGGCGGAGGCCGAGGCGTTGCGCGCGCACCTGGCCGACGCCCACGTCATCGCCTGCGACGAGCACGGCCAGATGCGGCCTTCGCGGGCCTTCGCCCAGGAGATTGCGGCCCTGCGCGACCGCGGCGTCCGGCGCCTCGTGTTCGTGATCGGCGGGGCAGACGGCATGGAGGCGGGGTTGCTGGCCCAGGCGAACGGCCGGCTTGCCTTCGGGCCGCAGACCTGGCCCCACGCCCTGGCCCGCGCCATGCTCAGCGAGCAGGTCTATCGCGCGGTCTCGATCCTGGGCGGTTCGCCCTATCATCGCGACTGATGCGCACACCGATCCTCCTGGCGGCGATCCTGGTCGTCCTGGCCCTGGCGGCCCTGGGCGTGACGGCGCAGCCCTCACGCCTGGCCAGACTGAACGCGGAGGAGACGGAACTCTCAGTCAGTCAGGCGAAGAACCTCAACCAACTGGCCCGCCTGCTCTCCGTGCTTCAGCAACTGAGCCGCGATCCGCCCCCGGCTCTGCTGGTCTCCCCCGACGACGCCAAGGACGCGGTGCGCGCGGCGATCCTGGTGCGCGCCATGACGCCGGAGCTGCAGCGTCGCGCCCAGGCCTATGCCGGCGACGCCAGCGAGATGATGCGCCAGCGCCGGCTGGCCGCGGTGCAGAGCGAGGCGGTGTTCGAGGCGGAGAGCCGGATGGCCGAGGGGGCGCCTGTGCCCAGCTCCAGCGCGGGATTGCTGTTGCGCGGGCCGCTGGGACCGCCCATGGCCGACGCCACAATTCGCCCGCCCAGGGTCTTATTGCAGCCCGCCCCAGGTAGCATCCTGCGCAGGTTCGGCGAGCCCCTGGCCGGCGGTGGCCGCTCTAACGGCCTCACCCTGGCGGCCGCACGGGGCGCGAAGGTCGTCAGTCCCGGAGAGGGGCTGGTGCAATATGTAGGCCCCGTAAAGGGTTGGGGCGTGATCTTGATATTAAGACTGGCGGGTGGATACCATCTTGTGCTTGCTGGCCTTGAGCGAACGTCGGTTCAAGCCGGACAATCCGTCGCGGCAGGTCAGCCTGTCGGATGGACGCCGGATGGTCGACAGTCAACTTCGGAGCTCTATCTGGAGGTCCGCGAACAGGGTGCGCCGGTCGATCCGGCGCGCTGGATGAGCAGGACGACGGGCTGAGCGCCGGCTGGAGGCGCTCTCAAGGGGGCCCGTTTCACACGCGGATTGAACGCCGCAAAGGGAGCCTACGGCAGGTGATGAAGAAGTATCTTCTGATTGGCGCTTCGGCCTTCGTGCTCGGTGCAGGGTCCATGGCCTATGTGAGCCAGCAGGCCATCGCCTCGGCGCAACCGCGGGCCAAGACCTATCGGATGCTGGGCCTGTTCGGCGACGTACTGCTGGGCCTGTTCGGCGACGTGCTGAACACCGTCGAGCAGCAGTACGTCACTGACGTGGACGACACCAAGCTGATCCAGTCGGCCATCGACGGGATGCTGACCTCGCTCGATCCCCACTCCGGCTACCTCGACCCCGAGAACTTCGACGACATGCGCGACCAGACCCGCGGCGAGTACGGCGGCCTGGGCCTAGAGGTCACCAGCGAGGACGGGGTGGTCAAGGTGATCACGCCTATGGACGGCACGCCGGCGGCGCTCGCAGGCGTCAAGGCCGGCGACTACATCACCGCGGTGAACGGCGACAGCGTGCTGGGCCTGTCGGTCAACGAGGCCGTCAAGCAGATGCGCGGCAAGCCGGGCGAGACGGTGACCCTGACCCTCGCCCGGGAAAAGTCTGATCCGTTCGACGTGAAGATCGTTCGCGAGGTGATCAAGCCCAAGTCCGCCACCGCCAAGATGGAGGGCGACTACGGCGTCCTTCGCATCGGCAGCTTCAACGAGAAGACCACCGACGAAGCGGAAGCCGCGTTCGGCGCCCTGCGCGCCAAGAACCCGCAGATGAAAGGCCTGGTCCTCGACCTGCGCAACAATCCCGGCGGCCTCCTCGACCAGGCCGTGGCGGTCTCGGACCTGTTCCTGGAAGGCGGCGAGATCGTCTCCCAGCGGGGCCGCGATCCCCGCGACGTGGAGCGCTACAACGCCCGTCCCGGAGACATCACCGGCGGCCTGCCGATGGTCGTGCTGATCAACACCGGTTCCGCCTCGGCGGCGGAGATCGTGGCCGGCGCCCTGCAGGACCGTCGCCGCGCCGAACTGGTCGGCCTGACCAGCTTCGGCAAGGGCTCGGTGCAGACCGTGATCCCCCTGCGCGGCGGCATGGACGGCGCCCTGAAGCTGACCACGGCGCGCTACTTCACCCCCTCCGGCCGCTCGATCCAGAAGACGGGCATCGAGCCGGACCTGGAAGTCGCCTCCACTCGCGACGAGGCCCAGTCGATCGCCAACCGCTCCTACCAGTTCTCCGAGGCCTCGTTTCGCAACGCGCTGAACGCCGACGAGGGCAAGGTTCGTAAGGGCGCCCACCAGCCGGCCGAGGCCCCGCCGGAGGCCTTCGACGTGAAGAAGGACTTCCAGTTGGCCCGCGCCTCCGACGTGCTGCGCTTCGGCTCGGTGGCGGCGACGCCGAAGCTGCCGAAGCCGACCGCCAAGCTCGCCGAGATTATCGGCTCCAAAGCCCGCGTGGCCGAGGTCAAGCCACCGCAGATCAACAGCAAGTAGGCGGCCTTCTACAGGACGGTTCGAAGGGCGGTCCGCGAGGGCCGCCCTTCTATTTGCAGCCCTTCGTTAACCATAGTGCGGGACCCTTGCGCAAAGGAGCCTCCCCACCGTGGCGATGATTGCGATCCCCCAGTTCAAGGCGCTGCGCTTTGGGCCCGTCCCGGGCGTCGGCGCGGTGCTGCGCAGCCCCTATCTTCGGGCCGGCGCGGCGGGCGCCCTGTTCATGGGCGCGGCGGCGACGCTGGTGAACCTGATGGGGCCGGCGGACGGCGACCGGGCGGGCATGCGGCTCTCCATGGCCCAGGCCCTGACGTCCGCGCCGGCCGGCTGGCGCGAGGCGCTGAAGCCCGCCCACGGGCCCGTGGTGGTGACCCAGGATATCGTCAAGCTGTCGGCGCGCCCCCTGGCGCCCCTGGCCGCCGTTTCGTGGAATGGTCCCGCGGCGCCCACCCTTCGCACGATGGATGGCGGCGCCCTGCCGCCGTCGCCCATCGCCGGCTTCTTCGCCCCGGGTCCGGGGGGGCCGCTGCCGGTGATCGCCCGCGACGGCCGCACCCCGGCCGAGGCCTACGCCCGGCCGTTCGCCTCCAATGGCCGACCGAAGATCGGCCTCGTGGTCGGCGGCCTGGGCCTCAACGCCCGCGCCACCCAGCAGGCCATCGAGACGCTGCGGCCGGAGATCACGCTCTCCTTCGTGGCCTATGCCGAAGGTCTGCAGGGCTGGATCGACATGGCCCGCGCGCACGGCCACGAGGTGCTGCTTGAGACGCCGATGGAGCCCATCGACTATCCGGACAACGACCCCGGCCCCTACACCCTGATGACCGAGGCCCAGCCGCCGGAGACGGTGAAGAAGCTGGAGTGGGTGCTGTCGCGCGCCACCGGCTACTTCGGTCTGACCAACTACCTGGGCTCCCGGTTCCTGGCCAACGACCAGGCCTACCAGGCCTTTGCCGGCGCTGTGGGCGGGCGGGGCCTGGCCTTCATCGACGACGGGGCCGCCGCCCGCCGCGGTGGGAACCTGGCCAGGGCATCGGCCGAGCGGGTGATCGACGACAAGCTGTCGGGTCCCGCCATCGACCAGCAGCTGGCGGCCCTGGAAGCCGGCGCCCTGCAACGCGGCCAGGCGCTGGGCGCGGGGTTCGCCTATCCGGTGACCCTGGAGAAGGTGGCCCGCTGGGGTGAGAGTGTCGAACAGCGGGGCTTGCAACTAGCCCCGGCCTCGGCGCTCGCCGCCAAGCGATGAGCGACCTCGACAGGTACCGGCCCAACGTGGGTGTCGTGCTGTTCCACCGCGACGGACGCGTCTGGCTGGGCCGGCGGCTGAACACGCCGGGGCCGCATAACTGGCAGTTCCCGCAAGGGGGGGTGGACGCCGGCGAGGACCTGGAGGCCGCCGCGCGGCGCGAACTGGCCGAGGAGACCGGCGCGCGCACCGTCAGCTACCTGGGCCGCACCGACGGCTGGATCGCCTATGACTTCCCCGCCGGCCACGGGGGGTCCAAGTCGATGCGCGGCTGGCGCGGGCAGAAGCAGGTGTGGTTCGCCTTCCGCTTGGAGGGCGAGGAGACCGAGATCGACCTGGCCGCCCACGCCCCGCAGGAATTCGACGACTGGCGGTGGGCCTGGCTGGCCGAGGCGCCAGGCCTGATCGTGCCCTTCAAGCGCCAGGCCTATGAGCTGGTGGCCGAAGCCTTTGCCGCCTTCGCCACGCCGCCGCCGAAGGACGCCGGCGCTATCTGAGGCGGACCAAAAGCTCGACGCATGGCGCCCGATTGCGTCTAGACTAGGCGGAGGCGACGAGCCCTTGAGGTTCGGCCTGGTCCAGCCGCGAGCGAGGGATTTCTTGACCACAGTCGTCATGGTGCACGGGGCCTTCTGCGGCGGCTGGGCATTCGAGACCTTCCGCGAACCCTTCGAGGCCCTGGGCTGGACGGTGCTCGCGCCCGACCTGCGCGGCCATGGGCCGGACGCCCCGGCGGACGCGGTTACGGGCGTCTCGATGACCGACTACGCCGCCGATCTTGTGACGCTGTGCCAGGGGCTGGCGGAGCGGCCGATCCTGCTGGGCCACTCCATGGGCGGGCTGGTCTGCCAGATGGCGGCCCGCAGGCTGGAGATCGAGGCGCTGGTGCTCTTGTGCCCCTCGCCGCCCTGGGGCGTGACGGGATCGAGCGTCGAGGAAGCCATCACCGCCATGGGCGTGCAGATGCTGGGGCCGTTCGCCTCCGGCGCCATCGCCCCGGACGCGCAACTGATGCGCAACCACAGCCTGGACCGGGTGCCGGCGCCCGAACGCGACGCGATCCTGGCCCGGCTGCGCCCCGAGAGCGGGCGGGCGGTGCGCGAGACGCTGAACTGGTGGCTGGACCCGTTCATGACCACCAGCGTGGGCCCGGGCCGCCTGCAGGCGGCCTGCCTGGCCCTGGTGGGCGCGCGCGACGTGGTGCATCCGCCTGAGACGGTACGCCAGACCGCCGAGCGGATCGGGGCGCGCTACCAGGTCCTGCCCGGCATGAGCCACTGGTTGATCGGCGAGCCCGGCTGGGCGGACGTGGCGCAGATGGCGCTGGCTTGGCTGGCTGAAGAACGCCGCGCGGCGGCCTAGCTGGCCTTGCGGGCCCGCCCCATTGCCCAGCGGACTAGGCCCACCAGGGAGACCAGCGCCCAGGCGCCTTCCATGACCGTGGCCGAGAGATTGTAATCCGCGGTCAGCAGCGACCACAGGATCAAGCCTGCGCCGATCAGGTTAGCCAGCAGCGAAATTGGCTGTTTCGGATCGAGCCGGCCCATGGCGGCGCCCGCGTAGGCCACCAGAATCATTAGGACGCCGAGGAGGCCCGCGGCGTCCGTCAGGCGCATCAGAACGTACGTTCCTGGTAGAACATCATGCCGGTGTCGTAGTTGCGGTTCAGCGGACTGTCGTCGGGCTTGCGCACGGTGGAGAAGTTCAAGCCCGTGGAGGAGGTCGAGGTTACGCTCTCCCAGGACTTGCGGACCCGCTTCAGGCCGTCGGGGTCAACCGGCTGGACGTAGTTGGCGGTGGGCAGCAGCTCCGGCTGATGCACGAACGACCAGATGTTGATCGCAGAGACGATCGGCGCTTCCTGGCCGACGGCGAAGCGGACCTCGGCGACGCAGGAATTCTTGTTGGAACCCTGCGCCAGGACGATGATCTGGTGCGTCTTGTGGCTGCCCAGGCCCATGGCCCAGCTCATGTCGCGGCGGTTCTTCTTCATGCCCATGGCTTTGGCCAAGTCGTCGATGCTCTGGCCGCGGACGGCCGGCACGCAGACCCGCTCAAGGACCGACAGCACCACCGCGCCGTCGCCCGTGGTGGGCACGGTCGGCGGCGGCGGAGCCGGCGCGGGGGCCACGGCGGTGGGAGCCGGAGCCGGCGCGGCCGGGACCAGCTGGACCTGGTCGGCCGGCATGTTGCGCACCACGTTCGGATCCGGCGTCGCCGGTGTCTGGGCCTGCACCGCCCCGGCGAGGCCGGCTACGAGGATCAGGCTGGCGAGAGCGATACGCATGGAGGGTTCCCCTGACTTTTCAGCGAGCCATAAAACTTGAGCACGGCGGCGGAGGCAAGGCCCCACGGCGCCCGGTTTGCGGCAATACGGACTAGGCGGCTTCGACCGCGTGCTCGGCGAGCACGGTAAGGCCTTCAGGCGTCACATCCGCGAAGCCGCCGCGCACTTCGAAGACGGTGATCTTGCCGTCGTTGTGGACGCGGACCTGGCCTTCCTTCAGCGCGGTCATGAACGGCGCGTGTCCGGCCAGGACCCCGAAGTCGCCTTCGGAGCCCGGGGCGTCCACCTGATCCACCAGCCCGGCGAAGAGTTCGCGCTCCGGCGAGACCAACGAGAAGTGCAGCTTGTCGGCCATGACGCCTAGAGTTCCGAAGCCAGTTGTTCGGCCTTGCGAACCGCGTCTTCCACCGTGCCGACGTTGAAGAAGGCGGCTTCTGGCAGGTGGTCGTACTCGCCGTCCACCACCGCCTTGAACGAGCGGATGGTGTCCTCCAGGCTGACGAAGATGCCCGGCATGTTGGTGAACTGCTCGGCCACGTGGAAGGGCTGCGACAGGAAACGGCTGATCTTGCGGGCGCGGGCGACGGTCAGCTTGTCCTCTTCAGACAGCTCGTCCATCCCAAGGATGGCGATGATGTCCTTCAGGGACTTGTAGGCCTGCAGGGTCTCCTGCACCCGGCGGGCGACGTTGTAGTGCTCCTCGCCAACCACCAGCGGGTCCATGATCCGCGAGGTCGAGTCCAGCGGGTCAACGGCGGGAAAGATGCCCTGCGAGGCGATGTCGCGGCTGAGCACCGTGGTGGCGTCAAGGTGGGCGAAGGAGGCGGCGGGCGCGGGGTCGGTGAGGTCGTCGGCGGGGACGTAGATGGCCTGCACCGAGGTGATCGACCCCTTGGAGGTGGAGGTGATCCGCTCCTGCAGATTGCCCATCTCGGTGGCCAGCGTCGGCTGATAGCCCACGGCCGAGGGCATGCGTCCCAGCAGCGCAGACACTTCGGAGCCCGCTTGGGTGAAGCGGAAGATGTTGTCGATGAAGAGCAGCACGTCCTTGCCCTCCTCGTCGCGGAAGTACTCAGCCTGGGCAAGGCCGGTGAGGGCCACGCGGGCGCGGGCGCCGGGGGGCTCGTTCATCTGGCCATAGACCAGCGTGCACTTGGAGCCTTCGCCGCCGCCGGGCTGGTTGACGTTGGACTCGATCATCTCGTGATAGAGGTCGTTGCCTTCGCGGGTCCGCTCGCCGACCCCGGCCAGTACGGAGTAGCCGCCGTAGGCCTTGGCGATGTTGTTGATCAACTCCTGCATGGTCACGGTCTTGCCGACCCCGGCGCCGCCGAACAGGCCGATCTTGCCGCCCTTGGTGTAGGGGCACATCAGGTCGATGACCTTGATCCCGGTGACCAGCACTTCGGAGGACGTCGCCTGTTCGGCGAAGGACGGGGCCTCGCGGTGGATGCTGGCGGTGTGGGTGGTGGCGATGGGGCCGCACTCGTCGATCGGCTCGCCGATGACGTTCATGATCCGGCCGAGCGTGGCCGGGCCCACGGGAACGGTAATCGAGCGTCCGGTGTCGGAAACCGGCTGGCCGCGGGTCAGGCCCTCGGTGGTGTCCATGGCGATAGCGCGCACGGTGTTCTCGCCCAGGTGCTGGGCGACTTCGAGCACCAGGCGGAAGGGTTCGCCCGTGCGCTGGTCGGTGTTGGTGGTCTCCAGCGCGTTGAGGATCGCCGGCAGGTGGCCTTCGAACTCGACGTCGACTACGGCGCCGATGATTTGCACCAGGCGGCCGGTGGCGGCCCCCTGAGCGGTGGCGGGAGCGCTGGCGGCCTTTGCGGGAGCCTTGCGGGCGGGTTTCTTGGCGGTGGCGGCTTCAGACATGGGGAGCTCTTTCGGTCTAGAGCGCTTCGGCGCCGGAGATGATCTCGATCAGCTCCTTGGTGATCTGCGCCTGGCGGGAACGGTTGTACTGCAGGGTGAGGCTGGCGATCCGGTCGCCGGCGTTGCGGGTGGCGTTGTCCATGGCCGTCATCTGGGCGGCGTAGAACCCGGCCTGGTTCTCCAGCATGGCGGAGAACACCTGGGTAGTGAGGTTTCGGGGCAGGAGTTCCTCGAGGATGGTCGCCTCATCGGGCTCGTACTCGTAGGACGCGCCCTTCAGGTCGATGACCGGCGCGCCGGCCTGGACTTCGGCCGGGATCAACTGCTTGGCCGTGGGGGTCTGGGTGACCACGGACTTGAAGCGGCTATAGAACAGGGTGACCACGTCCACTTGTCCGGCGTCGAACAGTTCACGAATCTTAGCGGCCACCTCCTCGGCGCGGTCCAGGGACGGATTGCCGCCGGCCTCGATGGTGCCGACGGCGCGGTCGCCCACCAGGCGGCGCAGCTGATCGCGGGCCTTGCGGCCCACCGTCAGCACGCGGACGTCCTTGCCTTCGCCGGCGAGCTTGTTGATCCGCTCCCGGGCGGCGCGGACGATCGAGGAATTGAAGCCGCCGGCCAGGCCCCGGTCGGAGGTCGCCACGACGATCAGGTGGCGCTGATCCGCGCCGGTGCCCACCAGCAGGCGCGGCGCGCCGTCGCCGGAGACCCCGGCCGCGAGGTTGGCGATCACCGCGGCCATGCGCTCGGC
>NZ_JBKJTG010000177.1:0-7943 GCF_046590535.1 Phenylobacterium sp. | reverse complement strand
GCGGGCAGCGGCGCGCCCAGCGAGACCTGGCCGTCCGGCGCCTCGGCCAGCGCCTTTCCGACGGCGGCTTCGGGCGCGGTGGACGCCGGCGGGGCGCCTGCGGTCATCGCCCGCTGGGCGACGTTCCACACGACGATGGCGATGACGATGATGATCGCGGCGACGACGAACGCCACCATCCGCGGATCGCGCTCGTCGCGCACGCCGACCGGTTCGCGCAGAGGTTCGTCCAGAACCGGTTCGTCGGCCTTGAACCGCGCCACCGCGGCGTCGCCGTCGAGGCCCAGCGCCTGGGCATAGGCGCGGACGTAGCCGATGGTGAAGGGGCGCGAGGGCAGGGTCTCCAGCCGCATGTCCTCGATGGCGCAGAGATAGGCGCGGCGCACCCGGGTGGTCTCGGCGACGTCTTCGACGGTGAGGCCCTGGTGCTCTCGCACGGCGCGCAGGGCGTCGCCGATGCTGGCGCCGGTGTTGAGGCTCGGAGCTGCGGCGTCGGTCAGGTCAGGGCCGGCGCCGTCGACGGCGTCCTCCTGCAATTCGGTGATGCGACCTGTATCGAGCGGCATGGCCACTCTCGCCCTCGACCTTGGGCCGCGATCAGTCATCGCGGCCGCGCCCAACCTGAAGCCCAGCGTTGAAAGGCGAGTAACACGCGCTCCGGTGGCATTCAATGCGGTGTTCGGTCACGTCGCCCCCGCAAACCCTTATATCGCCAAGGAGATTTTGCGCGCCAAGGTTTCAATTTCGTTGCGGACCGATCCGGCGCCGGACTTCAACAACGCCGATACGCCGCGCCGGGCCGCCTCCCGGTCGCAGGACAGCACCATCTGCTTGACCGGGCCGACGCCGGCCGGCGGCATCGACAGGCGCTCGAAGCCCAGGGCCACCAGGGCGAAGGCCTCCAGGGGCCGGCCGGCCATCTCGCCGCAGACGCTGACCGGGGTGCCGGTTTCGGCGCAGGCCCGCTGGATGGCCTCCAGAGCCCGCAAGGCCGGCGGCGACAGGGGGTCATAGCGCTCCGACACCCGCGGATTGCCGCGGTCGGCGGCGAACATGTACTGCATCAGGTCGTTGGTCCCGACACTGACGAAGTCGGTCATCGCCAGCAGGGCGTCCAGGTGCCAGACCAGGGACGGCGCCTCGATCATCGCGCCGACGTCGAGCCGCGAAGGCGCCATTCGGCCCCGCCGCTGGGCCCAGGCCACCTCCACGTCCACCAGGGCGCGGGCGGCGCGGAACTCGTCCACATTGGCCACCAGGGGGAACATGATGCGCAGCTCCCGCCCGCGGGCCGCGGCGATCAGAGCGCGAAGCTGCAGACGCAGCAGGGCCGGGCGGTCGAGGCCCATGCGGATGGCGCGCCAGCCCAGGGCCGGATTGTCCTCCCGCTCGGCCTCCAGGTAGGGCAGCACCTTGTCCCCCCCAAGGTCGAGGGTGCGGAAGGTCACCGGCAGGCCACCAGCGGCGTCCATGACCCGGGAGTAGAGCGCCGTCTGGGCGTTGAAGCGCGGCATCTCCTCGGCGACCATGAACTGGAACTCGGTGCGGAACAGGCCGATGCCCTCCGCCCCGGTCTCCACCAGGATGTCGAGGTCCACGTCGAGGCCGGCGTTCATCAGGAGCGTGATCTTGGCGCCGTCGCGGGTGAAGGCCGGGGTGTCGCGCAGCTTGGCGAACTCAGCGCGGCGCTGGGCGCGCACGTCGATGCGGGCCTGGATGGCCTTCACCACGTCGGCGCGCGGGCGCAGGTAGGCCTCGCCGGTCTCGGCGTCGACGACCACCGGATCGCCTTCGGAGACCCGGTCGCGCAGGCCGGCCAGGCGTCCGACGCAGGGAATGTCCAGCGCCCGGGCGATGATGGCGGCGTGACTGGCGGCGGACCCTTCCTCAAGCAGCAGGCCGCGCAGGCGGGTGCGGTCGTACTCCAGGAGGTCGGCGGGCCCCAGGTTGCGGGCGATCAGGATGGCGTTCTCGGGCAGCTCCCGCGCCACGTGGCCCTCGCCCGAGAGATGCCTCAGCAGCCGGTCGTTGAGATCCTCCAGGTCGTGCAGGCGTTCGCGCAGGTAGGGATCGCGGGCCTGGCCCAGCCGGGCGCGGTGCTCGGAGCGCACCCGCTCCACGGCCGCCTCGGCGGTGAGGCCGTTCCTGACCGCGTCCTGGAGGCTGCGGTTCCAGCCCCGGTCGTGGGCGAACATGCGATAGGTCTCGAGCACCTCATAGGAGGCCTCGACCAGGCCGTGCTGGCCCTCCAGCATGGTGTCGATCTGGGCCTGCAGGCTGTCGACCGCGGCCTTCAGCCGGGCTTCCTCGGCGACCACGTCGTCGGAGAGCAGTTGCGACGGCGCCACCGGCGGCTCGTGCAGCACGGCCACCCCGTAGGCCAGGCCGTCGCCGAACTTGGAGCCCTTCAGCCGCTCGGGCTTGTGCGGCGTGAGCTCGACGCCCTTCAGCTCGTCCCCGCCGATCAGCTCGCCGCCGGCCACCATCTCTGCCAGGACCATGGCGACGATCTGCAGGTCCTCGACCTCGTCGTCGGTATAGACCCGGGCCGTGCGGTTCTGGACCACCAGCACCCCGATGGCGCGGCCGCCGCGCAGCAGCGGCACGCCCAGGAAGGCGTGATAGGGGTCTTCGCCGGTCTCCGGCCGGTAGGAGAAGGCCGGGTGCTCCGGCGCGTCGGCCAGGTTCAACGGCCGGCCGAGCTTCATGATCTCGCCCACCAGGCCCTCGCCGGGTTTCATGCGGGTGACGTGGACCGCCTTGGCGTCCAGGCCCTCGGTGGCGAACAGCTCCATCTCTTCGGCGGCGCGGCGCATGTAGAGCGAGCACACCTCGGCCACCATGGAGCGCGCGATGATACGCACCACCATGTCGAGGCGCACCTGGGCGGGGCCGCCGCCGGCGAGCGCCTCGCGGATCTGCCGAAGCAGGCTCCGCTGACCTCTGATTGCAACTCCTGGCGCCGCCATCTTCGGGCGATGTCCTCCCTGTCCCTGGCCGCTCCCTACCAGCATTACGTGTCCGAATGGATACGGAAAGACCCCGCCGCGGCCAACCTGGGCCGATGCCTGGGAAACGGGCAGGGTTCACGCGCGCTTGAGCTTTGCCGCGGACCGACCCATCCTGGGAGCAACGAGAACGTATGTTGTCCGGGGGGATGCTGATGATCCGCAAATGGCTGCCGTTCGCGCTGGCGTGGGCGCTGATCCTGATGGGCGCCGGGCTGGCGCACCTGATCCAGACTTCGGGCGGGGTGAAGGTCACCGAGGTCAGGATGCCCGCCGGGCAGGGCCTGACCGTCAGCGGCCTACTCTATGTTCCGTCAACGGCCACCGCGCAGCGGCCGGCCCCGGCGGTGCTGGCCAGTCACGGTTATATCAATACCCGCGAGATGCAGTCGGCCTTCGCCATCGAACTGGCCCGGCGCGGTTTCGTGGTCCTGGCCATGGACATGACCGGCCACGGATATTCCGGAGGCATCGTCGGCACGGCCGACTTCGGCGGCCCAGCGGCGCTGCGCTACCTGCAGTCCTTGGCGGTGGTCGACAAGGCTTCCATCGGGCTTGAGGGTCACTCCCTGGGGGGCGGACCGATCCTGGCTGCGGCGGCGTCGCAGCCGGACGGCTACCGCTCCATCGTGCTGGAGGGCTCGACGCCGGGTCTGCTGCCGGGCTCCAAGACGCCGGCGACGCCGCGCAACCTGGCGATCGTGTTCGGCCAGTACGACGAGTTCGCGAGCCTCATGTGGCAGGTCCCCAAGGGCTCCGACATCGCCAAGTCCAAGCGGCTGATGGCGCTGTTCGGCACAGCCGAGCCGGTGGTGGAGGGGCGTATCTATGGCCAGGTCGCCGACGGCTCGGCCCGGGTGCTCTACAATCCCGCCATCACCCATCCCTGGGAGCATTTCTCGAAGGGCGGGGTGGAGCCGGCGGTCTACTGGTTCCAGAAGACCCTGGCCGAGCCGGCGTCGCCGATGCTGCCTGGCGACCAGATCTGGATCTGGAAGGAAGTCGGCACGCTGATCGCCTTCGTGGGCCTGATCGGCCTGCTGCTGGCGAGCTTCGACCTGCTGCTGGGCGTGCCGGTGTTCGCGGCGCTCAACCGCCCGGCTGAGCCGACAGCCGAGCGGCGCGGCGGCAAGTGGTGGCTGGCCTTCATACTGACAGCGGCGGTCCCGGCGCTGACCTACTTCCCGCTGATGAAGGTCGGCCAGGTGTTCTTCCCGATGGCGCTGTTTCCCCAGTGGATCCAGAACCAGCTGCTGGTCTGGGCGCTGGTCAACGGGGTGATCACCCTGGGGCTGGGCTTTGTGCTGCGCGGCGCCAAGCCGGTGTTCACCAACCGCTGGGGATTGTCGGTGGGCATTGCGCTGGCCACCATCGCCGTGGGTTACCTGTCGCTGGTGCTGGTGGATGCGGTGTTCAAGGTGGACTACCGCTTCTGGGTGCTGGGGCTGAAGCCGCTCAGCGCCACGCGCGCGCTGATCGCCGTGCCCTATGTGCTCTTGTGGAGCGCCTTCTTCCTGGTGGCGCTGCGGGCGCTGAACGCCAACCTGGCGATCCGCGGCGAGGGCCTGCTGAGCCAGGTGGGCTGGGCCAAGGCGGCGATGGCGCTGGGCTTCCTGGTGCTGGTGGTGGTGGAGTACGCCGTGCTGCTCTCCACCGGATTCTTGGCGACGCCCAAGGAGCCGCTCAACACCATCGTGGCGATCCAGTTTGTGCCGCTGCTGGCGGTGGTCGGCGTCATCGGGGCCTACACCTACCGGCGGACCAACTCCTACGTTCCCGGCGCGCTGATCTGCGCCCTGCTGATCGGCTGGTACGTCACCTCCGGGACCGCCAACCACTGGGCGCCCGGCTTCGAGCCGCAGATTCCGGGGGCCTCGTCGCGCACGCGGTGATGCGCTAATCGCTGGCCGATGAGCGAGGCGGCGACGGGACAGAACAGCTGGGGCGACCTGCTGGCCGAGGGGCGGGCCCCGAAGTTCGCGCTGATCTGCCTGGGCGTCTGGCTGAACGCCGCCGACAGCCTGGTGACCGCCACCATCATGCCCAGCGTCGGCGCGGACCTGGGCGGCTACGCCTATTTCAGCTGGGCCACGGCGGGGTTCCTGGTGGGCGCGATCCTGGCCGGGGCCAGCGCCGGGCGGCTGTCGGAGCTGTTTGGCCTGAGGTCGGCCACGGCGCTGGCGGGGGTGATCATGGCCCTGGGCTGCGCAATGAGCGCGCTCGCGCCCGATGTGGCCACCTTCCTCGCTGGGCGGCTGGTCCAGGGCCTGGGCAGCGGCTGGATTTCCGGATTCTCGATGGTGGCCATCGCGATGCTGTTTCCCGAGCGGCACCTGGCGCGCGTGTTCGCCGCAGTGACGTTCATCTGGGGGATCGCCACCCTGGTGGGGCCGCTGTTCGGCGGCCTAGTGGTGGAGCGTGGCCACTGGCGCGACGTGTTCTGGCTGTTCGCAGCTCAGGCCGTGGTGTTCAGCGCGGCAGCCCCCATTCTGCTGGGCGGGGCGCGCCGGGGGCCGCGGGGGCCGGGCATCCCCTGGACCCAACTGGGCGTGCTGGGCGTGGCGGTTTCCGCCATCGCGGCGGCCGACCTCTTTGCGGCGCCGGCGATATCCATCGGCCTGGTGGCGGCGGGGTTCGCGATCCTGTGGCTGGCGGTGCGGATCGACGGGCGCGCGCGGGTGCGGCTGCTGCCGTACAGGGCCGGCGACCTGACCACGGTGTGCGGCGCGGGCTATTTCGCCATGTTCACGCTCACCGCGGCCTCCATGGGCTTTGCCATCTATGGCCCGGCGATCCTGCAGCAGCTGAGGGGGTTCTCACCGCTGTGGGCGGGCTACGCCATCGGCGCGGAATCGCTCGCCTGGACGGTGGCCGGGATCGCCGTGGCCAGCGTGACCGGGCCCTGGGACGCGCGGTGGATCCGCATCGGCGCGGTGATGCTGGTGGCCAGCCTGGTGATCCTCACTCTGACCATGGGCGATGGCCCGTTCGCCTGGGTGCTGGCAGGCGGCGCGCTGATGGGCGCGGCGTTTGGATTCTCCTGGGCCTTCATCAGCCGCCGGCTGCTGGCGGCGCTGAGCGAAGAGGACCGCGCCATCGGCTCGTCGGCGATCACCACCGTCAGGCAGGCCGGCGCGGCGGCCGGGGCGGCGATCTCCGGCGTTGCGGCCAACCTGGCGGGCTTTTCCGCCGGACTGACGCCGGAAAGTGCGCGGGCCTCGGCCGTCTGGGTGTTCGCCGCCGTGATCCCCCTGGCGGTGGCCGGCGCCTGGGCGGCCTGGCGGCTGACCGGGTCGGCGACGAAGGCCTAGCTCATAGCTGATCCAGGCCGTAGGCCGCGTGGAGGGCGCGCACCGCGAGCTCCGTATAGGCCGCGTCGATCAGCACGCTGATCTTGATCTCTGAGGTGGAGATCACCTGGATGTTGACGCCCTTCTCGGCCAGGGCGCCGAACATGGTCTTGGCGACGCCGGTGTGGCTGCGCATGCCCACCCCGATCACCGAGACCTTGGCCACGTCCTCGTTGACCGCCACGTCCTCGAAGCCGATCTGCGGCTGGGCGGCGCGGACGATTTCCACGGCGCGGGCGGCGTCACGCTTGCCCACCGTGAACTCCATATTGGCGGTGTCGGCGGTGCGGGCGTGGCTCTGGACGATCATGTCCACATTGACGTTGGCGTCGGCCAGCGCCCCGAAGATCACCGAGGACACGCCGGGGTGGTCGGGCAGACCGTACAGCGTGATCTTGGCCTCGTCGCGGCTATAGGCGACCCCGCTCACGATGCGCTTTTCCATGATCTCTTCCTCGTCGCACACGATGGTGCCTTGGCCGGGCGCTTCGCCGGGCTCGACAAAACTGGACAGCACCCGCACCGGCACGTTCTTGGCCATGGCGAGTTCGACGGAGCGGGTCTGCAGCACCTTGGCGCCCAGGGACGCCATCTCCAGCATTTCCTCGTACGAGATCCGCGCCAGTTTGCGGGCCTTGCTCTCGATCCGCGGGTCGGTGGTGTAGACGCCATCGACGTCGGTATAGATGTCGCAGCGGATGGCCTTCACGGCCGCCGCGATGGCCACGGCGCTGGTGTCGGAGCCGCCGCGGCCGAGGGTTGCGATGCGGCCGTCGCGGGTGACGCCCTGGAAGCCGGCGATCACCGCCACCTGGCCGGTGTCCATGGCCGCGATCAGGTTCTCCGGAGGCACGTCTTCGATGCGGGCGCGGCCGTGGGCGTCGTCGGCGATGATCGGGATCTGCCAACCCATCCAGGAGCGGGCCGGAATGCCCATGTTGCGCAGGGTCATGGCCAGCAGGCCGGCGGTCACCTGTTCGCCCGAGGCCACCACGACGTCGTACTCATCGTCGGAGGGAGGCAGGCCCTGGCCTGCTGCGCCGGAGCCGTCGGTCCAGGCCACCAGCTCGTTGGTCTTGCCGGACATGGCCGAGACCACCACGGCCACCTGATGGCCCGCGGCCACCTCGGCGGCCACCAGCCGACCCACGCGCCGGATGCGCTCCAGGTCAGCGACGGACGTACCGCCGAATTTCATCACCAGCCGGGACATGGGCGTGGTCACAAGCTCCTTGAGGGGAGAGGGAAGGGCCGCGTTCTAGCGACGCTGGAGCCCCGGGGCAACGCCGGGCTTCGCGCAGGCGCCGTTGACGGCTAGAAGGAGCCATGACCGTCGCCTCCAGCATCGACCCCGAAGACGTGGAACGCTTCTCGCGCATCGCCGCCGAATGGTGGGATCCGAAAGGCAAGTTCGCCCCCCTGCACAAGTTCAACCCGGTCCGCCTGGCCTTCATTCGCGAGCAGGCCCTGATCCGGTTCGGCCGCGACAGCCAGGCGCGCAAGCCCTTCGAGGGCCTGAAGCTGCTGGATATCGGTTGCGGCGGCGGCCTGCTCAGCGAGCCGATGACCCGCCTGGGCTTTTCCG
>NZ_JBKJTG010000243.1:0-22747 GCF_046590535.1 Phenylobacterium sp. | reverse complement strand
GCACATAGTCCCAGGCGGCCTGGGCCATCTCCAGCCGGCGGGGCTCGTCGCGCAGCGTCTGCGCCAGCAGGGGCGCCCAGTCCTCCGCCCGCTCAGCGATCAGGCCGGTGCGGCCGTCGTCGATGGTCTCGGCGTAGATCGTAGGCGAGGCGATGGTCACCACCCCGCGGGAAGCGGCGTCCAGCAACTTGGCGTCGCTCTTGCTGTCCTGGTGCTCGCGGCCCTCGATGGGCGAGAGGGACACCGCCGCGTCGGCCATCAGCTCAAGGTAACCCTCATAGGGCAGGTAGTGGTGGAAGCTCTTGCGGGCCGCAGGCAGGGCGTCGAACACCGCCCGATCGCCCACCACCACGAACTCCACCTCCGGGAATTCCTGTGCGACCGGCTCCAGGGTGCGGATCACCTGGACGGCGAAGTCGCCGCGCCAGACGGCGCCATAGAACACCTTGCGCGGGGCGGGCCGCTCGGGTCTGGGCGCGATCTGGAAGACCGCATTACCGAATACCTTCACCTCGGGATTGTACTGGCCGAACACCTCGGCGAGCTGGCGGGTGGAGGTCTGGATGGCGTGCGGATAGCGGAACCGCGCCCAGTTGGGATCGCGGCCGGTGACCTGGGAGACCAGCGCCGGGTGGTCGTCGTACTCCATCACCACCACCCATCCGGCGGCGATCGATCCCGCCAGCCAGTCGCGCCAGCGCTCCGCCTCAACCAGGGCCGGGCGCTGCAGGATCAGCACCTTGGGCAGGTCGGCCGGCAGCAACGGCGCCGCCGCCTTTGCGTCAGAATAGATGGCCAGCACCTCCGGCGCGGAGCGCGTCGCCTGGGCCGGCAGGCGGGTGCGGATGTCCATCAGTGTGGGAGCGAACACCGTCAGTTTGACCACCAGGCGCTGCGCCGCCGACACGCCAGACCGGCGCAGGGCCAGGGTCAGCGGCGCCGTGGCCTCGCCTGCGCGGAGCTGGCTGAGCGCGTCGCCGGCGACGTCGTCGAAATGGCCGGCCTCGGCCACCGCCGGATGGGCGGCCAGGGCCTCCAGGCCCAGGGCCTGCAGGGCGGCCAGGAGATCGGCGCCGTGTCGCCCGCCTGGCTGCGGCAGACCTGCGATGAGCCAGCCGCCCTCGGCGACCAGGGCTGCGACCGCGGGGACGTCCCGGAGCTTCAGCTCCGCGGCCACCACGCAGTCAGCCAAAGGCTCCGACCCGGCCATCGAGCCGGTCTCGTAGCTGTCCACCCGCGCCTTGGGATTGCGGGCCAGGTAGCCCGCCGTGAAGGCGTCGCCGCAGGGCCCCAGGTGCAGCACCCGTTCCGCCGTGATCGGCGCGCGCATGAGGAGCGCCTCGCCCATCGCCGGGCTCAAATTCGCCGCAGCCCGGCAGGCTGCAAGCAGCACGTCGCGCAGCAGGTAGGGCGCGTGGAAGGGGATATTGTGGCCGCTGGCAGGCGCCACGTGCAGCGTCACTCCGGGCATCCGTCGCAAGGTCTCGCGTTCCGCTTCGTCCACCAGGCTTGGATAGCGGACGATCTGGCGCGCGGGGAACAGCGGTTCGTCGCCGACGATCACATCCACCGGCGTCTGGCGATCCTCCAGCAGCGGGAGATAGAGCCGTTCCTTGACGCCGCCCTCGGTGACCCCGAACACGTCTTCAATGAAGGCGCGCATGCCGCTGTCCTGGGGCTGGTCCAGCAGTTTCTGTCTCACCAGCCCGTGCAACGGCCAGACCTTGCTCATCACCAGGGGCGGATCCACGGCCACCACCCCCCGGACCGGCGGGGCGCGCACGGCAAACGCCACCAGGGCGCCCACGGAGATGCCGTTCAGCACCACCCCGCGCCCAGCGAACTCGCGGGCGATCAGCTCACTGAGCGCCGCGGCGAAGGCGGCAATGGAGGTTTTCCGAAGGGGCGGAGCCACATCCGAAGGCAGGTGCATCAGGAAGGTGTCGGCCTCAGGGCCCAACACCTGTTGCAGCCGGGTCATGTGGTTGCGGTCGGCGAAGGCCCCGTTGATGGTGATCACCGCGGGCCGGCGGCTCTCCAGCGCCCCGGCGTCATGCCACAGCGGAATTGCCCCGAGGGCGGTCCGGAAGACGGTCTTGACGAGGCTGTCTAGGCTCACGGGGCCCCCTGGCGTGGCGGCCCCAACTATCGCGTCTGAGCCGTCGGCAAAAGGCTTGAGCCGGCGAAACGGCGCATCCATCCACGACGCCGGGCGTTTCAGAGGGTCGAGTCCTGTGACGGGGGCTCCTTCCAGAGGAGAGAAACATGCGCCCGATCGTACTGATCGCAGGCCTAGCCGCCCTAATCGCCGCCCCCACGGCGAGCCAGGCGGCGTGCAAGACAACCGGAACCCTGGTGGGCGCCGGCCTCGGCGGGCTTCTGGGCAATGCCGTGGCCTCCCGCGGCGTGAAGACCGAGGGTACCGTGCTGGGCGCCGGCGTCGGCGCCGTGGTCGGCAACCAGGTCGCGCGTTCCAGGTGCGGCAACAGCCGCGCCGCCGCGCGCAACCGAAACTACCAACGCTCGTCCTATACCCGACCACCGTCGCGGACCGTCCGGGATCGCGCCGATCGCTACGCAGCTTATGACAGCCGCCAGGGCGCCGCGTGTCGCTATGAGACCAAGCAGTTCTACAACGGTTACGGCGAACTGGTTTCCGCCCCCACCCGCGTCTGCGGGAACTAGGACGGTGCGTCCCGCCAATCTCGTCGCCATCGCGGCGCTGGCCGCCGTCGGCCTGTCGGCTTGCGAAGGTAACCAGAACCGCCGCACGGCCGGCGGGGGCGGCGGCCTCTGCAAACCGTTCACGGAGACCGCCAACAACAACGCCGCCATGCCGGCGGCGCCTGGCGCCGCGGCGGGGGATGCGTCCGCCGCCATGGACGACTGCCTGCACCGATGGAGCTATACGCTGGCCGCGTCCAGCGACACGGCCGACGTGGTCGCCGACGCGGTGGTGGCGGCCTGCAACGCCCCCCTCGCCCGCTGGAACCAGCAGTCGATGGGCGGTGCCGGCGGTGCTGAAGGGATGACCGAGGCGCCCAGCCTGCTCACGGGCCAGCCCACCAACCCGATCCTGGAGCACAACACGTTCGCCGGTGGGCGGGCGCTGTTCTACGTGGTCCAGGCGCGCGCCGGGAAATGCGGGCCTCCGAAGGCCGGCCCGGCGACGACGGCGTCCGCCAACGCGAACACCGGCGGCTTACTCAACACCCCCGCTCCATAGACGCCAGGGGCGCGGCGCCTTTCGGCGCCGCGCCCCTGGCGTTTCAGCGCAGCGAATCCGGCACCACGCCACCGTTTTCCGCCAGCTTGGCCATCACCTGCTTGTGCAGCCAGATATTCATGGCCGCGGAATCGCTGGTGTCGCCGGTGTAGCCCAGCTCGCCGGCCAGTTCCTTGCGCGCCGCCAAGCTGGAATCGATCGACAGCAGCTTCATCAGATCGACGATGGAATGACGCCAATCCAGCGTCTGGGGATTGTCCTGCGCCATGATGGTCAGGACGGCCTCCACGTCGACCGGGGCCTCAACCGTTGTGTTGGTCTGCGGCGCGGCCTGGGCGGGGGCGGTCTGAGCCGGCGCGGGCGCCTGCGCCTTGGGATGGCGGAAAATCTTCGACATGATCGAGCTGAAAATGCTCATGGGTGCAGCCTCCTGAAGTTGGGCGCATCCGTAACGCCCCGCGCGCCCGCTTGTGCCGCGAGAGCCTCAGGCTGCGGCGAGCAGTTCGTCCAGCTTCCGGATATCGGTGACCGGGGAGGCGATGCCGCCGTCCAGCCGCATCACCTTGTTGCAGTAGAGCCGCAGCAGGTCGTGGTCGTGGGAGGCCAGCACCAGGATTCCAGCGCGTTCCACCAGCTTCAGGAGGCGTTTGTGGGCCAACTGGCGGAAGTCGGCGTCGCCCACCGAGATCCACTCGTCCATCAGAAGGACATCGGCCTCCACCGCGGTGGCGGCGGCGAACGCCAGCCTGGCCTGCATGCCGGCCGAATAGGTCTTCACCGGCATGGCCAGGAACGGACCCAGCCCGGTGAAGTCGGCGATCTCGTCCATTTTCTCGTCGATCTCCTTCGACGTGAGCCCGGCGATGCGGCCGCGAAGGCGGATGTTGTCGTAGCCGGTGGCCGAGGCGTCGATGCCGAGCTGCAGGTCCAGGAGGGCGGCGATCCGGCCGTGCACGTCGATGGTGCCCTCGTCCGGCTCATAGGCGCCGGAGAGCGCGCGCAGGAGGGTGGTCTTGCCCGATCCGTTGTGGCCGATCAGGCCCAGGCGGTCACCGGCCTTGAGCTCCAGGTTAAGGTTCTGGATCGCGGTGACCTCGGTGGACCCGGCGTTGGACAGGCCCAGCCGGCCGCCCACGGTGACCCGGGCGAGATGTTTCTTCAGGGACTTGGCGTCGACGCCATAGACCGGGAACCGCAGGGTCAGGCCCGTGCAGCTGATGGAGACCTTGGCAGGCGTCATAGGTAGTGCACGATCCGGCGCCGCGTCCGCGCGAACAGGGTGAAGGTGACCAGCCAGCCGACCACCGCCATGCCGACCAGGAAGATGTAGCTGCGCGGCTGGACCACGCCGCCCAGCAGCGGCGCGCGCACCGCTTCCAGCAGGTGGTAGAACGGGTTCAGGTCGAGCACCGCATGGTTCGGGCCGAAGCGGTCGGCCTTCCAGAACACCGGCGTCATGAACATGGCGAACTGCATCACCGAGCCCACCACCTGCGGGATGTCGCGGAAGCGGGCTGAGGCGATGCCCACCAGCATGCTGAGCCAGGAGACGTTCACCACCATCAGGGCCAGGCCCAGCACCGCCAGGGGCACATTGCTGACCTTCCAGTAGGCGAAGTAGAGCAGCACGGCCACGACGATGATCAGGTGGTGCGCCAGGTTGATCAGGTTTCGCAGCACCGTGCGCCACACGAAAGTGAACATCGGCAGGCTGGTCTGCGACAGCATCCCGGCCGCCTGCACGAAGGTCTCGCACCCCTCGGTGACGATGCCGGTCATGATCCCGAAGAAGACGATACCGATGGCCACGTAAGGCAGGAACTCGCGCAGCGGGATCTGGAACAGGGCGGCGTAGAGGAAGCCGATCCCCAGGACCATCAAGCCCATGGAAAGGGTGATCCAGAAGGGGCCCAGGATCGAGCCGCGGTAACGCGAGACGATGTCGTGCCAAGCCAGCGACCAGGCCAGGCTGAGGCGCTGGGTGGAGGCGCCCAGGTCCCGCAGCGCCATCTGGTACTCGAACAGCGTGCCGCGCCGTCCGGTCCTCAGCATATGGGTGGCGGTTTCCATGGGGTCTCCCGGCGAAGGCGCGGAGGTATCAGGTGGCATATCGCGACGCAAGGATCGGCCGCGCCGGAAAAGTCCGGGAACTCAGGGACCTGCGCCCGCTCAGCGGCGCTTTGAAGGCGCCGCGGGCGCCGCCGGCCTGCGGGCGTGCAGGATCGCCACCTCACGGACCAGGGTGGTGATCTGCTGCTCGCTGGCCCGGCGGCGCACGGCGATCGCCAGCACGGTGAGGAAGAACAGCAGGGCGGAGGAATAGGTCACCAGGTCCGCACCGCGGCCGACGCCGATCAGGTGCGCGATCCAGGTCAGGTGCGCCGGATGCCAGACGAACCACAGGCCGGCGATGGATCCGAAGAACATCACCGCCCGCAGCAGCGGGAAGTCGAAGCGCCGCACCAGGGCGGCCAGCAGGGCGGCGGCGAGAACGCCGGAGGCCAGGACCGAGAAGATCATCGCGTCAGCCGCTCCATGAACAGGTCTTCCAGGATACGCACCGAGTTGGACAGCCGCTGGCCCTTGGCGATGGAATATTCGGTGTAGATGATGGTCACCGGAGACTCGGCGAAGCGCAGCTTCTGCTTGGCGATCTGGTTGAGAATTTCCGACGCGTGGGCCATCCGGTCCTGGCGGATGGTGATGGCCTGGGCGCCGGCGCGGCTGAACACGCGCAGGCCATTGTGGGTGTCGGTGAGGCGCAGGCCCGTGGTCAGGCGGGTGAAGGCCACCGCGGCCTTCAGCACCAGCCCCTTGCGCCAAGACATGTTCACCGTGGAGCCCAGGAACCGCGAGCCCAGCACCACGTCCAGGTTCTCGGCGTCCAGGCGCTTGATCATCGCCAGCGCATCCTCCAGCCGATGCTGACCGTCGGCGTCGAAGGTCACAACGTGGGTGGCCCCGTTGCGCAAGGCGTAGGTGATGCCGGTCTGCAGGGCGGCGCCCTGGCCGCGGTTGAGCAGGTGAGCCAGGACGTGGGCCCCAGCCGCATGCGCCACCTCGCCGGTGTCGTCCTTGGAGCCGTCGTCCACCAGCAGCACCTGGCCGTGCGGGACCAGGGGACGGATCACGTCGCCGATCACCGAACCTTCGTCCATGGCGGCGATCACGAACCAGATCGAACGATTGGCAGTCATCTGGCGCGCTTCTCCCAATCCAGCGCCGAGCGCACGATCGCGTCGACGTCGTCGTGCCGGGGCTTCCAGCCCAACGCCGTCCGCAGGCGCGTGCTGTCGGCCACCACCTGGGCCGCATCGCCAGCCCGCCGGGGCGCCTGAACCGCAGGCAGCGGCCGGCCCAACACCCGTTCGAACGCGTCCAGCACCTCGCGCACTGTATACCCGCGCCCATAGCCGCAGTTCAGGATCAAGGACTGCCCGCCGCCGGCCAGATAGCCCAGCGCCTGCAGGTGCGCGTCCACCAGGTCGGCCACGTGGATATAGTCGCGGATGCAGGTCCCGTCGCGGGTGGCATAGTCGTCCCCATAGACCGCGACCTGGTCGCGCTGGCCCAGCGCCGCTTCGCAGCACACCTTGAAAAGGTGCGTGGCGTTCTCGGCGCGAAGGCCGGTCCTGAGCTTCGGATCGGCCCCTGCCACATTGAAGTAGCGCAGCGCGGCGTAGCGCGGGCCGCCGGCCTGCGAGCGGTCCCGCAGCATCGCCTCGACGCGGGCCTTGCTTTCGCCATAGGGGCTGATGGGCGCCAGGGGATGGGTCTCCGGCACCGGGTCGTCGCCGGTGTCGCCGTAGACCGCCGCGGTGGAGGAGAACACGAAGCGGTTCACGCCTAGGGCCTGGGCCGTGTCCAGCAGGGCGGCGCTCTCCTCGACGTTGTTGCGGAAATATTTGTCTGGATCGCGCACCGATTCCTCGACGCTGATCGAAGCCGCGAAGTGGACGATGGCGTCCAGGCCGTGGTCACGGACCAGGCCCTCCACGGCGTTGCGGTCCGACACCTTGGCCTGAACGAACGGCGCGTCGGGCGGGGCATGGCGGTGGCCGGTGGTCAGGTCGTCGAGGATCGCGAAGGGCACGTCGGCGTCGCGGCAGGCCCAGGCGAAGCAACTGCCGATGTAGCCGGCGCCGCCCGTGATCAACACGCCGGCCATCAGGAACGGCCCTTGGCTGCGGCGGGGTTCGGCGTCGTCATTCGTCTCGCTCGTGGCCGGGCGCGTGCGGCCCGCCGCCCTCATAGGGCGCCGGCGGGGGGCGGCGCTAGTGGCGGGGCGGGGCCGAAACGCCGCTTTGCCAGGGCGCGGGCTTCCGTGTTACCCGAGGCGGCGGCGCGGTCGGGGGTCAGACCGCGGCGGCCCAGGGTTCATCCCGGTTTCGGACGCGACGAGGGCAGAGTTGAACATTCGTGACGCGCTCCTGTGCGCGGGCTTCTCCCTCGCGCTGCCCATCGGCCAGGCGATGTTCAAGTACGCGGCGATCTATCACGAGCGGCTCACCGGCTCGGTGGTGATGAAGCTCCTGACCAACTGGCCGTTGATGGGCGCGTTCGCCTGGTACGGCGTGACCGCGCTCTTCTGGTTCTACATCCTGACCCGGGTGCCGCTGTCGACCGCCTACGCCTTCTCGGTGATCGGCTCGGGCCTGGTGCCGCTGATCGCCTGGCTGGTGTTCAAGGAACAGCTGACCTGGCACTTCGCCGCCGGGTACGTCCTGATGCTGGCGGGCTTCGCCCTGACCTTGCAGGGCCGGCCCGCATGACCATCCCGCGGCTGGGCTGGCCCGCCGCGACGGCGTGGCGCTTGGTGCTGAGCGCCGGCTTCCTGCTGATGCTGGCGGCCAACCTGCCCGGGCACATGTCCTACGATTCCATCGTGGGGCTGTTCGAGGGCCGCTTCCACGTGCGGGTTACCTGGGCGCCGGCCTTCTATTCCTGGGTGCTGGGGGTGTTTGACGCGGTGGTGCCCGGCACTAGCCTCTATGTGATCGCCAGCGGCCTGCTGCTGTTCGCCAGCATCGCCTCATTCGCCAGCCTGCGGGGCCGTGTGTCGTGGTGGGCGGTGGCGCTCGCCGCCGCGGCGGGGCTGACCCCGAATTTCCTGATCTATCAGGCGATCGTCTGGAAGGACGTGTTCTTCGCCAACCTTGGGGTGGCCGCCCTTGTCTCACTGGCCCACGCCGCCCGCACGTGGGACCGGCCCTGGCCGCGATGGGGTTGGCTGGCCGCCACCGTGCTGCTGCTGGCCGCCGCGGCCCTGACCCGCCAGAACGGGATCATCGTCGCCGCGGTGGCCGCGGTCGCCGCGGGTTGGATCGCCGCCCAGGGCCGCTGGCTGAGGGGCCTCGCCTGGGGCGCCGGCGGGTTCGCCGCGGTGGTGGTGGTCGTCCAGGTGCTGGGCATGTACGCCGTCCCCACTCGGGTAGACAATCCGGCCGCCACCGACGGCATGGGCCGGGGCCTGCAGATCCTGCGCAACTACGACCTGGTGGGGGCTGTCGCCCTGGAGCCGACCCTGCGGCTGGACGCCCTGGAAGGCGCCAATCCCACCGCCTCCGCCCTGCTGCGCGCCGACGCTCGCAACACCTATTCGGCGGAGCGGGTGGACACCCTCAAGGCCGAGTCCGGGGTGGCAGCGGCCCTGGCGGGCCTGCCGGACCAGGCGTTGACCGACGCCTGGGTCGAGCTGATCACCGAGCGCCCGGACGTTTACCTGCGCCAACGCCTGGAGGTGTTCCGCTGGGTGTTCCTGACGCCGGCGGTGGAGAAGTGCCTGCCGGTCTGGATCGGGATCGAGGGTCCGGCTGACCGCATCGCCGCACTCGGGCTGCCTGGCGGCAGGGACGCCGCGGACGTCCAGCTCTACAATTACAACACTTGGTTCCTGGGCACGCCTGTTGTGTCCCACCTGGCCTATGCGGTGATCGCCCTGGCGGTGGCTGGAGTGCTCGCGGTGCGCCGCGACCGGACGGACATCGCCATGCTGGGTCTGATGGTGGCCGCGCTTGGCTTCACGGCGAGCTTCTTCTTCATCTCGCTGGCCTGCGACTACCGTTATCTCTACTTCCTCGACGTCGCCGCCGTGGCCGGGCTCATCTACCTGGCGGTGGATCCGCGGTTGAAGCTCAGGCCGCCGCCGCGCGGCTGAAGCGCGCTTCCCAGTCGGCCGCCACGTCCAGCCGGGGGCCGCTGGCTTCGATGAACCGGTAAAGCGAGAGCTGCCGGCCGACCCCGAAGCTGCGGACGCTCACCTGCTCGAACAGGCCGGACACCAGCGCCTCGATCTGGCGCGCGTCATTGACGTGCTCGTGGGCCATCAGGATCCCATAGTCGAGGCCGTGGCGAAGCCGGAACTCCAGGCCCGTGGTCATCGACCAGCCGAGCTTCCAGAGGAACCCGCCCTCCGAGGGGATCGCCGCGCGGAACGAGCCCTGGGGCGCCAGCAGGCGGGCCGACCTCGCCAGAACCATGGGCAAGTCACAGATGTGCTCAAGCGCGGCCACGCTGGTGATCCGCGCATAGCGCCGGTCGTGCGGGATGTCGGCGATGTCGGCGTAGATGTCCCGGACCCGCGCGCGGCGGGGCGAGCCTTCGAACAGCTCCACGAACGGCTCGACGATGTCATAGGGATGGGTGTCGGGCTCGAAAGGCAGCTGGTTGAGATTGCCGGCGCCCAGTTCCAGGGTGGCCTTCGCCTGGCCGTCGCGCACGTCGGCGGCGACCTGGCGGTGCATCCACTGCTCCAGCTTCTGCGCTGCCGAGGCCGCGGTGGATTCGCCAGCACGGTTCTCGCTGTAGTGCTGGGCGTAGATTTCGCTGAACCGCGGCGGCAGCGGGGTGCGATCCTTCGGGAAGGCGGTGAGCAGGGCGTCGAGCGCAGGGGCGGTCATCGAGAGGTCTCCAAGGGTCGGCTAGTCGGCGTCGGCGAGGACGGCGTCCAGCTGCGCCTCCGCCTCCGCTACGGTTTGCCGGAACGCCGCCACATGCGCCTCCAGGCGGTGGATGGCTTGGTCGCGCTGACCTACCGCGGCGTCCAGCTGCGCCACGTCGGCCCGCCAGCCGCTCTCCAGGACCCGCCGCTCTTGCTGGCGCTCTGCGACCAGGGCCTCCCGCTCCTGCTGGCGCTCGGCGACCAGGGCTTCCCGCTCCTGCTGGCGCTGCGCCACCCCGTCGCGCAGCTCGGCCGTCAGGCTTTCGGTCTCGGCAGCCTTTGCCGCCTCGAGACGATCCACGTCGGCGCGCCAGCCCTGCTCCAGGACCAGCCGATCGCGCCGCGCCTCTTTCTCGAGCGCCTCGCGTTGGGCTTCGCTGGCCTTGCGCTCTTGCTCCGCGCGGGCCTCCAGTTCCTCGACATCCGCGCGCCAGCCGGCCTCCAGCACCTTGCGGTCCCGCTCCAGGCTGGCCAGAAGTTCCGCACGCTGGGCGACCAGTTGCTCGCGCTGGGCGGCGATCTCGTCCTTCTGGCCGGACACCGCCTCCATCGCCAGGCGCACGGCCTGCAGGCCGGCCTCCAGCCGCTGGGCCTCGGCCTGTTTTTCCGCTTCGAGGGCCTGCAGACCGGCCTCCAGCCTCCGGGCCTCGGCCTGTTTTTCCGCCTCGAGCCGCTCCAGGTCGGCGCGCCAGCCGGTCTCCAGAACCTCGCGGTCACGCTGCAGGGTGGACTCCAGTTCCTGGCGCTCCGCCCGGGCCTGCGCCTGCTCGGCCTCAAGTCGCGCCCGGGTCTCGCGCAGGTCGAAGCGGGCCACGTCGAGGTCGCGGGTCACGGGCGACAGTAGGACGCCCACCTCGTCGCGCCGGCGCGTCAGGGTCGTCGCCGCGCGGTCCAGGGGCGCGCGATCCGGCTCATCGCCCGCCGCGGCGGCCTCGAACCAGGCCAGCACCTGCTGGGCGATCTCGCCCACCCAACCCAGACCGGTCAAGTCGCCGCTGTCGTCGTTGTGGCGCAGCTCCGGCGACAGGAACCCGTCGATCTCCCGCCCCGCGGCGGCAGTCAGCTTCGGCAACTGCGCCCCGTGGGCGGCCTCGATCCGCGCCACCTGCGCCCGCCAGTCGGCAAGCAAGGCGTCATAGCCTACGAAGGCGCGGGGCAGGTCGCGGGAGTAGGCCTCCGCCGCCAGCATGTACGCGGTCCACAGCAGCACCGACTTCTCGGTCTCAAAGCCGTCGCGGCGGGCCAGGGAGCCTGCCACCGCCAGGGGACCGCGCACCGGGATCACGCAGCGGGCGGCCACCTCCAGGTCGGCCAGGACGGTGCGCCAGACCGGCAGCAACACGGTGACGCGCGGATCCTTGAGCAGCGGATGGCGGGCCTCGCCGTATTCCTCGAGGAACAGGCTTTCGGCCCGATTCAGCCACAGGCGTTCTTCCCGCTTGCCCAGCGGGCGGAACGGGAAGGCGAACACGTCGTCCCAGGCCGAGCCCGCGGCGCGCAGCCGCTCGTCGTTGAGCAAGGCGATCTTCCAGGGCTCGAAGTAGCCCTTCGCATTGTGCGCGTCGCCGGGCATCACATGCGCAGGCAACTCCGCGCCGGCGAGCGCCAGAAGTTGCGTCACCGCTGAGGTGCCGGAGCGGTGCATGCCCAGCACCAGATAGGCAACGCGCGGCCCGGCAGGGGCCTTGGACGGTTTCCGGGTCATCGCGGGGCCGGTCGCGCCGGGGCTACTGGACCGTGAACTTGATCGCCGGGGATTCCGCGTAGGACTTCCCATCCGAGGAGATCACCCGCACGACCACGGTGTGCTCACCGGCCGTGGCGGCGCTGGCCGGGATGGTCACCGTGTAGCCCGTGTTGCCGAGGGCGGCGGACTTCTTGTAGTCGGCGACGTCCTGGCGAAGGTGGCCGTAGGTGGTCCCGTAGGCCGTACCGTCGAGCACGATGTCGACGCCACGGGCCGGCTGGTTGGTGACCGAATCGAAGCCGAAGCCCGACATCGTCAGGGGCTTGCCGCCCACGATCGACGCCGGCTTGTTCATCGGATCGACGGCCTCATTGACGGAGTCGAGGTAGAAGCCCGGGAAGGACTCGCCTTTGACCAGGCCCGTGGACATCGGCGCGCCGGATGCCGGTGCGGCGACCGGACCCGCGCCCGCAGGCGGCGCGGCAGCCTGCTCGCTTTGTTTCGGACGATCGCAGGCGCTCAAGGCAAGAGCGAGGGCGGTCAGGGTCAAGGCGGCGGCGTTTTTCACCAGTAGGGCTCCCATGGTTCAGTGGGCAGACGCTTGCCACGAGCGCGAGCCCGTGGGAAGGGCGGACGCGGGGGATGTGAGCGCGGCGTCGTAGGCGCTTGCGTCGCCGTTCACCCGGTCACGCTCCCTCGGCGTGGCGAACAGCATCATCATTGCGGCCTCCCGCAAATCCGGCGCGTCCCGTGCGAGATCATCACAAAGAAGACGATATCTACCGGGTCGTTGCGACGGCGCTCGACGCGGCCTTTATGCATCGGGTGTATCCCGAGCTCGCCCCCGCCGGCCGCGACATGCTCAGGCACTATGTGTCGAGCGGCTGGCGCGAGGGGCTCGATCCTGCGCCCTGGTTTTCCAGCGAGGGGTACCTGGCGGCCAACGCCGACGTCGCCCGCGCTGGCCTCGAGCCGTTCTACCACTACCTGACCCGTGGCCGCCGCGAAGGCCGCGAAATCGCCCCCTCCCGGCACGCGGTCCGCTATCTCACGGCCGCGCCGACGCCGTGGAGTCTGGAGATGCTGCTCAACGGCCCGCCGCCGGTGGCGCCGCCGGAGCCGGCCCCGTTCGTCGCCGAAGCCGCCGCAGCCGAAGCCGGAGCCGAGCCCGAAGTCGAGGCCAGCCTGTCTGACGCCGACCGGGCGCTGGTCGCCGGGGAATTCGACGCGGCCTACTATCTGGCCGCCCATCCGGACATCGCCACCGCCGGGATGGACCCGCTGCACCACTTCGTGGTCACCGGCTGGCGCGAGGGCCGAAACCCGGCTCCGGCCTTTTCGGTGAGGGACTACCTGGAGACCTATCCGGACGTGGCCCTGTCCGGCATGAACCCCTTCGTGCACTTCCTCCGCACGGGCCGCGCCGAAGGTCGCGCCGGGCGTACTGACCTGGGTTTCCGCTACGAGATCATCAAGGCGTTGACCCCGGTGCAGGTGCGGGCCGCCGCCGCCGCCGCGGTGGGGGCCGGGGTGAAGCTCAAGACCCAGGCTGCGCTGCGCAAGGCCTTGGGGGCCGCCGCGTTCGGCCTCGCCGACCTGCACATCACCTTCAGCCACGACGACTTCACGGCCCACACCGGCGGGGTGCAGCTTTGCCTCCAGCGGGAGAGCGCCCGCGTCGCGGCGCAGGGTCGCGACCACCTGCACCTGTTTCCGGCCGCGCCCTGGCCGGTGGTCCGCGACGACGCTGAACCCGGCCAGCTCGGGGCCCTGCTGAACGGGGTGCGGATCGGCGCCTTCGCCCCTTCCGTGGTCGCCGGGGGCCTGGCCAAGGCGATGGCGGACGCCCCCCGCGGCCGACGGACGTTCGCCATCCACAGCCTCCTGGGCCACACGGCGGACGAGACCGCCGAGATCTTGGCCGCGGCGGGTCTGCAGGCGGGCTTCTTCTGGCTGCACGACTTCGCCAGCCTTTGCGCCGGGTTCCACCTGCTGCGCAACGACGTGGAGGATTGCGCCGCCCCGCCGCCGGACAGCGCCGCTTGCCGCATCTGCATCTACGGCGCCTACCGCGCCCGCCACCTCGATCAGCACCAGAGGCTGTTCGAGCGCCTGGACCTGACCGTGGTCAGCCCCTCCGAGCCGACGCTGGACCTTTGGCGCGCGCGCTGGAACTACCCGGCCAAGGGCGAGGTGGTGCTGCCGCACGCCACCCTGGTTGCGCGGGGCCGGTCGCGAAAGTCCTCCGCCAAGCGGACCTTCCGGCTGGGCTATCCGGGGATGCCCGTGGCCCATAAGGGCTGGGAAATCTTCCATCGCCTGGCGCTGCGCTACGCCGACGACCCGCGCTACGAGTTCATGCACTTCGGCGGACAGCCGGCGCCCGGCTTGGACATCGCCTTCCACCGGGTGGTGGTGACCGAGGACGAGCCGCGCGCCATGCAGGCGGCGATCGAGGCCGCCAAGGTGGACGCCGTGCTGATCTGGCCCCTTTGTCGCGAGACCTTCTCGTTCACCGCCTATGAGGCGGCCGCGGCCGGCGCGGCGGTGCTGACCGGTCCCGATAGCGGCAATGTGGCGGCCTTCGTCACCCGCTCGGGCCTCGGACGGGTGGCGCCCGACGAGGCGGCGCTGGACGCGCTGTTGGACAGCGGCGACATCCTCGCCCTGGGCCGCGCGGCGCGCAGCGTGATGCTCTACGACCTGGCCTTCAGCGGCCTGAGTGTCGACGTGGCGGACCCGGAGGCGGCGGCATGAAAGTCATCTGCTACTCCAGCTTCACGTTCTCCTATCTGAACCGGGCGCGGGTGCTCTTCCAGACGGTCCGGCGCTTTCATCCGGACTGGGAGCTGGTCGCCCTGATCACCGACCGTCCGCCGGAGGGTTTCGACTTCGATCCGGCCGCCGAGCCCTTCGACCGGGTGGTGTGGGCCAGCGACCTGAACATCCCGGACTTCGACAGCTGGATCTTCAAGCACGACGTGGTGGAGGTCTGCACGGCGGTGAAGGGGCCCTTCATCCACCAGGCCTGCGGCTGGGGGGCGGACTCGGTCATCTACCTGGATCCCGACACCGCGCTGTTCGCCAGCCTCGAGCCGCTGGAGCGCTGGCTTGAGGACCACGACATCCTCCTGACGCCGCACCTGATCGATCCCAACGACGACCCCACCGCCATCGCCGACAACGACATCTCCGCCTCGCGCACGGGCATCTTCAACCTGGGATTCGTGGCGGTCCGCACCACCGGCGAGGGCGCGCGCTTCGCCAAGTGGTGGAACGACCGGCTATTATCCTACTGCTACGACGATATCCCCAACGGCCTGTTCGTGGACCAGCGCTGGTGCGACCACGTCCCGGCCCTGTTCGACAAGGTCAAGGTGCTGCGCGATCCTGGCTACAACGTCGCCAGCTGGAACCTCAGCAAGCGCACCGTCGCCGTGGAGAAGGACGGCCGGATCACCGTCAACGGCGCCGTGCTGCGCTTCTGGCACTTCACCAAGCTGGGCCCGCTGGGCGACGTGATGACCCGCCGCTATGCGGGGGAGAACTTCCCGGTCTACGAAATCTGGCGCTGGTATAAGGATCAGGTCGCCGCGGTCACCGACCCGGCCATTCCGGGGCGCTACTGGGCCTATGACAGCTTCGAGGACGGGGTCCCGATCGCCCGGTCCCAGCGGCTGCTCTACCGCCACCGCACGGACCTGCAGGCCGCCTTCCCCAAACCGTTCGCGTCGGGCGTCGGCAGCTACCAGCAGTGGCTCGAAGCGGAAGGCCTATGACGGTGGAGGGAGCCCGCCTTGACACCGTGGCGCCGGCGTCTGAGACAACGGACCTGACCGAACGGGGAGGGGCTGCGGACGCCGCGGCCGACATCTTGGACGAAACCCAGCCCAGCGCCGGCTTCGAGATTCCCACGGCCTTCGTGGAAAAGGCCCGCGCCGTGGCGCTGCGCGCGGGGGGGCTGAAGCTGGACCGCGATGCGGCGCGGAGCTTCGCCAACCAGGCGCTGGCGCGCGAGGCGCTCACCCGCACCGAACTGACCGTCGCCCTGACCGAGTCGCTGGTCGCCCGCGCGGAGGCCGCCCAGGGCCTGCGCGCCCAGGCGATGGCGGCCTACCTCGCCGCCTCCGCCACGGCGGTGCGTCCGATGCGCCGGCACGGCCGCATCAGCAAGGCGCTGGAGAAGCTGTTCCTCAGGCTGGGCGCGTTCGGCCAGGCGCTGGTCCTGGCCCGCGCCCGGGTCTGGCGCGGCGCGGGCCGCCCGCTGCACGACCTGCGCCACATGGCGGCCTATGCACGGCGGCGCGCCAACCCGACGGTGACCACGCCGGCGCTTATGGACCAGGCTTGGTATCTTGAAACCTATCCGGACGTGGCCCAGGCCAGGCTTGCGCCGCTGGCCCACTACCTGGGCCGCGGCGGGTTCGAGGGGCGCCATCCCCACCCGCTGTTCAACGCCCTGTTCTATTCCGTCCACAACGCGGCCGAGATCGCCGCGTCCGGGGTCTCACCGCTGGAGCATTACGTTCGCGCCGGCGCCGCCCGGGGGCGCGATCCGCATCCGCTGTTCGACATCGCCCACTACGTCGCCCAGTCGCCGGTGCTGCTGGCTGGCGAGGACCCGCTGTCGCACTATCTGCGGGCCGGCTGGCTGGAAGGCCTTAGCCCGCACCCGCTGTTCGATCCGGCCTGGTACGCCGTCCAGGCGCCGCAGGCCGCCCAGGCGGGTCCGGCTCTGCTGCACTACCTGGCCACCGGCTGGCGCGAGGGCCTGTCGCCGCACCCGCTCGTCGATGGCCGCTGGTACCTGGAGCAGAACCCTGACGTGGCCGAGAGCGACCAGGAGCCGCTGACCCACTTTGTGGCGGAAGGCGCTCGGGAGGGCCGCAGCCCGGGTCCGTGGTTCGACGTGAGCCACTACGCGGCGGCGCGCGGCGCGGCCCTGGCGCCGGGCGCGAACCCGCTGATCGACTACCTGCAAGGCGGCGCCTGGAGCGTGGCCGAGGCGCGGCCGGGCTTCCCGACCGCGGCCTATCTCGCCGCCCGCCCGGAGGTCGTCCGCCTGGGCCTCACGCCGCTGGAGCACTGGGCGCGCCAGGGCGGGCGCTGACGCCAAGCGCCTCGAGCTGGCGCCAGATCTCGGCGTAGTACTGCGGCACATAGTGGAACGGGCTGAGACCCCATTGGTGGGCGTCGTCGGCCAGCCGTTGCCCGGGGGCGTCCACGCGCTCCATCGGGGGCATCAGCTCGGTGAAGGCGGCTTCGTAGCGCGCCAGCAGGTCGTTCTGCTGGCCGACGTCGGCGGGCCGTCCGGGCAGGATCTCCACGTCGGTCAGGGGCGCCGGCCGGCCCTGTCGGCCAACCCGCCGGTCGGCCCAGCGCGCCACGTGCAGGATCAGCCGGGCGTCGCGCAGCGGCGTGGCCCGCACCAGGGCGGCGAACTCGCCGGCCGCCTGCAGCCAGAGCCGGTCGCAGGCCGGGCTCAACCGCGGAATGCGGCGCGCGCCCTTGAAAACCCGTTGCCGCAGGTAACCGCTGGCCTCCAGCTCCCAGCTCTGCGTGACCAGCGAGGGCCCCACGCTGAGAAGGTCAAAGCGCTCGTCGATGAAGTCGAAGATCAGGTGCGTCGGTCGGAACGCCACCAGGCGGGCCAGCGCCGTCTTATTCAGGTCCGCCAGCAGCGCGCGATGCTGGTGGCGGCGAAGCTCCCCCGGCGGGTTCCCTCCGGAGCGCACGCCGGACACCGGGTCGGAGAACAGGCTGGGAAGGCTGGTCCGCGACAGATAAAGCAGCCCGTCGACCTCTTCGCCACGGATCGGCCACAGATCGCGGGTTATGCAGCTCCCAAGAACGGCGACCCTGTTCATCTAGCCTTCCGTGATGGCGCGACGATGCGCCCTTGCAGGGTTTAGCATGGCCAGACGCCGCGCGACGCCTTTCGCGGCGCGGCATTGACATCCAGAGGGCCGCTGAGCATCTCTCCGCCGGCTCCGCGCGTTTCGGGCACGGGTCGGTCGAGCATCCATTCGACCGGCGTTCACCCTTTTTAGGCCAGGGCTTGGTCTATTGGGCCGCACGGACTGACGGGACCACCACGGCGCACCATGAAAATTCTGACGTTCCTCGCCAACCAGCCTGACAACGTGCTGACCCGCGCGCTGAACGAGGGCCGTAAGCCGGCGCTGGTGGCGTTCGGCTTCAGCCTGGTGTCCAACGTCCTCTACCTGGCGCTGCCGCTCTACACCTTCCAGGTCTACGGCCGGGTGCTGGTCAGCCAGAACGCGGCGACGCTATGGATGCTGACGCTCATCACCCTGTTCGTGTTCACCATTTCCGGCGTCATCGACGACATCCGGGCGCGCATCCTGATCAACTATGGCGTCCTGTTGGACCAGCGGGTCTCGGGCCGGGTGTTCTCCAGCGTGTTTGACGCCGCGGTGCGCGGTGATCCCAGCGCGCGCGCCCAGGCCCTGCGCGACCTGGACCAGTTCCGCCAGACGCTCACCGGCGTCGGCGCGGCGGCCTTCTTCGACATCCCGTGGATGCCGGTGTTCCTGGTGGTCCTGTTCATCATCGACCCGCTCGTGGGTTGGGTCACCACCGGCGGCGCCGTGGTGCTGATCATCCTGGCCCTGGCGCAGGAACGCGCCATCCGGCCGGCCCAGCGCGAAGCCAACGACGCGGCGCTGAAGAGCTACAGCTTCACTGACGCGGCCCTGCGTAACGGCGAGGTGGTTCGCGCCATGGGGATGTTGCCGACCCTGGGCGCCGCCTGGGCCGGGCATCGCCGCACCACGATCGAGCGGGGCGCGGCGGCCGCGGAGTCTTCCAACGCCTACACCGACACCATCAAGGTGGTCCGGCAGGGCATCCAGGTGCTGATCATCGCGATCGGGGCTTTTCTGATCATCACGGGCAAGATCCATGTGGGCATGCTGTTCGCCAATATGATCCTGGCCAGCCGGGCGCTGGCGCCGATCGAGAAGATTGTCGGCACCTGGGAGCCGCTCAACAATATGGTCCGGGCGCACGAGCGCCTGACGCAACTGCTCATGCGCGCCGAACCGCCCCCCAGCGCAACGGCGCTGCCCCGGCCGTTGGGCAAACTCAGCGTGGAGGCGGTGAACTTCGCGCCCCCCGGGGCCAGCAAGCTGCTGCTGACCAACATCAATTTCATGGTGGAGCCCGGCGGCGTGCTGGGCGTCATCGGTCCGTCCGGGGCGGGGAAGTCGACCCTGGCGCGCCTGCTGGTGGGCATCTGGAAGCCGCTCAACGGCGCGGTTCGCCTGGATGGCGCCGACGTGTTTTCCTGGGACCGCGCCGACTTCGGCCGCTACGTGGGCTACCTGCCGCAGGATACAGAGCTGTTCTCTGGAACCGTGCGCGACAACATCGCCCGCTTCCGCGACGACGTGAGCGACGAAGAGGTGGTTCGCGCGGCCCAGATGGCCGGGGTCCACGATCTCGTGCTGCACATGGCCAAGGGCTACGACACCGAGGTGGGCGAAGGTGGGACGACCCTGTCGGCGGGCCAGCGCCAGCGGGTGGGCCTGGCGCGCGCCATGCTTGGCAACCCGGCCTTCGTCGTCCTCGACGAACCGAACGCCAGCCTGGATGCGGAGGGTGAAGACGCTCTCATCAACGCGATCGAGGCCATGAAGACGGCCGGCTCCACCGTCGTGATCATCTCCCACAAGCCAGGAATCTTCCGCTCGGCCGACAAGATGCTGGTCCTGCGCGAGGGCCGCGTGGAACTGTTCGGCCCCCGCGAGCAGGTGATGGCCCGGTTGATGAAGCCCGCCGAAGTCCGGGCCGTGGAGGCCAACGGATGAAGCTCGAGTTGGAACCCCTCCGTTCGGGCTATGTCGCCCCCACCTTCGGCGACGACAAAGGTCCCGTCGATCCGGCGCTGCAGCGCCGCCTGCGCCGCCCGATGATCATCGGCGCCGGTGTGATCGGCGCTTTCGTCCTTGGCCTCGGCCTGTGGGCCTCGGTCGTCTCGCTCAGCACCGGGATCACCGCGGCCGCGGAGGTCCGGGTCGAGTCCAACCGCAAGACGATACGCCACCGCGAGGGCGGTACGGTGCGGCAGATCCTGGTGAAGGAGGGCCAGCGGGTCCGCCCGGGCCAGCCCCTGCTGACTTTCAACGACGTCGAGGCGCGCGCCATGTTCGACGTCTACCAGAACCAGTACGACACCCTGCTGGCGCAGTCGGCGCTGTTCTCCGCGGAATCCTCGGGACGCAGCGTCCTGACGCTGCCGGCCGAACTCACCGCGCGCATGGCCGACCCACGGGTCTCCGGCCTGATCCGCGACCAGCAGTTCCTGTTCTCCTCGCGCCTGCAACTCTACCAGAGCCAGGCCGCGGTGCTGGCCCAGCGCAGTGAGCAGCAGCAGACCCAGGTTCAGGGCCTGCAGTTCCAGGTGGAGTCGATCAACGAACAGCTCCGGCTGGTCGAGGAAGAACTCTCCGGCTACCGCAAACTGGAAGCCCAGGGTTACGCGCCCAAGACCCTGATCCTGCGCTACCAGCGCAACCTGGCCGAACTCGGTGGACGCAAAGGGGCGCTGGTCTCTGAGATCGCGCGCCTGCGCCAGCAGATCGGCGAGACCCGCCTCCAGCTCGGCTCCCTGCGCGACCAGCGGGGCAGCCAGGCCGCCGAAGGCCTGAGCGACGTCCAGTCGAAGCTTTCCGATGTGACGCCCCGGTTCACCACCGCGCGCGAGACGCTGAAGAACGCCGTGGTGCGCTCGCCGGTCGACGGGTACGTGTTCAACCTCACCCAGTTCACCATCGGCGGCGTCACCGCGCCGGGCGAGGTGCTCATGGACGTGGTGCCCGCCGGCACCCCTCTGCTGGTCACCGCCATGGTCAAGCCGGAGGACGTGGACGAGGTCCATGTGGGCATGGATGCGCGCATCAAGCTCAGCGGCCTGAACGCGCGCTTCAACGACGACCTGCCGGCCAAGGTGGCGGTGGTCTCGGCCGACCGGATCACCAACGAGCGGACCGGCGTCGCCACCTACAGGGTGGACCTGCGTATCGATCCAAAGGATCTCAAGCTGCTCAAGCCAGGCACCATCCTGACGCCTGGCATGCCCGCTCAGGCGCTGATCGTCACCGGCGACCGGACCGTCATGGGCTTCCTGATCTCACCGATCACAGACACGCTGCACGACGCCTTCCGCGAGCAATAGTTGCGGCGCAGCATCCGGGCCTTCTGACCCCGGCGAACCGACCCTTTTTGCTGTTGCCTAATAGGTGGGCTTCCGATAGGCATTCCTCGGGCTCGTTTATCCTTCGCCACGGCAATGCTGTGGTGCTTGGGGACAATGGACCGTCGGGACGGCCTCATCGGGGATGGGGGTTAGACGTGCCGAGGGTCCGTGTGACACACACTGGAGAGAGAAACTAATGGCTACCTTCTTCTTTGAAACCATCACCGCGGCGCAGGCGCTCGCGTATGATGCGGGTCTCGACACGCTGGTTTTCCAAACGGCCGGTGAGTCGGCCAGCGTCACCTCGGTGCGCTTCCAGGCCGCGACGCAGACAACTCTCGCGTCGGTGCTGATCACCTCCGGCGTGACCGGTCGTGCGGTGACGTTCGGCACCTCGGCTAACGGCACCGGCATCCTGGGCGAGCTGGGCACGGTGTTCCCCGACGCCTCGTTCCTCTCGGTTGGTGTGGTCGGTGCTGACACGCCCGTCGTCACGGCGAACAACGACGGCATGTACGGCAACGAAGGCGCCGACAGCCTCGGCGGCTTGGGCGGCAACGACCTGATCCAAGGCAACCAGGGCGACGACAGCATTTCCGGCAGCACCGGCAATGATACGATGTACGGCGGCCAAGGCGCCGACACCATCGACACCGGCACGGGCACCAACTTCGCCCAGGGCAACCTCGGCGCCGACTCGATCACCGCCACGGGCCAGACCAGCTCCAACACCCTCCTGGGCGGCGGCGACAACGACTCCATCGTTGGCGGTTCGGCGGCCGACAACATCAACGGCAACCTCGGCGACGACAGCCTGCAGGGCGGCGGCGGCAACGACACCGTCTTCGGTGAGGGCGGCAACGACCACTTCACCACCTCGACCGGCAACGTCACGTTCACCGGCGACATCGGCAACGACACCTTCTCCAACGCGGCGGGCAACAACACCGTCACCCTGGGCGACGGCAACGACCAAGCCAGCATGACCGGTGGGACGGGCACCAATAACTTCCAGGGCAACCAGGGCAACGACTCGATCCAGTCCGTCAGTTCGGGCGCGGACTCGCTCTATGGCGGTCAGGGCGACGACTCGATCAGCGAAACCGGTGGCGGCGCCAACTTCCTGAACGGCAACCTCGGCAACGACACCATCGTGGCGGGTGGCGGCAACGACACCATCCTCGGTGAAGACGGCGACGACCAACTGACCACGGGCGCCGGCAACAACACGGTCACCGCGGGCGCAGGCAACGACAGCGTCGCCGGCGGCACCCTCGCGGACGTGGTTGACGGCGGCCTCGGCAACGACAGCATCAACGGTGGTGGCGCTTCGGTGGCCGGTACGTTCGACAACCTCAACGGCGGCGACGGCGATGACAGCATCGTCGGCGGCGGTGAAGTCGACTCCATCGTTGGTGGTCTCGGCAACGACACCGTCACCGGCGGTGGCGGTGGTAACGACACCATCAACGTCGGCGACGGCAATGACCAGGTGACCACCACGGCTGGCAACAGCACCGTCACCGGCGGCATCGGCAACGATACGGTCACGGCCGGCTCGGGCGCCGACAACGTCGATGGCGGCGACGGCAACGACTCCATCAACGGCGGCACGGGTGTTGACACCCTGGTCGGCGGGGCTGGCGCCGACACCATCGACAGCGCGCAGGCGAC
>NZ_JBKJTG010000237.1:0-16373 GCF_046590535.1 Phenylobacterium sp. | reverse complement strand
TTCAGCTACTTCACCGAAGGAGCGCTGGGCGCGGCGGGCGTCTACCACGCGGTGCTGCTCGACTTTGACCACTCAATCCTCACGGTGACCGACAACGGGACCGGCGGTGGCGGCGTGCCCGA
Source organism: Phenylobacterium sp. (assembly GCF_046590535.1). GTDB lineage: Bacteria > Pseudomonadota > Alphaproteobacteria > Caulobacterales > Caulobacteraceae > Phenylobacterium. The sequence continues at coordinate 16,251 of NZ_JBKJTG010000237.1, read as the reverse complement.
GCCGGCGACCTGGGCCGTGATGCTGGTCGGGTTCGCAGGCATCGGCGCGGCGTTGCGGCGCCGCAGACCGCGCGCCGCCTGATGCCGGCCTCCGCTCGCCTGAGCGGCGCCACCCAAACGCATAGCGCGCCCGCCGCGGACGCCCCGCAACCTCATTCCATCGCCTAGGGAGACTGATCATGCGCACTGCTCTCGCCTTCGCTGCGGCCCTCGCCGCCGCGCCCGCCGCCCACGCCGAGGTCCTCTTGACCAACCTCGGCGAGCCGATCCGCGCCACCACAGTTGTCGATATCGACAACTGGGCGGCCCAGTCCTTCGTCGTCGACGCCAACAGCTGGTCGCTGACCAGCATCCGCACCGTCGCGGGCGACCAGGTCGACGAACCGGGCGTGTTCGCCGAACTGCGCAAGGGCTCCACGACCGGCGCGGTCGTCACGGCCTTCGGGCTGCCCAGCTTCCTGGGTGCGCAAAGCGTTCGGACCTTCACGCCGCTCAGCGCCACGACGCTCTCGGCCGGCGCGACCTACTACTTCATCCTGGGGGTCACCGGCGGCGGCTCGGTCGGGTGGAGCTACGCCGAGGGCAACGACCAGACCGGGCCAGGGACCTTCGGAAACTACGAGTATTCCTTCGACCAGGCCGCCACTTGGACGAACTTCGGCGGCGACAATCCGTACCTCATGGAGATCAATGTCGCCGGCGTGCCAGAGCCAGCCGCCTGGGCGCTGATGATCCTGGGCTTCGGCGTGGCCGGCGTGGCGCTGCGCCGAAGCCGCGCACGAACTGCCTCCTGCTCTAGGCACGCTCAAATCTGAGGGGTTCTGGGGACGCGATATCTATCTCTCAGGCCCTGAATACGCCGCTACCCCGCCGGCCCGACCTGGCTCGATGCCGCCGCAGCCCCACCCGAAGGCGTCCCCGCCGCGGGCTTGTCCATCGACCGTTCCAGCGTCTCCAGGCTCTGGTTGATCCGCTTGACCTCGTCCGGGGTCGGCTGGCGGCGCGTCGAGAGCAGGACGCCGCTCAGCTTCGCGCGCTCGGCGGTGGGTAGTGTGGGGTCTACGATGCTGTAGGTGCGGACTTCGCCGGCCACCGCCAGGGTGACCTTGCGCTCCACCGGTTCCTGGAACTCCGGGGCCATCAGGCCGCCTTGGGTGCGGGCGTCGATGCTGCCCAGCACCGCCGGGCTCAGATAGGCCTCGCCGCCGGCGTAGTGGCCCGTGAAGGCGGGCGGTTCGCCCCACGGCCCGGTCCAGCGGTAGAAGATGTGCTGGCCGACCTGGACCATCTTCACCAGCGTCGGGGCCCAGTACGGGGCGACGTATTGCGCGTGATAGTGGGTGGCCGAGCCCACCTGCTTGTCGACATAGCCGGCCAGCGCCCGCTCGGCGACCTCGCGGGCCCGACGCCACAGCGCCGGCTGCGGCGCATAGCGCATGGAGCCGTCGCAGGTGAAGGTGAATTGGCAGCCGGTGGTCCGCGCCGCGCCCTGATAGACCACGCCGCAGACCGATTTCGGATAGGCCGGGTGGCGCAGCCGGTTCAGCACCACCTGGGCTACCGCCTCCTGGCCGATCTCCGGCTCGCGCGCGGCCTCGTAATATACAGCCTGGCTCAGGCACTCGATGGCCCGGGCGCGATCGGCGCCGGCCCCGGACAACACAAAGGGCCGCATCGGCCGGATCGGGAGCCGCGCGAAGGGGCGCAGCGCGTTCAGCTCCTGGGCGGTCTCGCCCTCGCCCTCGACGACGACGCCCAGGGTCGGCACATGGGTGATATCGAGGCTGCCCCACCCTTCCGGCCGCGCCCAGAGGTCGGGCTGGCGCAGGCCGGGGTCATGGCGGATCGCCAGCGCCCGCATCGCCGGATCCATCCCCAGCACCAAGCGCTGCAGGTCGGCGGCCGAGAGATCGCGGGCGGCCACGGCGATGCGCTGGCGCGCGACGAGGTCACCTTTGCCAGGCACAAATCCGCGGCCGACCAGGACGGCGGCGAGGACCAAAAGCGTCCCAACCCCTGCCCACACCGGGCGGGGCCAATGTTCCGTCCAGGGCTTCAGGCGCTCATCTCTCTCTGACATCAGGCGTCGCATATAGGCGCAAACCGGCGATATTTGGACCCGAGGCCGGCAATAATCGTGCAAGTGCGACAACCCGGACATGGGAAACGACGCGACCTGGGGCAGGTTGCTGCGCCCTGGGCCCCGTTCCACCTGTTGATCACCGACCTGATCATGCCCGGCGACAAGTCCGGGTGGACCTGGCTCGCGAGGCGACGGCGCTGCGCCCCGCCCTGCCGGTGATCCTGTCGGCGGGCTACATGGGCGATGTGCTCAGCGCCGCGGAGGACGCGCCGTGGCCGCTGCTGCGCAAGCCCTATGGCCCCGACCAGCTGGCCCGCGCCATCGCCGAAGTCACCCTCCCCTAGGTAAGGTCCCGTCGTCTTTCTGACCCGAAAACCCAAAACGGGCTTGCACGGTTCGCCGAACGGCCTATATTCGCTTTTGCTCGGAGTGAGCAAAAGGTAAGCGCCAGGCGGCAATCGGCCTCGGCGCCTTTTTATAGGCCTAGTTAATGCTCACTTTGAGCATAAGGAGGGAGAGATGGCCGCCGACGGTTTCCAGTTCGCGTTCACCCCTGACGTCGAAGCTCAGACCGCCCCCGCATGGGAGAAGGTCAAGCGCCACGTCACGCCCATGGAATGGCGCACCCAGGCGCCGCTGATCGCCGAGATCAACCGGCTGAAGCGCGAGAAGAACGCGGTCATCCTGGCGCACAACTACATGACGCCCGACATCTTCCACGGGGTCGGCGACTATGTCGGAGACAGCCTGGGCCTGGCCAAGGAAGCCGCCAAGTCCGACGCCAGGATCATCGTCCAGGCCGGCGTGCACTTCATGGCCGAGACCTCGAAGATCCTGTCGCCGGACAAGACCGTGCTGATCCCCGACCTGCGCGCCGGCTGCAGCCTGGCCTCCTCGATCACCGGCGCCGACGTGCGCCTGATCAAGCAGCGCTATCCGGGCCTGCCGGTGGTCACCTATGTCAACACGACCGCCGACGTGAAGGCCGAGACCGACGTCTGCTGCACCAGCGCCAACGCTGTCCAGGTGGTGGAGCATGTGGCGGCTGAGTGGGGCGTCGACCGGGTGATCCTGATCCCGGACGAGTTCCTGGCCCGCAACGTGGCCCGTCAGACGCACATCAAGATCATCGCCTGGCAGGGCCGCTGCGAGGTGCATGAGCGCTTCACCGCCGCCGACATTCTGGAGGTCAAGGCCGCCTACCCGGACGCGCAGGTGCTGGTCCACCCGGAATGTCCCCCCGATGTGCTGGAAGTCAGCGATTTCGCCGGCTCCACCGCCGCCATGAACGACTACGTGCTGCAGAAGAAGCCCCGCCGCGTGGTGCTGATCACCGAGTGCTCCATGGCCGACAACGTCGCCGCAGACGCGCCGGACACTGAGTTCCTGCGGCCCTGCAACCTGTGCCCGCACATGAAGCGGATCAGCCTGGAGAACATCTACGAGGCTCTGCTGCATGATCGCTACGAGGTCACCGTCGACCCGGCCATCGCCGATCGCGCGCGGCTGGCGGTGCAGCGGATGATCGACCTGCCGCCGCCCACCATCCCGGCGCGCTACGACCTGGTCAAGGCCCGCCACCACGTCGCCGTGGAGCTGATCTGATGGCGCGCCTGGTCCATGAGGGGATCATCGTGGTGGGCGCGGGCCTGGCCGGCCTGACCGCGGCGCTGGCCGCCGCGCCCGCAAAGGTCCTGCTGCTCACCGGCGCGCCCCTGAACCACGGTTGCTCGTCCGCCTGGGCGCAGGGCGGCATGGCCGCGGCGCTGGCCGCCGACGACAGCCCTGCCTTGCACGCCGCCGACACGGTGGCGGCGGGCGCAGGCCTGGTGGACGCCGCCATGGCGGCCTTGCTGGCCACGGAAGGGCCTGCGGCGGTGCGCGCGCTGGCGGCCCTGGGCGCGCCCTTCGACCGCACCGTGGACGGCGGCTTCGCCCAGAGCCTGGAGGCCGCCCACGGCCGCGCCCGGGTGGCCCGGGTGAAGGGCGACCAGGCGGGCCGCGCGATCATGGAGGCGGTCACCACCGCCGCCTTGGCCGCGCAGCACATTCAGGTCCGCACCGCCGCGCCCCTGCGCGGCCTGCTGCAGGACGCCACGGGCCGGATTCGCGGCGTCGTCGCCGAGTTGGACGGCCGTCTGACAGAGATCGAGGCCCGCGCCGTCATCCTGGCCACCGGCGGGATCGGCGGCCTCTACGCCGTCACCACCACCCCGGCCGAGCTGCGTGGCGAAGGCCTGGGCCTCGCCGCCCTGGCCGGGGCGGTGATCGCCGACCCCGAGTTCGTGCAGTTTCACCCCACGGCCATCGACATCAGCCGCGATCCCGCGCCCCTGGCCACCGAGGCGTTGCGGGGCGAAGGCGCGGTGCTGGTGAACGGCGACGGCCAGCGGTTCATGGGCGGCTATCACCCGGCCGCCGAGCTCGCGCCCCGCGATGTGGTGGCCCGCGCCATCCACGCCGAACGCGCCGCCGGCCGCGGCGCCTTCCTGGACGCCCAGGCGGCGGTGGGGGAGCGCTTCCCTGAGGAATTCCCGGCGGTATTCACCGCCTGCCTGTCCGGCGGTATCGACCCCCGGATCCAGCCGATCCCGGTGGCCGCCGCCTGCCACTATCACATGGGCGGCGTCGCCACGGATGCGGACGGACGCACCTGCCTGCCCGGCCTCTTCGCCGCCGGCGAATGCGCCTCCACCGGCGTTCATGGCGCCAACCGCCTGGCCTCCAACTCTTTGGTCGAAGCTGCGGTGTTCGGCGCCCGGGCCGGTCGGGCGGCGGCCGCCGAGCCCGTTACGACCGGTCCTGTCCGCGCCATCGTCGCCCCCGGCCTGCCGTCGGCGGGCCTGGCCGAGCTTCGCCAGGCGATGAGCCGCGACGCCGGCGTGGTGCGCGACGCGGCCGGCCTTGGCCGGCTGCTCGGCCTGATCGCCACTCTGGAGGCCCGCCATGGCCGCAGCGCAGCCCTGGTCGCCGCCCGCTTCGTGGCCGCCGGCGCGCTCGCCCGCACCGAGAGCCGCGGCGGCCACTTCCGCGCCGACGCCAGCCCCGCCAGACCCCCCGCCCGCACCTTCGTCACCCTGGCCGACGTCGAGGCCCAAGCTCTCAGGTACGCCGCCGAATGATCCCGCCCCTGCCCGACCTGCTGATCGCCCCGGTCATCCGAGCCGCGCTCGCCGAAGACCTGGGACGGGCCGGCGACGTCACCGCCCAGGCCTGTGTGCCGGCCGACGCCGAGCTGGCCGCGAGCTTCGCCGTCCGCCGAGGCGGGGTGGTGGCGGGCTTGGCCTGCGCCCGGCTGGCGCTGGCCGAACTCGATCCTGCCGCCCGCTTCGAGGCCGCCGTCGCCGATGGCCAGGTAGTCGCCGCCGGCACGGTGCTGGCCACCGTGCGCGGCAATGCGCGAGCCGTGCTTGCGGCCGAGCGCACGGCCCTCAACCTGCTGGGCCGGCTCTGCGGCATCGCCACCCTGACCCGCGACTACGTGGACGCAGTGGCGGGCACGCCGGTACGGATCGCCGACACCCGTAAGACCACCCCCGGCCTGCGCGCCCTGGAGAAGTACGCGGTGCGATGCGGCGGCGGCCTGAACCACCGCTTCGGCCTGGATGACGCCATCCTGATCAAGGACAACCACGTGGCCGCCTGCGGGTCGGTGGGCGAGGCCGTTCGCCGGGCGAAGGCCGCCGCGGGCCACCTGATGAAGGTCGAGGTGGAGGTCGACGGCCTGGAGCAGTTGCTCGAGGCTCTGGCTCAGGCGCCTGACGTGATCATGCTCGACAACTTCACCCTGGCCGACCTGCGCGAGGCCGTGCGCCTGACTGCCGGGCGCGTGCCCCTGGAGGCCTCGGGCGGCGTCACCTTGCAGACCGTGCGCGCCATCGCCGAGACCGGCGTCGATGTGATCAGCGTCGGCGCCCTGACCCACTCGGTCAGCAACCTCGATGTGGGCCTCGACGCGATCTAGGGGCTGAGGAACCGGCCAGCCGGGTGGGAGTTCACTCCTGTGAACAAGGAGAAGGTCCATGCCTTCCAAAGCGCCCCCGATCCCGCCGGATCAACGTTCGCACCCCAGCGAGAAACCGGATGTGGCCGGCTCTGACATCGGGCGTCGTGATCGCGTGACCGAAGCCCAGTCCGAGCAGCCCGGCGACGACGACGTGAACCTCGACCAGCAGGGCCGCCACGCCAATATCCGCCAGAACGTGCAGCACCGCGCTCAGCGGAACAGCTAACCACCAAGCCGTAGGCTACGCAGGAGGCAGGCGCCGGGCCGCTTCTTCGGCCGCGTTCATCCTTGCCTTGGCCATCGGTTCCATGCGGCGCCTGAAACGCTCGACGACGTCGGGCGGCGCGGTCTCCGGCCGGCCGGCGTCGAAGGGCGGAGCCGGCGCGTACTCGATGCCGAGTTGGACGCCCTGGGCATAGGCTTGGCCGGCGATCTCGGCGGCCACCGTGAGCGCCAGGTCGATGCCGGCGGTGACCCCGCCGCCGGTGAAGGTGTTCCCGTCGCGCACCACCCGGGCTTCGTCGACGACGACGCCGAACGGCTCCAGCAGGTCTCGCCACGCCCAGTGGGTCGCCGCTCGCTTGCCGGCTAGGAGGCCCGCCGCCGCCAGGATCAGCGAGCCGGTGCAGACCGAGGTGACATAGCGCGCCCCGGCCGCCAGCCGGCGGACCTCTCTGACGAACGCCGCGTCCAGCATCGCCTCTGTGGCGCCGAGGCCGCCCGGGACGCAGATCAGGTCGCAGCGTTCGACCTTGGCCAGGTCGGCCAGGCTTGCGAACACCAGGCCGTCGGCCTCGATGTCCTGGCCGCCCAGGGAAGCTGCAATTAGATTGACGTCCGGCAGGCGGCTGAACACCTGGTGCGGGCCGGTGAAGTCGAGCTGGGTCACGCCAGGATAGAGCGGGAAGACCACGGTGAAGTCGGGCATGGCGGGAGCGCCTCCAGGTTTGCCAGACACATCCAACAGGCATATGGCTGTGTCTGAAATGCCAATGTTCCCTCGAATTACGCCATGACCCGCAAGCTCGCCGTCGCCGTCTTCCCCGGCTTCCAGATCCTGGACGCCGCGGGGCCGATCGCCGCGTTCGAGATCGCCGGGCGCTACCAGACGGGCGCCTACGAGATCGTGGTCCTGGCGCCCGGCGGGGGGGAGGTGGCCAGTTCCTCCGGCGTGAAGATGACTGCCGAGGCGCTGGGCCAGGGCCCCTACGACACGGTGATGGTCGCCGGCGGCGACGGCACGCGCGCCCTGCCCGAACTGGCGATCCTGGTGGCTTGGCTGCGCGCAATCGCCCCCGCCACCCGGCGGATGACCAGCGTCTGCTCCGGCGCCTATTTGCTGGCCGAGGCGGGGCTGCTGGACGGCCGCCGCGCCACCACCCACTGGAGCCGCTCCGACGACTTCGCCCGCCGCTATCCCCAGGTGCGCCTGGAGCCCGACCGGATCTTCATTCGCGACGAACCGGTGTGGACCTCCGCCGGCATCACCGCCGGGATCGACCTGGCTCTGGCGTTGATTGAGGACGATCTGGGGGCCGACATCGCCCTCCGGACCGCCCAGCAACTGGTGGTCCACCAGCGCCGTCCGGGCGGGCAGTCGCAGTTCTCCGCCCTGCTGGAGATGGGCGGCGCCGATGGGCGCTTCGCGGCCTTGATCGGATGGGCGCGGGAGCGGCTGGCCGAGCCGCTGACCGTGGAGCGCCTGGCCGCCCAGGCCGCCATGAGCCCGCGCAACTTCGCCCGGGCCTTTGTCGCCGAAACCGGCACGACGCCGGCCAAGGCCGTGGAGCGGTTGCGCCTGGAGGCAGCCCGCACGCAGATAGAAGCAGGCCGGGCGCCCATCGACCAGGTGGCCGAGGCGGCGGGCTTCGGCGACCCCGAACGCATGCGCCGGGCTTTCCTGCGCGCCTTCGGGCAGCCGCCGCAGGCGCTTCGCCGGGCGGCGCGATCCTAGCGCCGATCGCCTCGCCGTGTGCAGGCCTCGCCGCTCAGTTCGAGGCCGCGGCAGGAGCGGCTTGACCACGCCGGCGCAAGGTTGCTGGCGTCGGAGTGCGCAGGCTATAGGGTGGCTGCGCGAAGCCGTGAAGCTTCAGTCCCACGAGTTTGGTTCAATGTCTGCACAGGACAATCCCAGCGGCATCGAGCAAATCCTCGACACGCCCGATCTCGCCATTGCGCTGGAAAGCGACCTCTTCAAGCAGTTCCTGGACCAGGTCCCGATCGCGATCGCGGTCGCCGAGCTGAAGCCCGTCGAACGGGTGGTGTACGCCAACGTCGAGTTCGAGCGCCTGTCGGGCCAGTTGAACACCACGATGTTGGGGGCGGGCTGGGATCGACTTCCCGGCGAGGCCGCGCCCCCGGACGACCCTCGCGCGCTGGGCGCCGCCATCCTGCAAGGCCAGGACTATCTGGGCGCCTTCAACATACCGCGTGGCGCAACCAAGCTGACGGTGGACGCTTGGTCGAACGTCATTCAGGACGATGCGGGGGAGCCGGCTTTCCGGCTGGTGGCCCTGGTGGAGGCCGCCAGCCGCGAGCCCTCGATCCTCGATGCGCTCGCAGATCAGGTGCGCGAGAAGGACATGCAGTTGCGCGAACTGCAGCATCGCGTGCGCAACAACCTGCAGATGATCACCTCACTGATTCGCGTGGAGGCGCGCGGGGTGTCGGACCGCTCGACCGGCGAAGGTTTCGACCGGCTGGCCGGGCGGGTCGAGGCGCTGGGCCTGCTCTACCGAGCGCTGGGTGACGCCAAGACCGAACAGACCATCGACCTCGGGACCTATCTGAGCGAAATCGCCTCGGCGGTCATGCGCGCCCACGCAGTGGAGGGCATTCGCCTCGATCTGCGGGTGGACACCTGGCCGGCGCCGCTCGACGTGGCGATGCCGGCGGGACTGGTGGTGAACGAACTGCTGACCAATTCCCTGAAGCACGCATTTCGCGGGCGGGACGGGGGGACCATCACCCTGCACAGCACGACGGATGGCAAGGGCTGCCGCGTGGTGGTGGCCGACGACGGCGTGGGCCTGCCTGAAGGCTACGTCTGGCCGCAGCCCGGCAAGCTCTCCGCGCTGATCGTCCGGTCGCTGCTGCAGAACGCCCACGCCCATATGGCCGTCGTCTCGAAGCCTGACGACGGCATGCGCGTCACAATCTCGTTCAACTGGCCGGAATAGTCCTGGCTCAGCTTTGCTGACAAAGAACGTCCGCATGCTAGCCTCGCCGCACGAGGGTCGGGGTTTAGAGCGATGTGGACGACGGCAGGCCGATGGGTCGGGCTCTTGGGGGTATGCGGCCTGGCGGCCTCCGCCGTCGCCGGCGACTACCGCCCGCCCCGCACCGCCTCCGGCGTCCCTGACCTGGACGGGACTTGGACCAACAATTCCCTGACGATGCTCGAACGGCCGGACGAACTGAAGACGCTGGTGATTCCGCCGTCCGAGGCCAGGGCCTGGGAGGCGCCGCGCCTGGGCAAGCCGCCGGAGTTGCCCGACGACAACGTGGGCGGGGCGGAGTCCGAATGGTGGGACACCGATGTCGGCCTGGCGCGCATACGGGGTCAGGCGCGAACCTCGTGGATCGTGCAGCCGACCGATGGTCAGCGGCCGTTCAACGCCGCCGCGAAGGCCGCCCGCAAGGTGCGCTCGGAGCGCCGCAAGGTCGACTTCGACCACCCCGAGTCCCGTCCAGCGGGGGAACGCTGCCTGGAGGCCGCCGCCGCTCCGCCGCTCCAGAACGGCGGCTACAACGACAATTTCCAGTTCGTCCAGACTCGCGACCACATCGCCATCGTCAGCGAATACATGGGCGAGCTGCGCATTGTGCGCCTGGGCGAGACCCGCCATCCGCCGAAAGCCGTGCGGCTGCGGATGGGCGACTCCCTGGGCCGTTGGGAAGGCGACACCCTGGTCATCGAGACCACCAACTTTCCCGCCGAAGAGGTCGAGGCGCCGGACGGCGACCCCCAGGCCGACATGCGTGTGGTGGAGCGCATCACCCGCACCTCCCCTACCGAGCTGCACTACGCCTTCCGGGTGGAGAATCCGGCGGTCTATGCGCAGAGCTGGCAGGGGGAAATGGTGTTCCGTGCGCTGACCCAGCCCACGTTCGAGTTCGCCTGCCACGAGGGCAACTATTCGATGCCCAACATCCTGGCCGGCGCCCGCCAGCAGGAGGCTGTCGCGATGGCCCCAGGGGCCACACAACCGGCCGCCCCGGCCCAAGGCCCAGCCGCCGCCCGCTGAACGCAGGCCTCTAGGCCTCGTCCGGCTCCATCTCGGCGGCGTTCTCGGCGAACACCTCCAGGCCCTGCGGCCGTGGCAGCGACTCATCGCCTTCCAGGTGGCGCAGCAGGTAGTTGACCGCCATGACCATGTGGGCGGGGTGATAGGGCTTGGGGAGCGAGCCGACGGCGACCGATTGCGCGGATCGGGCTTGGCTGATCTGGCCGCTGATGAACAGCACGGGAATGTCCATCGCCTTGAACTCACGAGCCAGGGGGATGCCGTCGTCGCGGCCGTGCAGCTCAATGTTCACCAGCGCCAGGGCGGGCTTGCAGGCCTGCGCCGCCGCGAGAGCCTCTCCGGGACGGTCGGTCAGGTCCAGAACGTGGAAGCCGGCGTCCTCAAGTTCGCTCTTGAGCGTCATGGCCACGAGAACCTCGTCCTCGACGATCAGCAGGGTGGCGCCAGTCACCGACGGCTCGAGCGGTTCCATGGGGGTCAATTCCTGTGCTCCGCCGCCGGCCGGGTGGCAGGGGCTTCGTCGCTGCCCAGCGCCGGCCCGCGGCCGACAACGGCGATCTGAGTGTGAGTGATCGACACATGCGCGCCCGGGCGACCGGGTGCGACAGCCACGACGGCGTGCGACTGTTTGGCCAGGGCCTCGACGATGCTGGCGCCGAGGTCGGACAGCGGTCGCTTGGCCATGCTCTCCCGTTCGATCTCAAACGCATCGGCGAACGATGTGCGGGCGGCGACCACGTTGAACTGGCCGTCGAGCGGCAGCGGCCCAGGTGACGCCACCACCACAGCCATGGTCGGGCTGAGAGCTGCTTCCTCGGCATAGGCGGGAGATCGGGCAGCTACGGCCGGCCCTTCACGAAACTGGAGGCTCGCGGAGTGAAAGCATCACCCAGGCAGATGTCGGGGAAGCGCCCCGAGTACGCAGGGCTCGTTCACCTAACACATCGGCGGGGGCAAGGTTGCGTTCATGGCGACGCTTAGCCGAACAGGCAGCCACGGTCCCAGGCCCGCGTGTTGGCGGTGTCGAAGATGGGCTTCAACTGAACAGGTGGACGCAGGGGCTCACGCGCTCTTTCTGCGCGAGCCCGTGCATCTCGGGATCAGGATGCGGCGGCGTCCGCGGGCGTCGCCGGCTTGAGGGCGGCGGCCTCGGCAGGTTCAGGCGCCTGCACGGTCGCCGGCGCGGCCTTCTCGGCCGCAGGCGGCGGCGCGGGCTGGGCGGTCGTGGCCAGGGCTGGCGTGATCGCGCCCACCGCGGCGTCGGCAGCTTTCTCCACCACGGCGGCGGCGATCATCAGCTCCACTGCGTGGGGGGCCGAGGTCAGCACCGCCTGCTCGACGCTGGGCGCGGCGGGGCGATAGGCCTGGGCCGCCGGGCCACGGCCGTTGAAGCCGTAGAACACGTGCACGCCCACCTGGGCCATGCGGCGCATGCGCGGGCCCCACTGGGGCGCAACGTTGGTGGTGTGAAAGTGGGTGGCGGAGCCGACGTCGCCCAGCACCGCGCCAGAGAGCGTGCGGGCGGCGACCTGGCGGGCGCGGGTCCAGGCGCTGGCCTCGCGGCCGCGGCGCATGGAGCCATCGCAGGCGAAGCTGAACTGGCAGCCGCGATGCTTGGCGGCGCCCTGGAAGACCACGCCGCAGACAGTTTTCGGGAAGGCCGGGTGGCGCACGCGGTTGAGGACCACCTGGGCCACCGCCTGCTGGCCGCGGGGCGTCTCCCCGCGGGCCTCGAAATAGACCGCCTGGGTCAGGCACTCCAGGTCGCTGGAGGGCGCGGCGGCGCTGCGGAAGGGCTTGTCGAGGCTGTCGCGCATCGGCGGCGCGGCCTTGGCCGCTTGCTGGCGATCAAGGCGATCGGCCAGCATGGCGGCCTGCCGCTCACGCTCGGCGGCGTCGGTCGTGGTTAAGGGGGCATGGGTGCGGGCCACCCGCAGCACGCCAGCGTCGATGCCAGTTGTGTTGCGTTGCAGCACGGATTCAGAGAACCCGCCTTCCGCCGCCTGAGCGATTCGCACGGCGCGATTGTGGTCGGTGGCGGCCTGCGCCATGCCACCCGCCATGTAGGCCCAGCCGAGGCCAAGCCCGACGCCGGAGCCGATCAATGCGGCGCTGACCAGCACGCGCCATTCGGCGCTTGCTTGCGTTCCAGATTTCAAGATTTTCGTGTCCTGCACGACGAGGGCGGAGATGCCCCCCGACAAGTGACGCCGCGGTCGCTCCTGCTCATGCTGGAAGCGTCCGCCGGCTACCCTGGCCCCGGACTCGGTGGGGGCGGGCGACGGCAAATGGTGAACGGTGTATGAAGGCATTCGTCGGGTTTGGCAAGCCCGTATTGCAGTGCAACATGAAACTTGGCCGTTAACCGAGGTGTTGTTTCCTTCTGGAGCAGACTAAACGGCGGCCGCAAATGTCGCGCCAACTTGACCTTGGCGCCGGAACCTCTGCCTTAGGACGCCGTTAGATCGGCATCACTCTTCCCGACGAGGAACCTCCATGCGCAAGACCCTCAGCCTGCTGACCGCCGCCGGTTTGGCGATGAGCCTCGCGGCCTGCGGCCACACCACCGAACAGAAGGCGGCCTCGGGCGCCGTCGCCGGCGCCGTGGTCGGCGGCCCGGTGGGCGCTGTGGTCGGCGGCGCGGCCGGCGCGGTGATCGGCAAGGCGACCGACGGCCGCCGCTAGGCCGCAGCGGGCGCTCGGCCAGCGGCGCGGACCAGCCGCCAGGCGAAGCCCGCCGCGCAGATGGCGAACACCGCGATCGCGCCGGCCAGCGTCCAGCTCATGCCTACGTCGATCAGCGCCTCAACCTGCGCGGCCGTACGCTCGGCTGTGCCCGGGCCCGTCACCTCAATCCAGTGGCCGGCCTGCAGCACGCCGGCGCTGATTCCGATCCCCGCCATGGCCCAGGCCAGGCCTAGGCCGGCATGCAGCCGGGCGGCGTAAGGCTTGATGAGCCGGGCCAGATAGAGCCCGGCCTCCAGAAGGGCGAAGCTAAGGATCGGCCACCACCAGACGGTCCACACCGCCGCCATGGCGAAGCGCAGGTCGCCAGTCGACCAGAAGTCGCGGAAGCTCACCGCCCCGGTCCACCACAGGGTGAACAGGATGGCGATGGTCAAGGACGCGGCCGATTCGAAGCGGGACTTGGGCTTCGCCTCGGCGGGCGGCAGGTCGGCCCCCCGCCACCGCCGCAGGACGCGCTTCGGGACGAAACGCTCCACCGCCACAAAGACTAGGGTGACGCCGGCGAAAACCCAGACCGCAGCGGTGTAGAGGGACGGGACCAACCCGTGGGTCAGCGGCCGGGCGTCGTCGATCAGCACCGCCTTGACCAACGCCAGCACCAGATACACCGCCGCCACGGTCACCGCCGAGGCCTTGAGGCTGGCCCACCAGAACGGATAGACCTCCGGTCCGATCAGGGCGCGCGGCCCCCGGTAGCGGCCGGCCACCACCATGGGATGGCCGAACGCTTGGATGAGCGCCTCCGCCTCGTCCTCCTCCAAGGGCCGGCCGAGCGCGGCCTCCCGCTCCTCCACCTCGGTCATCAGCACGTCGCGCAACTCGGCGGTGACATCCCCCCGCTGCGCGTCGTTGAGCTCGCGGCCCACGGCGGCCAGATAGCGTTCGATCAGGTCCATCAGCCCTCTCCCTTCAGGATGTCGTCCACGGCGCCGCCCAGGGCGCGCCATTCGGTGGTGAGCAGGGCCAGCACGGAACGGCCCTGGTCGGAGAGACGGTAGAACCGCTTGTTGCGCTTCGCCTCCTCGCGCCACTGGCTGGTGAGCAGGCCCTGCGCCTCCAGCCGCCGCAGCATCGGGTAGAGGGCGCCCTCCTCGATCTCCACGCCCGCCTCGGCCAGCGCCTTGCGCAGGGTGTAGCCGTAGTGCTCGGCCCGCAGGCTCCCCAGCACCGCCAGGATCAGGGAGCCGCGGCGGAGCTCCTGGCGCAGGCTCTCGAAGATATCGGTGTCCGTGGGCATGCTGTGCGTCATATACTGTGTGACACACGGTGTCTAGCGCACAGGAGTAGGCAGGCTTGCCGTGCTATGCTCACCGACAAACCTGGGGAGGCTTCGAATGCGTATCTGGACCCTGATCGGCGCGCTCGCCGCGGCCCTGCTGATGGCGGCGCCCGCCGCTGCGCAGAAGCTGGAGGATCGCACCACCGCCAATGGCGCGGTGAAGCTGCACTATGTGGTCCAGGGCAAGGGTCCGCTGGTGGTGATGATCCACGGCTTCCCCGACTACTGGGCGACCTGGAAACCGCTGATGGGTGAACTCTCCAAGGCGGGCTACCGCACGGCGGCGCTGGACATGCGCGGCTACAACCTCTCCGACAAGCCCGACGGGATGGCCGCCTACGCCATGCCCAGCCTGATCGGCGACATCGCCGCGGTGATCCAGGCCGAGGGCGCCAGGGACGCGGTGGTGATCGGCCACGACTGGGGCGCCGCGATCGCCTGGCAGGTGGCCATCAACCGGCCGGACCTGGTCAACCGGCTGGTGATCATGAGCGTGCCGCACCCGGCCGGCTTCGCCCGGGAGATGGCTGTCAACAAGGCGCAGCAGGACAACAGCCAGTACGCCCGCAACTTCCAGCAGGAAGGCTTCGAGAAGAACCTCACCGCCGAGGGCCTCGCCAGCTGGGTGAAGGACCCCGCGGCCAAGCCCGGCTACGTCGAGGCGTTCAAGCGCTCGAACTTCACCTCCATGCTGAACTACTATCGCGCCAACTATCCGCGCACCCCGGGCGCGGGCGCGCCGCAAGCCCCGCCGATGGCGCCGGTGAAGGCGCCGACCCTGGTGATCCACGGCATGAAGGACACCGCGCTGCTCGCCGCCGGCCATTCCGGAACCTGGGACCACGTGCAGGCCGACACCACGGTGATGATGATCCCGGGCGCCGGCCACTTCGTGCAGCATGACGGCCAGGCCCTGGTCAACCGCACGGTGAAGGACTGGCTCGCGGCGCGACGGTGATTTCTCAATGCTCCCCTTAGGGGGAGCTCCCGCGAAGCGGGTGAGGGGGTTGAAGCCCGAGGCCGGCGGGACTGAGGGTTGCAACCCCCTCCGGCCCTCTGGGCCACCTCCCCCTGATCGCGCTCCGCGCTGGGGGAGGATGACGATGGACGGGCCGCGGACCACGAAGGATTTCGCCAAGCTATTGCGACGTCGCCTTAGCCTCCCGGAGGTGGTGCTGTGGCGGGCGCTTCGGGGCCGCAAGCTCAACGGCCTGCATTTCCGCAAGCAGCATCCGATCGGCCCCTACGTTCTGGATTTCTACTGCCACGAGGCCAAGCTCGCGGTCGAAGTCGATGGCGGGTCGCACAGCTTCGGGGACCGGCCCGAACGGGACCTGCGTCGCGACGGGTGGTTGACGGATCAGGGTATCCGCACCCTCCGCGTCTCTGCGGCCCTGGTCCTCGATGATGTGGATGACGCCGTGCGGATGATCGCCGGTGAAGCCCACCCCTAGCCATCGGCGGGCTCAGCCCCTACCTTGCCGTTCATGCCCCGTTCTCCCGCCCCGACCACGCGATCCGGCGTGTCCGACGCCTCGGCGACGTTCGACTATGACGAGAACACCATGCCGCTGCTGTGGAAGCCGCACCGGCCCTCGCGGCCGGCCAAGTCGGAGGGCGGCCAGACCTTCAAGCTGGTCTCCGACTACCAGCCCGCCGGCGACCAGCTCACCGCCATCCCGGAGCTGGTGAAGGGGCTGGAAGCTTTCGAGCATGACCAGGTGCTGCTGGGCGTTACCGGCTCCGGCAAGACTTTCACCATGGCCAAGGTGATCGAGGCCACCCAGCGCCCCGCCGTCATCCTGGCGCCGAACAAGACTCTGGCCGCGCAGCTCTATTCCGAGTTCAAGAAATTCTTCCCGGAAAACGCGGTGGAATATTTCGTCTC
>NZ_JBKJTG010000037.1:0-3925 GCF_046590535.1 Phenylobacterium sp. | reverse complement strand
ATTGGCGCCGCGCTCGTACTTCTGGACCTGCTGGAAGGTGATCCCCAGGGCCTCGGCCAGCTTCTCCTGGCTGACGCCCATCTCCTTGCGGCGCATGCGGACCCGCAGGCCAACGTGACGGTCCACCGGATGCGGCCCGACGACGGCCGCGATGTCGGTGATCTCGCCGTCCTGGAAGACCGGTGATCCGGTGATGTTGCTGTGAACGAGCGTGGTCATTTTTGGCCCTCTCCCCGAGATACGTCCTGAGGTTGAGGCCAATGCGCAGCTTATGAAAGCTTTCGGCTACCCATTTTGAGGTTGGCGCCATGCACCGTAAGGTTGCGTCAGGCCGCGCCCTGCAGGCCCGGACGTTGCCGGTCCCAGTCCGCAAGCACGCCATATTCGGCCATGGCGGTGAACATCCGCAGCAAGTGCGACTGGCTCAGCTGCATGAATTCCACGAAGGGGCCGCGAGCCAAGACCTTGGCCGGGACGATGTAGCCCTCGTCGACGCGGACGCATTGTTCGTCCCTGACTAGCCTGTTCACATGCCTTCGCACGGTCTCTTGGGGCATGCTCAGCCGCAGGGCTATCTCGGCGACCTTGATGGGCTTGCGGTGATCGTTCGTAACGAAACCGGCCTCCCCGGCCTCCTCGGTGCCGCGTTCCCGGTCGGAGAGGCTCTCGGTGTTGGCGCCGATGATGTCCATGAGGATGAGGCCGGTGACCATGTCGCCGATGTGCTGCTTCAAGGGCTCGGCGAGCCGGAGCAGATAGGCGGTGGCCAGGCGCGCCACCAGCCTGACGGGCGGGGCGTCGAATGGCTGCGCCCCGGCGGCCGGTTCCGGCAGGTTGGCCAGCAGGCCCAGGTCCCGTAGCCGGTGGTAAAGCGAACCCACCAGCCGGTAGGTGACCTCAAGGGCGAGGCGGTAAAACGGGGAGGAGACCGTGGCCTGGGGGAGGTAGACTCCCCTGGAGGTGACCTCCACAACGCCGTCCTTCGCCAGCGAGGCGACCCGCCGGCGAACCGTCTCAAAGGGAATACCCAGAGAGTTGGAGAGTGCGTTCATGCTCACCGGACGGCGCGACTCGTCCGGGGGCGGCTGGTCGACGGTGGCGTAGGTGCGCTGCAGGACCGGGTCGCGGATGAGGGGGGCGAGGTTCGCCTGGGTGATCGCCAGCAGCAACAGCCCGTCGGTCGCGTCGCGCCCGTAGCCCCCCATCTTGATCATGTCCAGGACGAAGGCGTTGGTCAGCCGCGCGCCCACGCGAATCGCGGAAAAGGTCGCGTTGCGCGGCATCGTCCCTCCCTCACTTCCGTTACGTCAGCGTAACCTTGCCGGCGCGATGCGGAAGCCCCAAAATCCACGCATCGGACAGCTTCCGCGAAGCCGCCCTTCATCCGGCGCAGCGCGACGGCTAGAAGACAGTCCATGGTCGAAGCTTTCAACGAGAGAACGATAGCCGGTTCCCGGGCCGAGCGGTACGCCGTAGCGGCGCGGGAGATCGCCGCCGTCCTGGATGGCGAGCCGAACCTCGGCGCGCGGATGGCCACCGTGACCGCCATGCTGGCCGCCACCTTCGAGCACTATTTCTGGACAGGCTTCTACCTGGTCGATCCGGAGAAGCCGGACGAACTGGTGGTCGGCCCCTACCAGGGGACCCTGGGCTGCCTGCGCATCGCCTTCGGTCGCGGCGTCTGCGGGGCGGCGGCGCGCAGCCGCCAGACCGTGCGGGTGGACGACGTCCAAGCCTTCCCCGGCCACATCGCCTGCGACAGCCGCTCGGCCAGCGAGATCGTCGTCCCGGTGGTGGACAGCGATGGGCGCCTGATCGCGGTGTTCGACGTGGACTCCGAACAACCGGCAGCCTTCGACGCTGATGATCAGGCGGGCCTCGAGGCCATCCTCAGGCAGGTGTTCGCCAAGGGTTGACCGCAACGGCGCCCGGGTTGTCTTCCGCAGGGGCGCCCCTCTAGTGTTTTTCTTGACGCGCCTTCCGAGGCGCGAAGCCTTGAACGGAGCAAGCACATGGCCGAGGCCTATATAGTCGCCGCCACCCGAACCGCCGGCGGACGCAAGGGCGGGCGGCTGAAGGGCTGGCACCCGGCAGACCTGGGCGCCGCGGTTCTCAACGAGCTCATGGACCGCACCGGCGCCGATCCCGCCCTGGTCGAAGACGTGGTGATGGGCTGCGTCATGCAGGTGGGCGAGCAGTCCACCAATGTGGCGCGCAACGCGGTGCTGGCCTCGCGGCTGCCGGAGAGCGTGCCAGCCACCTCTGTGGACCGCCAGTGCGGCTCCTCCCAGCAGGCCCTGCATTTCGCCGCCCAGGCGGTGATGAGCGGAACCATGGACGTGGTGATCGCCGCCGGCGTCGAGAGCATGACCCGGGTGCCGATGGGCCTGTCGGTGACGCTGCCCTACAAGGAAGGCTTCGGCGTGCCGAAGAGCCCGGGGATGGAGGCGCGCTATCCCAACATCCAGTTCTCCCAGTTCATGGGCGCGGAGATGGTGGCGGCCAAGTACGGCCTGACCAAGGACCAGCTCGACGAGTACGGCTACAATAGCCACCAGCGGGCCATCGCGGCCACCCAGGGCGGCGCTTTCAAGGACGAGATTCTGGTGCTCGACGGCATGGATGCGGAGGGCGCCGCCGTCCGTCACGACAGCGACGAGGGCATCCGCTACGACGTCAGCCTCGACGGCATGCGCGGCGTGAAGCTGTTGCAGGAAGGCGGCCGGATCACAGCGGCGACGTCCAGCCAGATCTGCGATGGCGCCTCCGGCGTCATGGTGGTCTCGGAAAAGGCCCTGAAGGAGATGGGCCTGACGCCGCTGGCCCGCATCCACCATCTGACCCTGATCGGCCACGACCCGGTGATCATGCTTGAGGCGCCGCTTCCGGCCACCGAGCGGGCGCTGAAGAAGGCTGGGATGTCGATCGATGACATCGACCTGTTCGAGGTCAACGAGGCCTTTGCCTCGGTGCCGGTGGCCTGGCTGCAGACCACGGGCGCGGATCCGGACCGGCTCAACGTCAATGGCGGCGCCATCGCGCTCGGCCATCCGCTGGGCGCCTCCGGCACCAAGCTGATGACCACCCTCGTCCACGCGCTCAAGGCGCGGAACAAGAAGTGGGGCCTGCAGACCATGTGCGAGGGCGGCGGCCTGGCCAATGTGACCATCGTCGAGCGCCTCTAGGCGCGGGGCCATGGCCGGACGTGTCATCGCCATCACCGGCGCGTTCGGCGTGCTGGGCTCCGCCGTGTGGAGAGCCGCTGCGGGCCAGGGCGCGCGACTTGCGCTGATCGATCTAGCCCCTGAGGCGCCGCCCGGCCTAGGCGGGCCTGCCACCCTGGTCCTGGGCGGGGTGGACCTTACCGATGCCGTTCAGGCCGGCGCGGCCCTGGACGCCGCCGCCGAGCGGTTCGGCGGGCTCGATGTTCTGCTCAACATCGCCGGCGGGTTCCGTTGGGAGACCCTGGAGGGCGGGTCCATCGACCACTGGCCGCAGCTGTACCAGCTGAACGTGCTGACCGCCGCCAACGCCAGCCGCTCGGCGATCCCGCACCTGCGGCGCAGCGCCACGGGCCGGATCGTCAACGTAGGCTCCGCCGCGGCCCTGAAGGCCTCGCTGGGCATGGGCGCCTATGCGGCTTCCAAGGCCGGCGTGCACAGCCTGACCCAGGCGCTGGCCGAGGAGCTGAAGGCCGATGGGATCACCGTCAACGCCGTGCTTCCCTCGATCCTCGACACCGCGGCCAACCGCGCCGACATGCCCGACGCCGACCCTTCCACATGGGTGGCGCCGGAAGACCTGGCCGCGGTGATCCTGTTCCTGGCCAGCGAAGCGGCCCGCGCCATGACCGGCGCGCTCGTACCGGTGACCGGCCGGGTCTGAAGCGCGCCTGTTACGCGAAAGCCGCACCGGTCGTTGAAAT
>NZ_JBKJTG010000228.1:0-12699 GCF_046590535.1 Phenylobacterium sp. | reverse complement strand
CCTCGCCGCATAGGCCCCTGCATCCGCCCCCGACACGTGGGCGGCGACGATCCGGGCCACCAGGGGGGCCAGGAGCCAGCCGTTGCGCCGGGCGCCTACGGCCAGCAAGACTCCGGGCTGCGTGCTCCAGCCGACCAGGGGCAGGCCGTCGGGGGTGGCGGCGCGCACGCCGGCGGCGGTGGTGAAGGCGGCGTTCGCCAGGGCGGGGAACAGGCGGGCGGCGGCGGCCAGCAGGGGCGCGGCGCGGCCTGCGTCGACGGTGGGGTCGGCGGCGCCGTGCTCCATGGTGGCGCCGACCATCAGGCCGCCCTCGCCCGGGGTGAGGTAGACACCCTCCCCCCGGATGGTGACCTGGGGCGTAGGCGCGTCGGGCAGGGTGAGGATGTGGCCCTTGATCGGCGACAGGCTGGCCAGTTCGGGCGCGGTGTCGGTCAGGTTTGTGGCGGCGGCTGTACCGGCTCCTGTGGCGATCACCAGCAGGTCCGCGTCGCCGCGGCCGGTGACAGGCTCCGTGCGGAAGGCGACGCCGGCGGCGTGGGCGGCGTGGCGAAGCTGGGCCAGGGCGGCGGGCGCCTCCAGGCGCCAATCCTCGCGGGTGAGCAGGGCGCGGCGGAAGGCCTGGGAGACGCCGGGGGCCAGGTCCTGGGGCGCGCGTTCGGTGAGGCGAACCCCGAGGCGTCGGGCGCCGGCCTGGGTCCTGGCCAGCCAGGCCTCCGCGCCAATGGCCAGGGCGCCGGACCGGTCGAGGTCCACACCCGCGCGCCGAGCCAGCGCCGGCCACAGGTCGCGGGCCGCCATCAACAGGCCGAAGTGGGCCAGGGCCTGGGGGTCCAGCAGGGCCTCGAACACCGGCGCCAGCATGCCCGCCGCGACGCCCGAGGCATTGGCGCCGGCAGGCTCCGGATCGCACACCGTCACCCGGCAACCGGCGTCGGCCAGCGCCAGGGCGCTCGCCAGACCCAGCGCGCCTGCGCCCGCCACCGTTACTCTCGGACCCGCGCTCATGCCCCCTTCGACGCGGGACGGCGGGCGAAAGCAAGGCCTGCGGGACACAATTGCCGAGCCTCCCGGCTGCGCCTAGGCTCAGGTCGTCACGGCCTCGCGCGAAGGCCGGCCACGGGGAGATCCGCATGAAACCGCACAGCGTCCTGGCCCTGCTGCTCTGCGGGGCGGCCCTGGCGGCGGCGCCCGCCGTGGCGCTGGCGCAGGTGTCCGCCTTCAAGGCGCCGCGAACCGCCTTCGGCCAGCCCGACCTGCAGGGCATCTGGACCAACGCCACCATCACGCCGCTGGAGCGGGCGGCCACCTATGGCGCGCGAGGGGTGCATACGCCGCAGGAAGTGGCGACGCTGGAGGGCGAGACCTCGGCGCGGGTGGCGGCCAGCCTGGCGCCCAGCACCGACCTGGACCAGAAGGAGATCAAGACCTGCGAGGTCCGCGGCTTCTCCGGCGTGGACTGCGGCTACAACGCCTTCTGGGTCGATCCCGGCACCAAAATCATGCGGATGGGCGCGGAGCCGCGCACCTCGATCATCAACTCGACCGCCGATGGGAGATTGCCGACGCTGACCGCCGCCGGGCAGGCCCGCGGCGCCGAGCGGGCGAAGAACCGCGCCTCGGGCCGATCGTTCGAGGGGCCCGAGGGCCTGTCGCTGGGGGAGCGCTGCATCCTGTCGTTCAGCTCCAGCGCCGGGCCGCCGATGCTGCCGCTGCTGTACAACAACACCTACCAGATCGTGCAGACCCCCGAGGCGGTGATGATCCTGGTGGAGATGGTCCACGACACCCGCATCATCCGCCTGACTGACCGGCATGGCCCGACCGGGGTGCGCCAGTGGATGGGCGATAGCATCGGCCGCTGGGAAGGCGACACCCTGGTGGTGGAGACGGTGAACCTGCGCCGCGAGCAGAGCTTTCGCGGGGCCAGCGAGGCGGTGAAGGTCACCGAGCGGTTCACCCGGATCAACCCGGGCCAGATCAGGTACGCCTTCACCATCGACGACCCGGCGACCTTCACCCAGGCGTGGGGCGGCGAGCTTTCCATGAACGCCACCAAGGGGCCGCTCTACGAATACGCCTGCCACGAAGGCAACCACGGCATGGTCGGCATCCTGGGCGGCGCGCGGGTGCAGGAGAAGGACACCGGCAAGGTCACGGCGGCGGCGGCGGAGGAAGAGGGGTAGGCAGGGGGGCTTATGGCTGCACCGCTGGGGTAGCGGCGGGTCCGAGCCACCCCTCACCCTGCCCTCTCCCCTCGCTACTACGTGTCGGGGGAAAGGAGGTTTTCTACTCCGCGGCGATGCTGACGGGTCTCGCGGCGCGGTCGCGGAAGTTGATTTCCTGGAGGTATTTGATGCCCTCCTCGGCGATGTCGTCGCCGATCATCTTTTCGCCCTCGGACTTCAGCTCGTCCATGTCGACGTAGGTGCCGTAGAAGGCGCGGGTGCGGTCGGTGATCAGGCCGGCGTTGTAGAGGGTCTTGATCAGCACACGGAAGATGTTGGTCTGGCTCTTCAGGCGTTCGCGCCGCGCGTCGTCGTTCTGGATGATGGCGCGCACCTCCACCAGGACCCGCTCGGGATCGAGGCCGAAGTCGCGGTAGACGCCGCCCATCTGCACGGGCGAGCCCAGGTTGAAGAGCAAGCTCTGGAAGCAGTGCGCGGCCCAGTCCTCAACCGTCTCGCGCTCATCCTGGGTCATCCGCGGAATGGTCCGGTCGGCCCAGATCTTGCCGAACTTGTGGTGGAAGGCCTCGTCGGTCATGACCAGCTGGAACAGCTTCTTGGCCAGGGGGTCGCGGTTGTACTGGAAGCCGGTGGCGAAGGCGCCCATGGCCAGGCCCTCCACCAGCATCTGCATGCCGATGATCTTCTTGTAGACCTCCGGCGCGGAAATGATGTCGACCAGCAGCTGCTGGAGCACCACGCCGCAGGGACGCGGGCGGCCCCAGCGGGCCTTGATGTATTTGGCGAAGGCGGTGACGTGGCGGGCCTCTTCGCGGGTCTGGTTGGCGGCGTATTCCTGCGCCCCCTGGTCCTTCAGCACGTGACAGAGGCTGGCCGAGAGGTTCAGGGCGCCTTGCTCGCCATGCAGGATGGACGAGAAATTCCACAGCGCCATCTCGTTGATGAACTTGGCCTTCTGGCCGGTCTTCTCGAGGTGGTCGAGGACGTAGGGCACGCCAAGGCTCATGACCTGGTCGTCGGGCAGCAGCGGATCGTTCTCCATGTCCCAGGGGGCGGAGAAGTCGATGTACTTGGTGTCCAGCGGATCCCAGAAGTGGTCGTGGGTGGCCGAGATGATCTTGTCGAAGGCCGTCGAGCGGGCGCCGTAGCGGTCCAGCTCGAGCATGGACTCGAAGTCGTCCGGCGCCACCGCGTCGTACAGAATGTCCTTGGTGATGTTGCCGTCGGCCACTGCGCAATCCTCCGCTAAGATCGTCAGCAGAGCAGGAAAGCGGCGAGTGAACAATGATCTCTTACGTCAGCGTCCGGTACGAGGATCGCCCGCGCGGCCGGGTGGCGTTCGTGGCCATCGAGAACGAGCGCAAGCTGAACGCCGCGTCATCGCCGGTGATGACCGCGCTCACCGAGCTGTTCCACGGGCTGGCGGCGGACCTGGCGCTGAGGGCCGTGGTGCTGACCGGCTCAGGCGAGCGGGCGTTCATCGGCGGCGCCGACATCGACGAGATGAGCGGGCTCTCCGGGCCCGTGGAGGCCAGGGCCTTCATCAGCCGAGTGCACGAGGTCTGCCAGGCGATCCGCGCCACGCCGGCGCCGGTGATCGCCAGGATCAACGGCTGGTGCCTGGGGGCGGGGCTGGAGATCGCCGCGGCCTGTGACCTGAGGCTGTGCGCCGACACCGCCATGCTGGGGATGCCGGAGGTGAAGCTGGGCCTGCCCTCGGTGGTGGAGGCGGCGCTCTTGCCGTCGCTGATCGGCTGGGGCCGGACCCGGCGCATCCTCTACACCGGCGAGACCTTCACCGCGGCCGATGCGCTGGCCTGGGGCCTGGTGGAGGACATCCATCCGCCCGCCGCGCTGGACGACGCCGTGGAGGCCTTGCTGGCCCAGCTGTTCGAGGCCGAGCCCCGCGCCGTGCAGATCCAGAAGGCGCTGATGCAGCGCTGGGAGGAGCTGCCGATGAGCGGGGCCATCGCCGCCGGGATCGAGGCCTTCGAGGACGCCTGGACCACCAGCGAACCCGCCGACGCCATGGCCGCCTTCCGGGCGCGCCGGCGGGCGGCGAAGGCGGTGCATCCGCCACCGCCGCGAAGGCGTTGATCTCATCGAGCCGCGGTGAGGACCAAACCCACCTTCCGCAGAGGACACCTCCCATGTCGCAATCCCGTACCGTCGCCGTCGTCGTCGGCAGCCTCCGCAAGGACTCCGTCAGCCGCAAGGTCGCCAAGGCCCTGGAAGTGCTCACCCCCAACCTCAAGTTCGAGTTCCTGGAAATCGGCGGCCTGTCGCACTTCAACCAGGACGACGAGGCCGCCCCGCCGGCCCCGTGGGTCGAGTTCCGCAACCAGGTGAAGGCGGCCGACGCGGTGCTGTTCGTCACGCCGGAGTACAACCGCTCCGTCCCCGGCGTGCTCAAGAACGCCCTGGACGTGGGCTCGCGGCCCTACGGGTCCAGCGCCTGGAACGGCAAGCCCGGCGCGGTGGTCAGCGTGTCCCCCGGCGCCATCGGCGGGTTCGGCGCCAACCACCACCTGCGCCAGTCGCTGGTGTTCCTCAACGTCCCCGTGCTCAGCCAGGAAGCCTATGTTGGCGCCGCCTTCGCCCTGTTCGACGACCAGGGCAAACTGGTGAACGCGGCCACCACCGAGTTCCTGCGAAGTTATGGCAAGGCGTTCACGGACTGGATCGAGCTGATCCTGCGCCCGGCGGCCAAGCACCAGGCGGGCTAGAGGTCGAGCTTGTAGAAGTTTACCGCATTGTCCCGGAATAGCTGGGCTTTTTCGTCTGCGCTGCAGCCGGAGGCGACCCGCTTGAGGGCGTTCCACAGGACCCCGTAGCTGCACGACACCCGGTCCACCGGGAAGTTGCTTTCGAACATTCCCCGCGCCGGGCCGAACGCCTCCAGGCAGGTTTCCAGGTAGGGCCGCCAGGCGTCGGCCAGTTCGGCGGAGGTGGGCGCGACCTGGCGCTTGTGGAAGCCGAAGCCGCAGATCGCCATGCCCAGGCCGCCGAGCTTCACCCAGACGTTGGGACAGGTGGCCAGCTCGCCGATGTCGCGGGCCCAGCCGGCGAACACCTCGTCCCGGCGCCCGGCGTAGGGCCCGATCCCCAGCGGTCCGCCGCAGTGGTCGAGCATGATCGGGGTCTGCGGAAACGCCCGGGCCAGGGCCGTCACCTCGGCAAGCTGCGGGTGGAACTGCCAGGCCTCGAAGGACAGCCCGCGCGGGGCGAGCTGGGCGAAGCCTTCGCGGAAGTCGGCCTGGCCGTAGAGGCCCTGCGGCGGCCGTGTATGGCTGTTGTCCACGTCGGGGCTCGGGTCCCAGGCGCCGGAGTGGCGGATGCCGCGGAAACGCCCGCCGCCGGCCCGGACATGGTCGTCCAGCACGTCTGCGACGGACGCGCCCTGGTCCAGGGCCGCGCGCCCGACGATCCCGGCGCAGGCGCGCACCGGCCCATAGCGCCCGGCGTCGGCCATAGCCGCCACGCCGGCCACGAACTCGGTCTCGCCGACGTACTGGAAGCCCTCGCGGCGGTGCGCCGAGTAGAAGGCCGTACACTCTACGAAGACGGTGCTCTCCACCCGGTGGCCCTGACCGATGTCGGCCAGAAGCTCCGGCAGCAGGTAGCGGCTGGTGGGGAAGTCCCACAGGTGATGGTGCGGGTCGCAGATCGGCAGATCCGGCTCCAGCACCTCTTCGGTCATGGTCTTTTCGGGCATGGCGCGAGCCTAACCCCAGGGCGGCGTCCCTGGCGAGGGCTTCAGGCCGCGCCTCCTGGCGAGGGCTTCAGGCCGCGGCGCTGTCGCGAGCCTCGGCGGTGTCCACGGCGGCCTGCAGGGCGGCGAACAGGCGGGCCGCCTCGATCGGCTTGGCCACGAAGGCGTCCATACCGGCGGCGTGATACTCGGCAACCTGGTGCGACATGGCGTTGGCGGTGAGCGCCACGATGGGCGTGCGGCCGCGGCCTTCGGCCTTTTCGCGGCTGCGGATCAGGGCCGTGGCCGTGAGGCCGTCCATCACCGGCATCTGCACGTCCATCAGGATCAGGTCCCAGCGCTCGCGCTCCCAGGCGGCCACCGCCTCGCGGCCGTCGCTGACCATCACCAGATCCACGCCGATCTGGCCCAGCAGGGTCTTGAGCACCAGCTGGTTCATGCCGTTGTCCTCCGCCGCCAGCACCCGCAGGGGCCGTGCGCCGGTGGCGATGGTGGTCGGCTGGGCGCGCCGCCGCCTGGGCCTGGGCGCGGCCGCCGCCACCCGCTTAAGCGGCAAGGTCACG
This sequence comes from Phenylobacterium sp., assembly GCF_046590535.1. Classification (GTDB taxonomy): domain Bacteria; phylum Pseudomonadota; class Alphaproteobacteria; order Caulobacterales; family Caulobacteraceae; genus Phenylobacterium. The sequence continues at coordinate 6,238 of NZ_JBKJTG010000228.1, read as the reverse complement.
GTGAAGGTGGACCCGACGCCCGGGGCGCTGGACGCGATGACCGAGCCGCCCATCAGTCCGGCCAGGTCGCGGCAGATCGACAGGCCCAGGCCGGTGCCGCCGAACCGGCGGGTGGTGGAGGCGTCAGCCTGCTCGAACTTGCGGAACAGCAGCGCCAGCTTGTCCGCGGCGATGCCGATGCCGGTGTCCATGACGGTCAGGCTCAGCTCGCGCCCCCGCCGGCCGACGATCACCTCCACGCGGCCGGCGTCGGTGAACTTCAGGCCGTTGGAGACCAGGTTGTAGAGGATCTGCCGCACCCGCACGCTATCGCCCAGATAGACGCCGCGCGCGCCGCGCTCGACCCGCAGGTCGAACGCCAGGCCCTTGCCATCGGCGATCGCCTGGAAGGTGGCGTGGGCGCCGCGCGCCAGCTCGTCGATGTCGAACTCGGCCCGCTCCAGCTCCAGCTTGCCGGCCTCGATCTTGGAGAGGTCCAGCAGGTCGTTGAGGATCGCCAGCAGGCTCTCGCCCGACTGGCGGATCACCTCCACCCGCTCGCGCTGGGGGGCGCTGAGGGCGTCGGCGGCCATGGCCTGGGCCATCCCCAGTACGCCGTTCAGCGGGGTGCGGATCTCGTGGCTCATGGTCGCCAGGAAGGCGCTCTTGGCCCGGTTGGCGGCCTCGGCCTCGTCCTTGGCCTGGACCAGGGCCTGTTCCTGGGCCTTGCGTTGGGTGATGTTCTGCATCGCCCCGATCAGCCGCAAGGGGCGGCCGCCCTCGTCGGCGATGAAGCGGGTCGCGCACGCGGTCCAGACCTCCTGGCCGTCGCTCCGGCACACCCGATACTCGGGGTAGTAGGGCGTCCCCTCGTCGACGTGGCGTTTCCACGCTTCCAGGACCGCGGGCCGGTCGCGGGGGTCGATGGTCGAGAAGATGTCGCGGTGGAGCTCGGCGAAGGTCTTGGGTTCGGTGAAGAAGGTTTCCTCGGCGCCCACCTTGACCAGTTCGCGCCGGACGTAGTCCATCTCCCAGACGTGGATGTCGGCGATCTCCAGGGCGAGCCTCAGCCGTTCCTCCGAGCGTTCGGTGCGCTCCAGCGCCTCGACCAGGTCGGTGACGTCGTTGATCGAGATAATCACCCCGCCCACGGCGCCCTCGGCATCGCGCCAGGGGGAGATCAGGACCCTGGACCAGTTCGTCTGTCCGTCCGCGCCCGGGGTGGGGAGGCGGTCCAGGGACAGAGTGTTGCCCGCCAGGGCGTGTTCGAAGCCGAAGCGCCACTGCTCAAACAGCTCGGGTCGCAGCTCGTAGACCGTGCGCCCGACGATCTGACTGCCCTCCAGGCCCCTGGCCTTGATCCAGGCCGCGCTGGCGCCGAGCACCCGCATGTCGCGGTCGGCGATCACCACCAGCAGGGGCGAGGATTCGATCACCGCGCTGAGGGTGCTGCGAACGGTGGCCGACTCGCGCACCGAGACCTCGCGCGCCTGGTTGGCGCGCAACCGGCTCCACTCATCGGCCACGAAATCTGCCAAGTCCTGCAGCCGGTTCGCCAAGCCCTGGTCATACGGCCGCGGCTCCAGGCCGGCGACCCAGATCGCGCCGGGGGTCGAGCCGTCCTCCAGCCGGATCGGCGCGCCGGCGAAGAACCGCATGTGCGGCGGGCCGATCACCGTCGGCTCGGCGCAGAACCGGCCGTCCTGGCTGCAGTCCTCCGCCCAGACCACGTCGCCGTCCAGGATCACATGCCGGACGCCGATGGCGCCTCCGACACTGTCGTCGTAGCCTTCGCGGCTGCGCCAGATCTTGCCGTCAACCAGGAGGGTGATCTGCGCGGCCACGTCGCCGAACAGGGCGCGCGCCAGGCGGGTGGCGCGGTCGAAGACGGGCCCGGATTGCTCCAGTCCCGCGGGCTTCGCCGCCGCATCGCGCGTCGCGCCGCTCGCCATTCGTTTCGCCCCGGGCACGCCGGTGTTCCGGCTTCAACGGCGCAGGTTCGGATATCGAGGTTAAGCACCCCTTTAGATTGGGCTTTTCGCCCGATGCGCGGCGATCCGGTGCAGCACGATCCCGCTGGTGGTGGCGACGTTCAGGCTGTCGAAGCCGCCGGCCATCTGGATGCGCACGGTGCGGGCCCGCGCCAGCAGGGCCGGCGGCAGTCCGGGGCCCTCGGCGCCGAACAGCACCGCGGTTCTGGGCGCCGGGCGCAGGGCATGAAGTTCGGTCTCGCCCCCAGGAGCAAGGGCCACGCAGTCCAGCCCGGCCTCGATCAGGGTTGCGGCCATGTCCGCGCCGGCCGGCAGCCGGGCGAACGGCGTGGTCAGGGCCGCGCCCACCGAGACCCGGATGGCCTTGCGGTAGAGCGGGTCGCAGCAGTCGGCGTCCAGCAGCACCGCGTCGGCCCCGAAGGCGGCGGCGTTGCGGAACACGCCGCCCATGTTGTCGTGGTTGGCGATGCCGCAGAGCGCCACCACCAGAGCGCGCTCGGGCAGGCCCGCCAGCAGCCGGGCCGCCGCAGGCTCGGCGCGCCGGCCCGCCGCCAGCACGCCGCGATGGATGGGAAAGCCGACTATGGCGTCCATCACCGCCTGGCCGGCGGCATAGACGCTCACCTGCGCCGGCAGCGCGTCGAGCAGGCCGCTCAGCGCCGCCACCCGCTTTTGCGCCACCAGCACCGAGACCAGCGGGTGGCGGGAGGCCCGGACGGCCTTTTCCAGCACCACCTGGCCCTCGGCGATGAAGCCCCCGTCACGACCGACCACATCGCGCTCGCGGACCTGGAGATAGGCCTCGATGCGTGGGTCGGACGGATCGTCGATGGCGACGGCGCGGGTCAAGCGCCTACCAGATCCGCACGCGCTCGGCGGGCGCCAGGTGCAGCTTCTGGCCGGGCTTGACCTCGAAGGCCGGATACCAGGCGTCAAGGTTGCGCACCGTCAGCGCCCGGAACTGGCCGGGAGAATGCACCCCGGTGACCACCGCGCGCCGCAGCGCCGGCTCGCGGAACTTGGAGCGGTAGTTCTGCGCCCAGCCCAGGAAGAAGCGCTGGTCGGCGGTGAAACCGTCGATCACCGGGCCCTCGGCGCCGCCCAGCGACAGGCGGTAGCCGTCGTAGGCGGTGGCCAGCCCCGCCACGTCGGCGATGTTCTCGCCAAGCACCTGCTGGCCGTTCAGGCGCAGGCCCGGCAGCGGCTCGTAGGCGCTGTACTGGTCAGCCAGCATCTTGGTGCGCGCCTTGAACTGCGCCATGTCCGCCGGCGACCACCAGTTGCGCAGGTTGCCCCTGGCGTCGAACAGGGCGCCCAGGTCGTCGAAGCCGTGGCTGATCTCGTGGCCGATCACCCCGCCGATGGCGCCGTAGTTGACGGCGGCGTCGGCGTCGGGATCGAAGAAGGTGGGCTCCAGAATCGCCGCCGGGAAAGTGATCGAGTTCTGGCTGGGGGCGAAGATGGCGTTGACCGTCTGCGGGGTCATGAACCACTCGTCGCGGTCCACCGGACGGCCCAGCTTGGCGAGGTTGCGGCGGTACTCGTAGAGGCCGCCTCGGTCCCAGTTGCCATAGGCGTCGCCAGGGACGATGCGCAGGCCGGAATAGTCGCGCCAGATGTCGGGGTAGCCGATGTTGACCTTGAAGTTGGCCAGCTTGGCGCGCGCCTCCGCCTTGGTCTGGGGCGTCATCCACTCCAGGCGGTCGATGCGCTGGCCGAACGCCAAGAGCAGGTTCCTGACCATCTCCTGCGACTGGGCCTTGGCCTGCGGCGTGAAATGCTTCTCGACGTAGAGCTTGCCGACCGCCTCGCCCATGGCGTTGGAGGTGTTGTCCACCCCGCGCTTCCAGCGGTCGCGAAGCTGCGGGGTCCCCGACAGCGTCTTGCCGTTGAAGACGAAGTGCTCGTCCACGAAGGCCTTGGAGAGGTACGGCGCGCCGCGTTCGACGGCGTGGAAGGCCAGGTAGTCCTTCCAGGCCTGCAACGGCTGGCTGGCGGTGAGCTTGGAGACGCCGGCGATGGCGGTGTCCTGCCAGGCGCCGAAGCGTTGCTGGGCGGGCATGCCGGCGCCGGCCAGGAAGGCGTCCCAGTCGAGGCCCGGCGCCTTGCGGGCCAGTTCAGAGCGGGTCCAGACGGTGTTGGCCCTGGCCACGTCGCTGGTCTGGTCGACCGTCCAGTGCGCCCGGGCGATGGCGGTCTCCAGCGCCAGGACGCGGGCGGCGCGGGCGGCGGCGTCGGCATAGCCCGCCAGGGTCAGCATCCGAGCGACATGCGCTTTGTAAGCGGCGCGCAGCTCCACATAGCGGGGCGTGGCGCCCAGATAGTATTCGCGGTCGGGCATCCCCAGGCCGCCCTGCATCAGGTAGGGCCGGTACTGGCGGGTGTCGTTGAGGTCCTCCGCCACCCACAGGCCGAACAGGCGCGGGGTGTAGTAGTTGGTGGAATTCAGCGCATCGACGTCCGCTCGGATCGCGGCGCCCAGCTCGCGCGAGAGGTCCTTGCGGGTGCGGATCGCGGCGATGCGGTCCAGCTCGGGCTTCAGCGGGGCCGCGCCCAGGGCCTCGATGGCGGCCTCGTCCATGAAGCTCGTGTAGTAGTCGCCGATGCGCCGCGCGTCCGTGCCCTGGGCGGCGTTCGACCTGGCCGTATCATCGATGATCGCCCGGGTGCGCGCCGCGGCGACCTCGGCAATCAGCGAAAAGCTGGCGATGCTGGAGCGATCGGCCGGGATCTCGGTGCGGTCCACCCAACCGCCCACGGCATAGCGGAAGAAGTCGTCGCCGGGGGCGACCGCGCGGTTCATCCCCTCGGTGTCGAAGCCGAAGGTCCCGTACTGCGGCCTCGGCCGCGCGGGCGCGGGAGGCGGCAGGGGCGCAGCGGCGACCTCGGCGGGCGGCGGCGGGGGCGTGACGGTGGCGCAGGCGCTGAGCAGAGCCGCGGCGGAGGCGGCGGCGAGCCAGGAAGAACGAACGATCATTGCGGGGAAGCTCCGTGCAGGCGCAGGCCCGGCCCGCGCGCGTTTGGAGGCCTTCTTACACCCGTCCCCGGCTTGGCGATGCTTACGGCTTTGTCATCCGTCGTGGTCCGTCCAGGTGGTGCAGCCGCGGTTGAACTCAAACCGGCACGGTAATGTTCTTGCCGCCGAAGACGGCCTGCCAGTTTTCGATCTCGCCCACGACTATATCGTCGGCAGCGTGCGCAAGTTCGGCTACGCGGCCATAATTGAGCTTCGCGTCGGGCGCCGACAATAGCAGGCGTATGCGGCCGGCGAGCGCGTCGAGCTTGGCGGCGCTGACCTGCGAGATCGCCGAGAAGCGCTCGAAGTCACCGAAGTACCGGATGCCCGCGATCGCGGCGCCGAAGGTCGGCAAGGCCACGCCCAGCCAAGTGAACAGGCTGGAGATCGCCTTGGGAACCTCGTGCGGGACGAGATGCAGGGCCGCCGCAGCTTCGAGGCCGAGATAGCCTGCCACCACGAGCACGGCGAGGCTGAACAGGATCTCCGACAGGCGGTCCAGATTGTGGTGCGCCGCGGCCAGCCGATCGGCCTTGCCGAGGTGGTAGTCGCGCTGCGGGACAACGTGGTCGGTCAGCAGGAGGTCCAACGCCGAGCGAAGATAGGCGGGCGTCATGGCCAGGGCAGGCAGGCCGACCTCGCGCAGGCCTTGCCGGGCATACCACTCCGGCCATGACGTCTCGGACCCACGCGGCCAGCGGCCCGGCGGTCTGGCCACGCCCAACAGCAGCAGGATTGGCGCATGGCGGAAGTATTCCGCCACCCGGCGGCTTTCAAACCAGCGAGCGTGCCAGCGACGTTGCTGGCCCAGCAGGGTGATGCCGACGATGGCGACCAGCAGGACGAGTTCGAACACCTCGAATATCCACTTGGTCTCGCTGCTGCCGAACGGCAGGTAGGCGATGCCGCCGACGATGGCCAAAGGCGAGAGGACGAAATTGGCGACCATGCCGCCGCGGTAGCTGTCGGACAGGTGCGCCGATACCCCGTCCGCCCAGGCAAACCGGCGAAGGACGGCGGCTTCGATGGCGCTGGCGAAGTTCGCCCCCAGTCCGGGCATGGCGCGGGCCTTGGTGAGCAGGCCCGCCCCGCTGGCAGCGGCGACCGCGTCGGGCGTCTCATAGGTCTGGCGCAAGGATCGAAGCCCCCCGCCCAGAGTCCGCGAACTGACCAGGGCTTCGATCCGACGATAGCCGTGCCAAAGGGGATGGCTGTGGTTGGGCCAGCGCTCACTCGAGAAGGCGGCCAGGCC
>NZ_JBKJTG010000216.1:0-4284 GCF_046590535.1 Phenylobacterium sp. | reverse complement strand
CGTCCCGGCCTCCTCGACCAGCGGCGTGGTCGACATCGGCACCATCCCGGCCGGCCTGATCGAGCGCGTGGACGTCGTTACCGGCGGCGCCTCGGCGGTGTACGGTTCGGACGCCATCTCGGGTCTGGTCAACTTCATCTTCAAGAGGAACTTTGAAGGCGTCGAGCTCGACACCGGCTACAGTCAGACGGGCGACAAGGACGGCGCGACCTACCGCGCCGCCCTGACCATCGGGGCGAACGTGGCCGAAGGCCGCGGCAACGTCGCGATGAGCCTCGGCTACTCCAAGCGCGAACCCGTCCTGCTGGGCGACCGCGCCATCGGTCAGGTCGGCATCGTCACCGCGACCGGTGGTGGCCTGGGTGTGACCTCGCCGCCTCACCCCGTAAACTGCGGTGGTCCCGGCTCGGTTCCGACGACGTTCGGTGGTTCCTCCACCACTATTCCCAGCCGGATCGCCCTGGTTGGCGTTCCCGCCGCGACGGGCGCGTTCCAGGTTCGCGAGGACCGTACGCTTGGCCCGAACTGCTCGGTCTTCAACTTCAATCCGTTCAACTACTATCAGACCCCGGCGGAGCGCTTCAGCGCCACGGCGGTCGGTCACTATGAGATCAACGAGAACGTCGAAGCCTACGCGCGGACGATGTTCACCCGCACCAACGTGCGCCAACAGATCGCCCCCTCGGGGATCTTCGGCAACGCGTTCTTCGTGCCCCTGTCCAACCCCTTCCTGTCGGCTTCGCAACGCACCACCCTGATCACCGCGGCCAACGCCGCGCGGACCGCCGGGACACTGACCGCCGCCAACTTCCGCGATCTGAACGCCAACGGCACGATCGACGCGGCCGACGACCTGAACCTGGTCATCCGTCGCCGGACCGTTGAGCTGGGCCCGCGTTCGTCGAGCTATGAGACCAACTACTACCAGATGGTGTTCGGCCTGCGCGGCGATAATGCGTTCGGCCTGGAGGACTGGAGCTGGGATGCTTCGCTGCAGCGCGGTGAATCGAGCCGCACGGAAGTCCGCGCCGGCTACACCAATGTCACCAACTTCGGCAACGCGCTGAACGCGGTGAGCACGACCTCCTGCCGCACGGGTGGCTCGGCCTGCGTTCCGATCGACATCTTCGGTCCGTTCGGCGCCATCACGCCCGCCGCCGCCGCCTACTCGGGCGCCGTGGGTATCCTGCAGTCCAGCTATGTCCAGCAATTGGCTTCGGTGAACCTCACCGGCCCGATCCCTGCGATCCAGAGCCCGCTGGCGGCTGTTCCGCTGGCCGTCAGCGTCGGCGCCGAATACCGCGAGGAATTCGGCCGTACCGAACCCGACGAATGCCTGAAACTTGCCCCGACCAGTTGCCTGGGCGGTGCGGGCGGCAACACCCTGCCCATCGCCGGCGGCTACAGTGTGTACGAATTGTTCGGCGAAGCGATCTTCCAGCTCGCCGCCGATCAGTCCTGGGCCAAGTCGCTGGATATCGAGGTCGGCTACCGCTTCTCCGACTACGACCCCTCCGGCGTCAACAAGACCTGGAAGTACGGCGTCAACTGGGAGCCGATGGAGGGCCTGCGCTTCCGCGCCATGCAACAGCGTGCGGCGCGTGCGCCGAACATCGGCGAACTCGCGGCGCCGTTGGTCAGCGGCCTGCGCAACGCCACGTTCGACCCCTGCTCGTCCGGCAACACCGCGCCGATCTCGGCCGCCCTGCGCGCACTCTGCATCTCCACTGGCCAGACGACCGCCCAAGTCGGCACGATCCAGGACATCGTCTCGGGTCAGGTCAGCACCTTCGAGGGCACCAACCTCGCCCGTCTGCCGAAACCTGAAAAGGCCGACACCACCACCATTGGCGTTGTCTGGCAGCCGACCTTCATGCCGACGCTGCGTAATCTTTCGATCTCGGTCGACTACTACAGGATCAAAATCGACAGCCCGATCGGCATCTTCCAGGCTCAGGAAGTGCTTGACGATTGCTACATTGCGGCGAACACGGTCGCCTGCGCAAACATCGTGCGGGTGAACGGCGACATCGCCTCGCCGGCGTCCGGCATCCAGCTCTTCACCACCAACCTGAAGCGCTTGGAAGCGGAAGGCATCGAAGGCTCGGTCGCCTTCGGCGTGGACATGACCACCTTTGGCCTGGACGAAAAGTGGGGCAGCCTGGCCTTCCAGTGGACGGGTAACTACTACCTGACCAATGAGAGCCAGAGCGGCGACGCGACCAAAGTCATCGACTGCGTCGGCTTCTTCAGCACCCAGTGCGATCCGACCCCCGAGTTCCGTTTCGTCCAGCGCACCAGCTGGAACATCGGCGACCTGCAGCTGTCGTATCTGTGGCGCTACGTGGGCAAGATCAACGTTGCGCCGAACCAGGAGGCGGTGACCTTCCTGGCCTTCCGGTCGATCGAGGCCCACAATTACTTCGACCTGTCGGCCAGCTACGCCATCAACGACACGGTCAGGGTCAGCGCCGGTGTTCGCAACGTGTTCGAGAACGATGCTCCGGTGGTTGGCAACGAAGCTGGAACCACCTCGGCCAACAGCGGAAACACCTTCCCCAGCGGCTACGACGTGCTGGGCCGCGTGTTCTCGGTCGGCCTGAACCTGCGCTTCTGATCCAGAACGCAGTCTGATCCTGGAAGCGGCGGGCGAAAGCCCGCCGTTTTCTTTTTGCCCGGCGCTTGGTACCGCGTTGGTGCGCCGCGGCCCGAAGGATACCGCCCAGATGACCGCTCAAGTAGACGCTCTGGTCCAGGCCGCCGGCCAGGCCGCCAACGCCGGCCGTTGGCAGGACGCCGAGCGGTTGTGGAGTCAAGTCCGGACGTTGGCGCCGGACCACCCGCAGGCGCTCTACAGCCTGGCCATCCACGCCTTCCAGCGGGGAGATTTCACCGGCGCCATGGAGTTGCTCAAGGCCGCCAATGCGGCGGCGCCCGACGACCCGCTGATCCTGATGACCGCCAGCGTTGTGCAGCGCGAGCGGGGCGACATTGACGGTGAATGGCAGGCCATCATCGACTGCCTGGTCATCGACCCTTATTTCCTGCCGGGGATGCTCTCCAAGGCCGGGTTCCTGGAGCGGCAGGGCCGGACAAAGGCCGCCGCCAACGTCTATCGCGACGTCCTCAAGGTGTCGCCGCCCGAGGCACACTGGCCTGACGCGCTGCGGACGCAACTGCAGCACGCCCGCGAAGCGGTCGAGGCGCACACCGAGGCCTTCGACGCCCATCTGCAAGCCTCGCTCGCGGGGCCCCGCGCGGCCCTTGAGATCGCCGCCACCGGACGCTGGGCGGAAGCCGCCTCGATCCTCACCGGGCGGACGCAGCCCTATTGGTCCAATGCCAACCAGCTGTCCGTGCCGCGCCTGCCACCGGTCCCCTTCTTCGACCGCGCGGATTTCTCCTGGGTCGCCGACCTTGAGGCGGCGACGCCGGCTATCCGCGACGAACTCCGCGCCGTCCAGCAGACCGGCCAGGACGGGTTCTCGCCCTATATCGCCTACAATCCAGGCGAGCCGGTCAACCAGTGGGCCGATCTCAACCATTCGGACCGCTGGAGCTCGTTTCCGCTGTGGCGCGGTGGCGTTCCTGTGCGGGAAAATCTCGACCGCTGCCCCCGAACCGCTCGGGCGCTCGAGGCGGTCAAGATGGCGCGGATCAGCGGTCTGTGTCCGAACGCGATGTTCTCCGTGCTCGCGCCACACACCTGGATCCCCCCGCATCACGGCGAGACCAATGCGCGCCTGGTCGTTCACCTGCCCCTGATCGTGCCGCCTGGCTGCACGTACCGCGTGGGATACGAGCGGCGCACCTGGACTGAGGGCGAGGTTCTGATCTTCGACGACACGCTGGAGCACGAAGCCCGCAACGACGGCGACGAACCGCGCGTCGTGCTGATCTTCGACGTCTGGAACCCCCTGCTGTCCGCAGCGGAACAAGACATGGTCCAGGCCATGACGACGGCCGCGCGCGACTTCAACACCGAAGCCTGAGCTGCGCGGAACGCGCGCGACCGTTTGGGTTTGCCCGCGGGACCGCGATGCCGTGCCGGGTCACTAGAGCTACTCGTGGGTGTCGATGTCATGCGCCACTTCGAGGGGATCGAACTGGACGACGTCAACCGACGTGTGCTGCTTCGGACGCCGCCGGGCGCACTCCGCCGCGCGCGATAATCCGCGCCCGGTGATCGACCGTTCAGTGGATCGCCATCGGCGCCAGCACCAGCGCGCCGCGATCCCGCAGCCGGGCCTGGGCGGCCTGCTCGAGCAGGCTCTGGGCCCGGGG
>NZ_JBKJTG010000092.1:0-2802 GCF_046590535.1 Phenylobacterium sp. | reverse complement strand
GCCGATCTGGCCGCCGTCGCCGTAGGCCGGGTTGCCCCCGGCCCCGAGCGCGCGGAACAGGGTAAGTGAGATGTTGTTCGTGGCCGCAATCTGCGCCGGGGACAGGCCAGCCTGCTGAAGCGCCGTGAGAGCCCCCGGATTGGTCGTCGGAACGGTGAACACCCCGACGCTGCCCGGTCCGTTAGGCCCCTGAATCGGGGGGAACGCCGGTGAAAAGCGGATGTGTGGGATATCCGTCTTCGCGTAGTGCGCCTCCACGTGAAAGCGGGTCTTCTCGGTGAGGTCGACGTTGACCTCACCATAGATCTGATAGCGCTCCTCGTCCTCGACCAGGTTGTCGAAGGGGATGTAGGTGAAATAGCAGGCCGGCGTCGCGCCGCTGAACCCGGGGAAGCCGCCGACCGCGCCGCAGTTCGCATCGCGCTGCACACCGGCTGTGGGCGTGAGCCCGTTACGGGGCAGGAACGAGGGTGGCTGCCCAAGCACCGAGTAGCCGGATGGATTTGTCAGGTAGGGCTGAATGGCCCAATCGCGCTCCGTGGTGCTCAGCTCCGAGCGATGCTGGTAGCCGGCAGTGATCAAGAGGTTGGCGTTGTCGCCTACCCAGCCGTAGGCCACGCTGCCGGAATAGTCGCCGTTCGAGCCGTCGACAAGACGGTAGTCCGCGCTGACTTCAAGGCCGCTGAAATTCTTGCGCGTGATGAAGTTGACGACGCCCGCGATGGCGTCCGAGCCATAGGTGGCCGCGGCGCCGTCCTTCAAAACTTCCACCCGGCCGATGGCCGCAACGGGCAGGAGGTTGGTGTCGACCCCGCCGCTGCCGGCGCCGGCTGACGCCACGGTGCGTCGGCCGTTCTGCAGAACCAATGTCCGCAGGCTCCCCAGGCCCCGCAGGTTGATCGTCCCCGCGCCGACCTGGCCCTGGGCGGCGGTGGAGAACTGATTGGTGTCGCCAAGGACCGGGCCGCTGACCGGCAGGCTCTTGATGAGGTCGATGGTTGTGGGCGAGCCACGCCGCTGCAACTCCTCCGAACTGACCACGTCCACGGGGAGGGCCGCGTCTTCCGGCGTGCCGCGGATGAACGAGCCGGTGACGACGACTTCGGTGACCTCGGCGGTGGATTGCTGGGTGGTGGCCTGGGTCGCCTGGGCCGCCGCGGATCCGGCGGCGCCGAGCGCCAGGGTCGCGGCGATCACCGAGGCGCTGCCGAAAAAGCTGATCTTGGTCATGGTATCCTCCCCGCCCGGCGCCCTCTCCCTCGGATCGGGGGGCGCCTGGACCGACAGGGACTATCCGGCCATTCGCGAATGCGGCGCTACAGAAATATCCGAGACGGATAACGTTGGTCGGAAACAGCGGCGCCGGCGCAACACCTTGCGGGGCAAGGCTTTGCGCGCCGGCGGCGGCCAGCCTGCGCCGCTAGGCGGTGCGGAGCTTGCGAACGCAAGCGCGCAGAAGCTGCGCGCGTTCGGCGGAGAGACCCGGCGCGTTCAGTTCCTTCAGCGCGCCTTCCAGCGGCCAGCCGTTGTGGCGTGCGCCCAGCCGCCACACCTCGGACCTGACGTCAGCCTCGCTCGCGCCGCCCAGGCGCAGCCAGCCAAGGAGACCCATGCCGGCTCAGGACTTCTTGCGCTCGGGGTTGAGGTAGGAGCTTACCGGAGTGGCTTCCTTCGCCACCGGCTTCTTCGGCTTGCGGGTTTCCTTGTTCGACTTCTTCTGACCCTTGGCCATCGTCTTCACCCTTCGGCGATCCCGGGGGTCGGCCCTGCGCCGATCCCAGCGCCTGCGCCGCGAACCTCGCTGCGCCGGGCATGTTTAGCACGCGCAGGCGCGTTCGGCGGGCCTATTCCGGTGGTCGGGCCAGCCGCGCCAGCAGGGCGGAGCCTTCCCCGGTGATGTCCCAGCCCTCCCGGCTGCGCTCGGCCAGGCCCAGGTCGGTGAGCGCGCGGGCGTCGCCGATCTTCACGAACGGGACCTCCTCGCCGGTCTTTTTCCGCGCCAGGTTCTGCAGGGCGTGAAGCTGGCTGGTGGTCAGGGTGTCCATGCGGCGACGCTACACCAACCCCGCGCCGCCGCGGGTCCCAAATCGAGGTGGCGCTACGGTCCTGGGATCACCACCTATGCCCTGCGCCGTCGGGCGTGTGCCGCCAGCAATGCGGTCGATCCCACCCGATGCGGCGTCGTTCGAGACCCGCATGTCCCCGAGCTTGGCAGCCGCCGTCTTCACCCTGGCGCGCGCAGGCGGCGCGCGATGAGCGGCGACGTCCCCACCGACGACGCGGTCAAGCGCGAGAACCTCTATCTTCGCCAGCGGGTCGCCCAGTTGCAGGCCGACGTCACCGATCTGTCCGCCGAGAACGAACGGCTGCGCCAGGAACGCGAACGCCTGCACGGGCGCATGCCGGCGCGAGCACCCGATCCGCTGGGCGGCGGGCAGTAGCTCCGAAATCTGGGGGGATGGTGGACGCGACAGGGATCGAACCTGTGACCCCCTCGATGTCAACGAGGTGCTCTCCCGCTGAGCTACGCGTCCATAACCGTCGTCTGGGGAAGGCGGGGATATAACGGGCGGCCTGACCTCGCGCAAGCGCGGTTCAGGCGGCGATCATCCGCTCCACTTCGGAGACGATTTCCCGCAGGTGAATCGGCTTGGACAGCACCTTCGCGCCCGCGGGCGCCTGGCCGCCGGCGGCCAGGGCCACGGCGGCGAAACCGGTGATGAACATCACCTTGAGGTCGGGATCGAGCTCAGTGGCGCGGCGCGCCAGTTCGATTCCGTCCATTTCCGGCATCACGATATC
>NZ_JBKJTG010000036.1:0-5141 GCF_046590535.1 Phenylobacterium sp. | reverse complement strand
GAAGCGCGCCGAAACAACGCCCTGCTGACGGAGGCCCGACTCTCCACCTATGTCGGCGACAGCGCACGCGCGCTGCAGCTCGCCGAGGAGCTGAGGCGCAGCAAGGTGCTGGGCTATCAGGCAGGGCGGTTCGTCGTCTTCACGCCCATCATTGGAGGTCGCGCCGGGCTTCACGAACTCAGCGCGGCACGCAGGGAGCTTGCGGACGTGGGCGACCACCTCGTCGGGCGAGTCGCCCTGGCGGCCCGCATCGCGCTGGTCGCAGAGGACTGGCCTCAGGTCCTCGAGCTGGGACCGCGTGTGCTCGAGGAGAGCAGGGACGCCGCCATCAACACGCGCCTTCGGTGTTCCTACAGTGCTCTTGCGCTGGTGAAGCTGGACCGACTGCCTGAGGCGGAGGCGGTGCTGACCGAGACACCGCTAGACAGTGAACCCTGCGTCCGCGTCCGCGCGGTCGCCGCCGAAGCCGCGGGAGATCGCCGGCTGGCGGATCACTGGTTCGGCGAAGCAGTCCGCATGGCCCCTTCGGCGCCGCACGCTGCGGCGGAGTGGGGCCGTGCGAAGTTGGCCCGCGGCGACAGGCTCGGCGCGGCGGCGCTGTTCGCCCAGGCCCACCGGATCAGCCCCCGTTATGCAGACGCCACCGTCTGGTGGGGCGAGGCGCTGCTGGCGGAAGACGACGCCACGGGCGCGGTCGATAAGTTCGCCCAGGCAGCCAAGCTCGCCCCCCGCTGGGGCCGGCTGCACCTGAAGTGGGGGGAGGCGCTGGCAAAGCTGGGCAAGGTAGAAGAGGCGCGCGCGAAGTGGCGGGCAGCGGCCACGATGGACCTGACGCTCGCCGAGCGGGCGGAACTGCAGGCTCTGACCCAAAAGCGGACCACCTAGAGGTCCGCTTTGGGTCGAGGCTGTGTAAAAACTCGGGTGCCGAGCGAGCTGGCCGGGTTGGCGTGACGCGAGACGTCGTGGTCCCCTCAGGCTCGGATGGCCGCGATCAGCGGACCTGTTCCGAGGATCTGCATCACCCGCTTCAGATTGTAGGCCAGGATGTGGAGGCTGATCTCGGTTTTCACGTTCTTCAGCCGCTTCATTTGGAAGTGGGTATGGCCCATCCAGGCTTTGATTGTCCCGAAGGGGTGTTCGACGATCCGGCGCCTAAGCTTCATCGGGCTCTGCGGGGCTAGGTCCATCCGTCGCTGCATGGCGTCGATCACCGCCTCGTGCTCCCAGCGGGTGACGCGGCGCTCGACGCTGGGTGTACATTGGGGTTTCAGGGCGCACGCCTGGCAGCTCGCGCGGTCCCAGTAACGGTGTAGCGTCAGCCCCTTCTCCACCGTGGTCATGTGGTGCGGGAGCAGGCTGCCAGCCGGGCAGCGGTAGACGTCCTCGGCGGGCAGGTAGGTAAAGTCCTGTTTGCCGAAGCGGCCCTCGGCCTTGGCGTTGGAGGTGAGCGGCTTGGGCACATAGGGCGTCACGCCCAGAGCCTCGCAGGCGACGATCTCCTCTCCCGAGAAGTAGCCACGGTCGGCCAGCATCTCGAGGCCGTCCACACCCATCGCCGCCTTGGCCTTCGCGCTCATGGCGGCGAGTTGCGCCCGGTCGCTGCCGGTCATGACCACATCGTGGGCCACGATCAGGTGATGCTCTGCCTCGACCACTGACTGGACGTTGTAGCCGACGATTCCGCTGCCCCGGCCGCTGGTCGCCATCGACCGAGCGTCCGGGTCGGTCAGCGAGACCTGGCCGTCTGGCGAGGCCGCCACCTGCGCCTCCATCACTCTCAGCGCCTGCATCTGGGCGCGCAAAGTTTCGATCTTGCCCTTCAGCTTCCCGGCCCGCGCCTCAGCGGCTTCGCCCTCCTGCCGGTCGGCGGTGTCCAGGTCAGCCAGGTAGCCCGCAATGTGCTCGGCGACCTGTTCCATCCGCTTCTTCAGCTTCGTCGCGGTGAAGTTCCTATCGCGCGTGTTCACCGCCTTGAACTTGCTGCCGTCAACCGCCACCAGCGCCTGAGTGAAGAGGCCGATCTGGCGGCACAGCATCACGAAGTGGCTGCAAGCCGCCTGGATGGCTGGGCCGTAGTCCTTGCGGAAGTTGGCGATGGTCTTGTGGTCTGGCGCCAGTTTCCCCGTCAGCCACATCAGCTCGACATTGCGCCCGGCCTCCCGCTCCAGCCGTCGGCTCGACGGCACGCGGTTCAGATAGCCGTAGACGTAGAGTTTCAGGAGCGTGGCCGGATGGTAGGCCGGCCGACCTGTCGCCGCAGCCGTCACCCCAAAGCCCAGCTCTCCGAGATCCAGCTCATCCACGAAGACGTCGATCACCCGCGCCGGGTTGTCCTCGCCCACATAGTCGTCCAGGCAACTTGGCAACAGCGTCGGCTGACGGCGATCCTCACCCTCGACGAACCGGCTCATCCCGGGGCCTCCGACATCGTGATGTCAGGAGTCTGCGCTGCTTCGCGTTTTTACACAGCCTCGGTCGGGAGCAGTCTTCCACGTGGCGACAGGAAGCAGCCTCCGCCGAGGCCTTATGGGTACACGACCCGGGCTAGGGGCCCCCTCAGGCGCACGTCACAACGCTGCCTGAACTGTCGCACAAACGCGCGCGTTGCGCAAGAACAAAAGAAGAACATAACTGCAGGCCTCAGAACCGCCCTGGTCCGCCGCCCATCAGGGGGCGCCCCGGGTCACTGCCCTCCGGTCTTGCCCTTCGCCGCCGCCGCCGCCGCCGGCGCCTTGGCCGCCGCCTCCGCCGCGTCCTTCTCGATCCGCCGCGCGCCGCCCAGGATTCCCGCCAGGGCGTAGTTGCCCTCATGGCAGGCGTACTCATAGACCCGGCCGTTCAGGGTGTTGAAGGTGTACTCCCCGCCCCAGGGCGCATCCCACATCTGCGGGTCCGCCACCTGGAACCGGTAGAGGATCTTGGTGGGCGACAGCCGGGTGAACCACTCGGTCACCGTCAGGGTCTTCCACGAGCCCATGAACTGCTGCTGCTCCTGGATGTTGGTGGTCTCCACCACCAGGGTGTCGCCCTCATAGCGGCCGATGGAATCCCCCATCCACGGGCGCAGGCCGTCGGTGCGGTGGGTCGCGTTCAGCCGGATGATCCGCGCGTCGTGGATCATCTCCACCTCGATCACCACCGCGTCGGGGGTCTGCATGATCTGGTAATTGTTGTTGTAATAGCCGTTGGGCAGCATCGGCGGGCCGGAGTTGCGGCCGAAGCCGGAGATGCAGCGCTCCCCGTGGCTGCGGTTCTCATAGCTGTCGTAGATGTCCCGGAACCCGCCGCCCCTGGGCGCCGGCGCCCCGGCCTTGCGGGCCGCAGGCATGCCGTTGGGTGTGGTCAGGATCGACGAGCGATACTCCCCGTTGATCTCCACCAGGTGGGTGCCCGGGTCGATCCAGAAGGTGTTGTAGCCGCCGGTGTCCCCGCCGGCGGCGATGAAGTCGGGGCGGATTTCCACCAGTTTGGAGCTGCTCAGCTTGGCCTGCACCTCCGCCGTGCCCTCGTTGGGATCGGTGGGGGCGTCGGATTCGGCCAGGGCCTCGGCCCACAGCTTCTCGAACCCCCTGGCCTCGGCCGCCGTCAGGGTCGCTTTGGAGGAGATGCGCGGGTTGCGGGTCAGCGGCGTCAGGGTGGCGTTGGACCACTGGCCGGACAGGTCCGGCTGGCCCATGGCGTTGCGCGGCGCCTTCCAGCCCTTGGGCGGGATGGAGGAGCCGGCGGCCACCGTCCCCGATGGCGCCGGCGCGGGGTCCGCGGCCAGGCCAGGGCCGGCGGTGGCGAGGCAGGTGGTGAGGGCAAGGGCGAGAACGAGGGCGCGGCGCATGGCGGCAGGCTCCAGTGTCGGGTCCGAGGAACGCGGGTCGATCATACAGCGACCTTGGCCAGACGCACGGGAAAGTGGCGGCCTCACACGCGCGGGTCGGTTCGCGCCGTGAACGCTGACCCGTCGCTCCGGCCCCCGCCCTTGACACCCCAACGCCATACCCTCAAACCCTCGCGCACCCGCAAAAACCATCCCCACCGGAGGCCTTCATGCGCGTAGGTGTGCCCCGCGAGATCAAGCCGGACGAATATCGTGTGGGCCTCACCCCCACCGCCGTGCGCGAGTACGTCACCCACGGCCACCAGGTCGTGGTGGAGACCGGGGCCGGCCAGGGCGCGGGCTATGCCGACGAGCTCTATGCGCGGGCCGGCGCGTCGATCCTGCCGGACGCCGCCGCCGTGTTCGAGGCCGCCGAGCTGATCGTCAAGGTCAAGGAGCCCCAGGCCGTGGAGTGGGCCCGGCTGACGGATCGGCACATCCTGTTCACCTACCTGCACCTGGCGCCCGACCCGGCCCAGGCCGATGGCCTGCTGGCCTCGGGCTGCGCGGCCATCGCCTATGAAACCGTCACCGACGACGCCGGCGGCCTGCCGCTGCTGGCGCCCATGTCCGAGGTGGCCGGCCGCATCGCCGTGTTCTCCGCCGGCGAGACGCTGCTGAAGCACAACGGCGGCATGGGCCTGTTGCTCTGCGGCGTCCCCGGCGTGCCCCCCGCCCGCATCTGCGTGCTGGGCGGCGGCGTGGTCGGCATGAACGCCGCGCGCATGGCCGCGGGCCTGGGCGCCGAGGTGGTGGTGCTGGAACGCTCGATCCCGCGCATGCGCGAACTGGACAACATGTTCCAGGGGCGCATCCTCACCCGCTACTCCACCCTCGATGCGGTGGAGGAGGAGGTGCTCAGGGCCGACGTGGTGATCGGCGCGGTGCTCACCGCCGGCGCCGCCGCGCCCAAGCTGGTGCGCCGCGAGCATCTGGCCAGGATGAAGCCGGGCTCGGTGCTGGTGGATGTGTCCATCGACCAGGGCGGCTGCTTCGAGACCTCGCGCCCCACCACCCACAACGATCCCACCTACACGATCGACGGGGTGGTCCACTACTGCGTGGCCAACATGCCCGGCGCGGCGCCGCGCACCTCGTCCGACGCCCTGGTCCACGCCACCCTGGGCTTTCGCCTGCAGATCGCCGACCGCGGCCTGGATGCGCTCAAGCGCAACAAGCACCTGGCCCGCGGCCTCAACACTCTCAAGGGCGACGTCACCCACCCCGCCGTCGCCGAGGCCCTCGGCAAGCCCTTCGTCGACCCCTACCAGGC
>NZ_JBKJTG010000035.1:0-2618 GCF_046590535.1 Phenylobacterium sp. | reverse complement strand
TGGCGGGGCCGCGCCGGCTGTCGTCGAGCGATGAACGGGTTGCCGTCTGAACCTCTTCCATGGGGTGTCGCTATTCGGAGTGGATGAGAATCTTGGACCACAATGCCGGCAGCCCGGAGAGGACACTCAGGCCGCCGGTCTGAAGGGGGCCACCGAGACACGCGGCCCAGCGCCGTGAAGGCCGTGTAGCGACATCTGCAGTGATTGCCCTGAGCGTCGCGTTGCCAGATAATCGAGCGCGCCGCCTAGGAGGTTCCATGCCCGCCACCATCGAGAACGTCGACACGATCGCCAAACCCACTGGCTATGAGGCCGGTCGACAGGCCTTTATCTCCACCTTGCGCAAGTCGGTGCTGATGGATGTCGGCGGCGACATGAAGAAGACTTACCTAGAGACCGTCGAGCCGGGCCTGACCAAGGGCGGCAAGGCCCCCAACGGCCGCCAGGTCAAGGCCGCCATGGAAAACAAGCGGATATACCGGTTCTTCACCGCCCTGCGCATCAACGCGCAGGAAATGGTGTTCGAATCCGTCCGCCCGCAGTTGGAGCGCAACGCCGGCAAGCTGATCTCCGCCGCCGCCGCCGCCCGGGCCAAGAACCCTGCTGGCGGGACGCTGGAGCTTAATCCGGACCTTGCGACCCCCCGCTACGTATCGGAGGTCGACGTCCACCTGATGCCCGGCTGCTTCCATAGCGAGCATGCCCCCGACGACGTCCTGCAGGGCGCGCGCAATACCTATGGCACCGTGGTCTTCGGCGGCGCCTTGTCGGGCTATCGCAAGGGCGGCCCCGGCTCGACCATCGCCCACTTCCTCAAGGAGCGGTATCCGGACTTCCAACCGCAGGTGATCGTCGATCTGGCCTGCACCGCAGGCTCCAACACCTTCCCCTACAAGGACGTCTTCCCGGACGCCGAGGTTCACGGGGTGGATGTCGCCGCGCCCTGCCTACGCTATGGCCACGCCCGCGCCGAGGCGACCGGACGCAAGATCCACTTCCACCAGCAGAGCGCCGACAAGCTCGACTTCCCCGACAATAGCGTCGACTTCATCACCTCCAGCTTCTTCCTCCACGAAATCCCCGTGAAGGTGACCAAGGCGGTGATCGCCGAGTGCTATCGGGTGCTGAAGCCCGGAGGCCTGATGATTCACTTCGAACTGCCCCCCGGCAGCGAGGTCGAGCCCTACCACGACTTCTTCCTGGACTGGGACACCTGGCACAACAACGAACCGAGCTATCAGCATTTCCGCGCCCAGGTTCCGCGCGATCTGGTGCTCGGCGCCGGTTTCAAGGAGGAGAACTACATCCAGAACCAGCTACTTAACATGGGTTCGGTCTCGGACGCGGAATTCCGCGCCAATGCCCTGGGCGAGGTCAAGCCGAAACCCGGCTTCGGCGGCGTCTCCTGGTTCACTTTCGGCGCCTGGAAATAACGCTGGGGGGAGCTACCCCCGGTCCGCCCGGACGGTCCTGAACAGCCGCTCCAGAAACAGCTCCCGCCACTCGACCCGCTCGGCTTCGGCTGCCTCACTGGGCTGATAGTCGTCGATCTTGGCGCGCTCGATGAGCTTTGCCTCGTCGAGCATTCGCTCCACCGTGTCCAGCCGCTGGTAGACGGCGTACAGCTCCGCCGACATCTCCAGGACCATAGTGACCAGGTGGTCGATATTCGCATCCTCGAACACCACCGGTCGCTTGCCCTTGGCGATCTTGGGCAAGGCGATCTTGTCGGTCATGGAAAAGCTCCCTGTGCGTTTTGGTTGGGCTGCGGTCTAGGCCCGCGGCGTCGGTTCGGCCGCCGCCGGCGCCAAGGCGTCGATCTCCTGCACGGTCGTGCGGTACGGCTTCAGCCCCAGGATCAGCAGGGTGACCGCCAATGGTCCCGCCACAGACGAAACGATCATGATGGCCTGTCCCAGCCCTTCCTTACGGCCCAAATTGTCGGCCAGGGCGCCGACGACGGGCGCTCCCAGGAAGTTGGCGACCAGCCCGTTGGCCAGATAGTAGAAGGCCATGATCTGGCCGCGGATGTTGCCGGGCGCGATGGCGATCATCGAGGTCGGGCCCGCCGCCGTGGCGATGGACTGGCCGAACAGGGCGCCGAATAGGGCGACGAGCGCCAGCACCGCGGCCGGCGCCAGGGGAAGAAGCGCGAACGACACCGCCAGAATCGTCACGCCCAATATCAAGGCGCGGACCGCCCCGTCCACCCGGCCGCGCTGGGTGAGCTTCGACATCAGCCAGATGCCGGTAACGGTGCCCAGGGGCCCGGCAATGAAGAACAAGATGCCAGTGGCGCGGGCTAGGTCCCCCACCGCCCAGCCCCAGTTGCGGGCGAAGATGGGCGCCACCCACTGGGCGTTGGTCCCGATGATGATGTTGCCTATGGCTCCGGCGGAGATCGCGCCGAAGGTACGCCACCGGCGCAGCACGAACCCCAGCGCCACGCCGATGCCGCGCCCGTCGCCGCCTATGGTGCGCAGATCTCGCCTAGGGGGCTCGCGCACGGTCAGCAGGACCAGGGCCGCGATCATCAGCCCAGGCAGGCCGACTCCCAGGAATGCGCCCTGCCACGGGCTGATTTCACCGACCAGGGGCACCGCGATCGCCGGCAGGGA
>NZ_JBKJTG010000140.1:0-2952 GCF_046590535.1 Phenylobacterium sp. | reverse complement strand
GCGCTCTTGGTGGCCAGCAGGTACTGGTCGCGGTCCATATAGATCGAGGCGTGGCTGGTGGCGGCGGCCACGGCGCTGACCGCCTCCTTGGTCATCCGCACGGAGAGCGGCGGCAGGGCGACCACCTTGGCCGCCCAGACCCGCGCCGCCGTCAGGGCCTGCCCCTGGGCGGCCAACTCGTCGGCCATCCCCCAGTCGGCGCAGCGCTGCGCGTCGGCGGCCTCGCCGAACATCACGAATTGCTTGGCCCGCGACGGACCGGCCAGGGCCACCAGCCTGGGCAGGGTGCGCCAGCTCATGTTCATCCCCAGGGGGACCTCCGGCAGGCGCATGTAGGCGCCTTGGCCCATGATCCGGAAGTCGCAGGCCACCGCCAGGGCGCAGGCCCCGCCGATGCAGTAGCCTTCGATGGCCGCGATGGTCACCGCCTCGATCTCCTCCCAGGCGCGGCACAGGTCGGGACCGGCCATCACCGCGCGCCGGGCTTCCAGCAGGCTGGGCTGAGCGACCCGCTGGGCGCTGGCGGCCAGGTCGGCGCCGGCAGAGAAGTAGGTTTCGGCGCCCGTCAGGATCACCGCATGGACGTCGGTGCGCAGGCGCAGCAGGCGGGCGGCCTGGGTGAGCTCGTCCATCAGCTCGCCGTTCAGCGCATTGCGCGCCTCGGTGCGCGCCAGGGCGACCTCGACGATCGCCTGGTCGCGGGTCACCTTCAGATGCCGCCACGCCGTATCGAAAAGTTCGTCCATCGCACCATCCCGTCCGCTGGTCCGCAGGATAGGCCGACCTGGACCGTCGATGGAATCCCTAGCGCAGGATCGGCGCCTGCAGGCCCTCGTCCACGTCGCAGCGGGTGTCGCGCGAGGCGCTCTCCAGCACGGTGGCCATCAGGGCGACCGGGCTGTTGGGCCTGGCCGTGGAGATCAGCACCATCAGGTGGCGGCGGCCCGGCGCATTGCAGAAGCTTTCCCGGCTGGCGAAGGCGTTGGGGTCCCAGCGGCTCTTGGCCAGGGCGAACCGCTCCTTGCGCGGCGTCACCGCGCCCAGCACCGCCTCGCGCACGGCGGAGGGATCGCCCCTGGTCACCCGCACGGTGCAGGCCTGCGGGTCCTTGCCGCGGCGGATCTCCACGTCCTGGCCCTTGATGTCGGCCACCGGCGCGCCGTCGATGATGGCCGCCAGGCAAGCGCGGGTGGCCGAGGCCGCCTCCTGCGCCGGCTCGGCGTGGGCGGTCTGCGCCCCGGCCAGGATCAGCAGGGCGGGCAGAAAGCTTCTCAGACGGGGGCGCTTGGACATGGGGCGACCACACACGAAGAACGTGGCCGCCTCTGGGCGAGCCTGGAGCGCCATGCGCTCCCACTTCGGCGGCAAGCGCTCTAGCGGTTGAGGATCGCCGGCACGATCTGCGCCAGGGCCAGGACCCCCAGGGCGACGATCAGGATACGGCCGAGGAGTTTGTTGCGGGCGTCTCGGCGGGTGTCGGGATCGGGCATGGGTTGGCCTTGGTCGCCTAGTGGGGGTGATCTTTGCCGTCATTGCGGCCAGGATGCCAACCACGGATGTGGGGGACAGGCGTCATGCAGGCCATCAATCGCCGACAGGGGCTGGCGCTGGCCGCGGGCCTGGCCCTGCAGGCCGGCGTCGCCAGAGCGTCCGCCCAGACCGCCGGAGCGCGCTACATGTACGACTATCTGTTCCTCGACCTGGCGCCGGCCTCCGGATCACCCCCGCGCGCAGCCCTCGCGGCCCGCTTCAACGCCGTGGACCGCCCGGCGATCGCGGCGGCCGGCGGCGAGGTGGTGGCCGCCTTCGCCCCACAGCTGGGCTGGAACTCCACGGAGATGGCGCTGCTGCTGCGCTGGCGCGACGCCGGAGCCGCGCGGGAAGCGGTGGTCCAGGCCCTGATGAAGGCCGCGCCTGTGGCTTCCGGCGCGCGCCACATCCTGCGGCCGACCGTTCGACCGGCGGGCAGCGAGGTTCCTTTTGCCGGTGGCATCTATGTGCACCGCTGGTTCGAGGTGGAGGCGGACAGCCTGGCGGAGTTCCTGACCCTGTCGCAGGAGGGCTGGCGCGATTTCGAGCCGCGCTTCGAGGCCAAGGTGTTCGGCCTGTTCGAGGCCACGCGCACCAAGGCCGACCGCGCCGCCGGCGTCACCCGGCTGCTGCTGATGACCCGCTACCGCGACCATGGCGTCTGGGAGCAGTCCCGCGATCCGACCACGGCCGGCATGGCCGCCTTCGCGCGGCGCCAGCGCCTGACCCGCCACAGCCGCGGCGCCAGCACCCTGCTCACCGCGCTGTAGCGGAGCGGCAGATACGAAAACAGCCCCCGCGTTTCCGTGGGGGCTGTTGAAGTTTGGGTGCGGGGACAGGATTTGAACCTGTGACCTTCAGGTTATGAGCCTGACGAGCTACCGGGCTGCTCCACCCCGCGGCAAAGCCTAAGTATAGAGATCGTGATTTGAAGGGTCTGGACTTCACATCCGTTTGGTAGACCTGGCGGCGACCTACTCTCCCGCGCCTTAAGACGAAGTACCATCGGCCCAGGGGGGCTTAACGACCGAGTTCGGAATGGGATCGGGTGGGGACCCCCCGGCAAAACCACCAGGTCAACGAAACGGATGTGAGATGAGAAGACATCAATATCTGTAAGCTCACAATGAAGCCTACATGAGTTTTGATAAGAACGATCAAGCCGATCGAGCGATTAGTACCAGTAAGCTACATGCCTCGCGGCACTTCCACACCTGGCCTATCAACGTGGTGGTCTACCACGGCTCTCGGCGAAGCCTTGTTTTGAGGTAAGTTTCCCGCTTAGATGCTTTCAGCGGTTATCTTTTCCACACTTAGCTACCCTGCTGCGCGGCTGGCGCCACGACAGGTCCACCAGAGGTGTGTCCATCCCGGTCCTCTCGTACTAGGGACAGATCCTCTCAAGCTTCGTACACCCACGGC
>NZ_JBKJTG010000112.1:0-6927 GCF_046590535.1 Phenylobacterium sp. | reverse complement strand
ACCGTGGGTTCGAATCCCACCCTGTCCGCCAGCTGAAGTTTTAAACCTCTGTATTTGCGAATCTTTTTTATCTCCTCTTCGAGGAACCCCAGCATTAGACCCAGCGGATGTTGATTCGACATGATCTGTGCCAGAGGAGGCGTCCCCCTCTGATTGATTATCAGGGGCTCCGACAGCACCCAACGAATTTTGGACAGCCGCAATGGCGCTGGGTTCACCCCGATCGTTTGCCAGCCACTCTGATAACCGTAGCTTTGAAAACCCGCTCGAGCGTTCTAGCCTGATCAATGTTCACAGCCGGGCCAAGAGCCCAAAACCAGTTGGATGCGGTCCGCTAAGGCGCCCCGCGTCAGCTCGGACCACTAGGCAACCCGCCCGCCTACGTGGAGCGGTGAGTAAGGCGGATGGAAGTGGCCGAGTTCTGCGCCATTGCCCGAGCCCTCGGGTGGCCCGCAGGACGTAGGGTCGGCCGGACGCTTCGGGTGTTTCCATCTGGTCCTGGCTGCCGGTCGTCGCCTCAATGCCCATCTTCGCGTTGGCTCAGGGACATGCATTCGGCAGGCGCCCACACTCCACGAACTGCGTTCTGTCAGCGAGGCGGATTTATAACCTGTCAACCGTTACAGAATCCTGGGGCCCAGTTCTCTATCAGGAGGGCTTGGGGGATAGTCAGTTGGTATACGATCCCAGTCCTCTGGCACCTCAACTGAAGGTCGTGCCCCTGGACGTGGTGTAGCTCGCCGGTGGTAGCTTCGCCGCTCGCGACGCGCGCCCATCACAAGGCGCTGTAGCGAGCGAGCGGCGAAGCGGTGGTCATCCGCGGTCGGTCCCGAAGACCGCGATTCCGGCGAATGTGAGGAGCGTCGCGGCCGTTAGAAAGTGGCTTGGATGCGACGGTGGAAAGGGTTGCGGCCCGGCCTGAAGACAGTTGTTCTGGACAGATCAGGTTCCAGAGTCGAGCCTAGCCACCGCTTCCGAGGCGGCAAGTTGGGGGTTCGATTCCCCAGCCGCTCCAATTATGTCAAAGGCCCCAGCCCGCGTTGGATCAGGTCATGCGTCGCCTCCGGGCTGTGATGAAGGGCCTGATGACCTGGGACCGGACCGGGCGGTTCGTGACCACGGCGTTCCAGCGGATTCTGCGGCGCACCCCATCGCGGGAGGAACACGCCCACTGGGTGAAGGTGACCGTCGCGGTGGGACCCGCCGAGGTGCTCGACCTGCTGTTCGCGTCCGGGGAATATGCCCACCGCAGCCGGGTGGACGACCTCTCGGAGTTCCATGCCGGCCACTACTATTCGCCGGTGATCGACCCTGAGGCCCTGCGCGCCTCCGGCTTCACGGTGGACCGCTCCCCGGACACCGCCGCGCTCCCCGGCATCGCCCTCGACGCCGAGGCCATGCTGGCCTTCTGGGACCGCAATCTGGCCGGCATGCAGGCCAGCGGCGTGGTCGCCCACGAGACGCCGCCCCTGCGCTACTACGCCGTCAACGACGTCTATGCCTGGGGCGACGCCTATGTGCTGAACGCCATGATCGCCGAGCTTGCGCCCCGCCGCATCCTGGAGATCGGCTCGGGGTTCTCCTCGGCCTGCATGCTGGACGCGGTGGACCGGCTGGGCCTGGCCACCAGCTTCACCTTCGTCGAGCCGTATGCCGAACGCCTGCAGGCCCGGCTCAGCGACCAGGACCGCGCGCGCTGCACCATCATCGAGACCCCGGTGCAGCAGGTCGGCGCCGAGCTCTACGAAGTGCTGGAGCCGGGCGACATCCTGTTCATCGACTCCACCCACGTTTCCAAGGCCGGCAGCGACGTCAACTTCGAGCTCTTCGAGATGCTGCCGGCGCTTAGGCCCGGCGTGATCGTGCACTTCCACGACACGTTCTTCCCGTTCGAGTACCCAGAGGCGTGGATCTTCGAGGCCCGGCGCTCGTGGAACGAGCTCTACATCTTGCGCGCGTTTCTCACCGACAATCCGGCCTGGGAGATCGTCTTCTTCAACGACTACTTCGCGCGCCGCCATCCGCAGGCGGCCGCGGCCCTGCCGGGGTTCCAGGCCAATCCTGGCGGCGGCCTGTGGCTCCGAAAGCGCGGCTGACACCCGTTCGTCAGGACGTCCCGTGGCCTTCAAGGTTGATACCCTCCAGCGCCGCGAGGCGTTTGGCCCGGCGGGTCGCGCCCCAGACTCTTCGAAGCCGCCGACGGGGGCATCAGCGCCGTGGCCTGAGCCCGGGCCGGTTCACCAGATGCGCACGCGCTCGGCTGGCGGCACGTAGAGCTTCTGCCCCGGCTTGACGTCGAAGGCCGAGTACCAGCCCTCGATGTTGCGGATCGTGCCGTTCACCCGGTAGCGGGCCGGCGAGTGCGGGTCGGAGACCACCTGCTGGCGCAGCGCATCGTCGCGCTGCTTCTGGCGCCACACCTGGGCCCAGCCCAGGAACACCCGCTGGTCCCCGGTCAGGCCGTCGATCACCGGCGCGGGCCGGCCCTTCAGCGAGGCGTGGTAGGCATCCAGCGCCAGCGACAGGCCGCCCATGTCGCCGATGTTCTCGCCCATGGTCAGCGCGCCGTTGACCTTGGACCCCGGCAGCGGCTCGAAGGCGGAGTACTGGCCGCCCAGCCGGTCGGCCTGGGTTTTGAACTTGCCCGCGTCCTCGGCGGTCCACCAGTCGCGCAGCACGCCGTCGCCGTCGGACTTGCGGCCCTGGTCGTCGAAGCCGTGGCTGATCTCGTGGCCGATCACCCCGCCAATGCCGCCGTAGTTGACCGCAGGGTCCGCGTCGGGGTCGAAGAACGGCGCCTGCAGGATGGCGGCGGGGAACACGATCTCGTTGTTGGGTGGGTTGTAATAGGCGTTCACCCGCTGGGGCGTCATGCCCCACTCTGTCTTGTCCACCGGGCCGTTGAGCCGGGCCAAGTTACGCCGCCACTCAAACGCCCCGGCGCGGATGCCGTTGCCGTAGAGGTCGGCGCGATCCAGCTTCAGCGCGCCGTAGTCGCGCCAGTTGGCCGGGTAGCCGATCTTCACCGTGAACTTGGCGAGCTTCTCCAGCGCCCGGGTGCGGGTGTCGGGGCCCATCCACTCCAGGGTCTCGATGCGGGCCTTCAGCGCCGTGCGGATGTCAGCCACGAGGGCGTCCATCTTGGCCTTCGATTCCGGCGGAAAGTAGCGCGCCACATAGACCCGGCCCACCGACTCGCCCACCGCGCCATTGGTGAACGCGACCGCGCGCTTCCACCGCGGCCGTTGCTCGGGCTGGCCACCCAGGGTCTTCTCGTTGAACTCGAAATGGGCGTCGGCAAAGCGCTTGGACAGGTGCGGCGCTCCGCCGTTGGCGACCTTGAACGCCTGCCAGGCCTTCAGGGTGGGCAGCGGCGTGTCGGCATAGATCTTGGCGAACTTGGGGAAGGCGCTGGGCGTGGTGACCACGAAGCGGTCGACCTCCGGCAGCTCCGTGCCCGCCAGGAACCTGGTCCAGTCATGGCCAGGCGTCATCGCCTGCAGTTCCGCCAGGGTTGCGGGGTTGTAGGTCTTGTCGCGGTCGCGGCGCTCCACCCGGGTCCAGCTCGCTTCGGCCAGCCGGCTCTCGAAGTCGACGATGGCCTTGGCGTTGTCGGCGGGCGCGTCCCAGCCGACCAGGGTCAGAAGCTGCTGCACGTAGGCTTGGTAGGCGGCCTTTTTCTGCGCGAACTGCGGCTGCAGATAGTAGTCGCGGTCGGGCAGGGTCAGTCCGCCGGCGTTGGCGTAGACCGCGTAACGTTGCGGCGACTTGGCGTCGATCTGGACAGTGAAGCCCAGGATCGAGGAGAACGGGGTGACCTGCGCCTTGCCCATCAGGGCGGTGAAATCATCCTTCGTCCGCACGGCGCGGATCTCGGCCAGCGGCGCCTGCAACGGCTTGGCGTCCAGGCGCTCGACGGTCGCCGCGTCCATGAACGCCGCGTAGGCCGCCCCCACCCTGGCGGCGTCGGGATCGGTCCCTCTGCCGGCGGCGGCCTCCTCGACGATCGCGCGGACGCGGTTCTCGGAGAGCTCCGACAGCTTGTCGAAGTTGCCGTAGCGGGTGCGGTCGGCCGGGATTTGCAGGGTCCTCTCCCACGTCCCGTTGGCATAGGCATAGAAGTCGTCGCCCGGCTTCACCGAGGGATCGACGCCCGCCAGGTCGAAGCCCCAGGTCCCGTACTTGGGAGAGGCCAGCGAGGCGCTGCCGCCGCCCGCGGCGCCGGTCTCCGGGGCCTGGAACAGCAGCTCGCTTGCGCAGGCGGCGTCGGCACAGTCATGCGCGTCGTGCGCGCCCGCGGAGACGGCCGACAGGCCAAGCGCCGCCACGGCGGCCGCGGAAAGCAGAACGTTTCGCATAGCCGGGGTCATGAGGTTCTCTCGAGATGCAGTCGTCGCCGGTTGAAGGCTCAATCCTGCTTTGGCGCGCAAGAAAGGTGAAATTTTGATCCCTCGCAAGTCCCCGCCCCGGTCCGGCTTCCATGCGCGCCCCGGCGCACCTAGGGTGCAGCGATGAGTTCGCCCACCTTCGACGTCATGGGCGCCTTCCGCACCGCTGGCGAGCTTTACGCGCAAAAGCGGTTCGAGGCGGCGGCGCAGGCCTGGGACAAGATTCTCCGCGAGCTGCCGCAAAGCGCGGAGGCGCATTGCAATCTCGGCCGCGCACTCACCGAACTCGGCCGCTTCGACGCCGGCGAGGCGGCGCTTCGCCAGGCCCTGACGCTGAAACCCGGCGCGGCCTGGGCGCTGCACTCCCTGGCGGTGCTGCATCAGCTCAGTGGCCGCGGCGCCGTGGCCGAGGACCTGTACCGCCAAGCCATCGCCGCCGATCCCACCGATCTGCGGGCCCGCCTCGACCTTGGCTACCTCTATCTCGAGCGCGGCGACTTCGCGCGCGGCTGGCCCCTTTATGAGTTTCGCAAAGACGTCCCGGGCCAGCACGCCACCCGCCTCGACCTGCCGGAATGGCAAGGCGAGCCCCTGGCCGGCAAGGCGCTGCTGGTCTGGCGCGAGCAGGGGTTCGGCGACCAGATCCAGTTCGCCCGCTTCATACCGGTCCTAAAGGCCATGGGCGCTGAGGTGAGCATGGTCTGCGCGCCGGAACTGGCCAGCCTGTTCCAGGACCTGGCTGTCGCCATCCACCCCTTCAGCGATGAACTAACGCTGCCAGCGCCGGACTACTGGACCCTTCCCCTGTCCATCCCCCATCGCCTGGGCTTCACCGCTCAGAGCCTGCCGCAGTCGCCCTATCTCGCCGCTCCCGACGACCGCCGCGCCCGCTGGGCCGGCTTCGCACCGCCAGGATCGGTGGGTGTGGTCTGGCGGGGCAGCGCGACGCACGGCAACGACCACCACCGCTCGCTGCCGTCCCGCGACCTGCTGGCGCCGCTTGAGGCGGCCGGGGCGCCGCTCCTTGACCTGCAGACTCCCCTGGGAGATTTCGCCGACCTGGCCGCGGTGGTGGAGCAACTCGACCTGGTGGTCACCGTCGACACCGCCATGGCCCACCTCGCGGGGGCGCTGGGCAAGGAGTGCTGGCTGATGCTGCCCTGGTTCCGCACCGACTGGCGCTGGCTGACCGAGGGGCGCACGACGCCCTGGTATCCGTCGCTGCGCCTGTTCCGGCAGCCGGCCATGGGGGACTGGACCTCGGTCATCGCCGATATTGCGCGGGCCTACGCCGAACGGCGCGGCGACTAGTTGATTTTCGGCAGCAGGCGTTCGTAGGTGCGGTGAATGACGCCGTAGCACTCGCAGGCCAGGGCCTCGAGGCCGGGCCGGTCAATGATGTCGACCACTCCGCGGCGATAGCGGATCACGCCCTTCTCCTGCAGCGAGCGCGCGACCGCGGTCACCGTGGTGCGCTGCACCCCCAGCATGTCGGCCAGGAACTCCTGGGTCAGCGCCAAGGTGTCCGACGAGATCCGGTCGTGGCAGGTGAGCAGCCAGCGGCAGAACCGGGCCTCCACCGAATGTAGGGCGTTGCAGGCTACGGACTGGATGGCGTGGCCGAACAGGGCCTCGTTGTGGCGGTCAACCAGCTGGCGGAGGCGCGGGCTCTTCTCCCAGGTCTCGTGTAGCTGAGCGGCTCCGATCCTGGCGGCCTTCAGCGGGGTCTGCACTATCGCCCGCGACAGCGATTGCCGCGGGGAGACTGCGGCGGTCAGGCCCAGCGCACCCTCGGGGCCAATGGTGGCGCTCTCGATGGCCGCGCCGCTCTCCATCAAGGTCATCAGGGAGATGACGCCGTCGTGGGGGAAATAGACGGTGTCGATGGAATCGCCCGGGTCATACAGAAGCCGACCCCGTTCCAGGTCGACCTGCGTCAGATGCGGCGAGATGAGCCCGTAATCCTCGGCCGGGAGCGATACGAGCAGGCGGTTTTGCAACGCGGTGGAGGGCCTTTGCATCGGGGTTTCGAGACGCCGCCACGCGGCTTGCGTTTCAAGTTATCGATGCGAGACGGCAAAGACTGTCGAGAACACGACACTCGCGGCAAAAGAACGTGCAAAAGTGAGAAAATTACTGAATGGCCCCTATGGGACTCTGGTCTTTCGGCGCCTCCAGACAATGTCGGAAAGGCGACGTAACTATATCTGGCGACATGGACGAGCGGCGAAACAGGACAGCTGTGCTTTTGGTAATAGACGAGGGAACCGGAACATCTATTGGGGGCTGACGCTGATCGCCGCCGGGCGCCAGACGGGAGTTCAGTATGCGGCAGGACGGCTCAGCGCCCGCAGCCCGCGCAAACGAAAGGCGG
This sequence comes from Phenylobacterium sp., assembly GCF_046590535.1. Lineage (GTDB taxonomy): Bacteria > Pseudomonadota > Alphaproteobacteria > Caulobacterales > Caulobacteraceae > Phenylobacterium. The sequence continues at coordinate 165 of NZ_JBKJTG010000112.1, read as the reverse complement.
GCCTTGTGACAGGCCCGCCTTCGGTAGGTCGCAGAGGCGGCGGGCGCAGGCCCGCGCTGCTCAGTTGTATTGGACGGTGACGTTGAACGAGCCGAGGTACTGGCCGGTCGCCGTGGTGCTGCTGACCGGGATCGAACCGCCGACGCCGAGCGACGCGGTGCCCTG
>NZ_JBKJTG010000219.1:0-3173 GCF_046590535.1 Phenylobacterium sp. | reverse complement strand
GCTGCTGATCACCTTCTTCTACCGATCGATGCCCGAGACGATCCGTCAGGGCCGGCTGTTCATGGCCCTGCCCCCGCTCTACCGGATCAGCGCGGGCCCCCTGAGCGAATACGCCCGCGACGAGGCCCACCGCGACGAGCTTCTGGCCACCGTGTTCAAGGGCAAGAAGACCGAAATCGGTCGCTTCAAGGGCCTGGGCGAGATGATGGCCTCGCAGCTCAAGGAGACCACCATGGACCCGAAGAAGCGCACGCTGGCGCGGGTCACGGTGCCAGCCTCGGAAGAGGAGATCGAGGACCTGGTCGAACGGCTGATGGGCAAGAAGGCCGAGGCCCGGTTCCAGTTCATCCAGGACAACGCCCAGTTCGCGGGGGCCGATCTTGACGTGTAGCCGGTAAGGAATATCCTTACCGCATGATCACGAGTCGCATCAGCAGCAAGTCCCAGACCACCGTTCCGCAAGCCGTGCGCAATGCGTTGGGTCTGCGCGAAGGCGACGAACTGGCCTATGACATCCGCGACGGTCGGGTAACCCTGACCAAGGCGCGAACGACCGTTCAAGACGATCCATTCGCCACCTTCCTTGAGTGGGACAGCGAAGCCGACCGCCAAGCCTATGCCGACCTTTAGGAAGGGCGACGTCGTCAAAGTCCCCTTCCCTTACACGGATCGGGACGTTCGGCAGCGGCGTCCAGCTTTGGTGGTAACGGATCAGCCGATCGGCGATAGCGATCGCCTGCACTGGGTCCTGATGATCACGAGCGCGGACCACCGACGTTGGTCGGGCGACGTTGCGCTGGGCAGACATCACGCCGAGGCGGGTCTTCCTGCACCATCACTGATCCGGACGAGCAAGATAGCCACCGTGGACATTGATCGGATGGAGCCGCTTGGGCGGATGCCTGACGCTTTCATGACCACTGTCGAGGCGGAACTGGACACCATACTGGGCCGTACAAGCGTGAACGACTAACCGCCCGCAGCCTCCCCGATCGCCGCCCGCGGGGCCAGCCCCCCCAGTTTCCGCTTCAGCTGATCTCTGAGGAACAGCAGGGCCACGGCGGCCTGCAACAGGGCCGAGGCGGCCGAGGTCCACCACAGGTGTTCGAGCCTGGCCCATGGTTGGGCCGAGAGCCAGAAGGCGGCTGAAGTGAAAACGATCAGGCGCAGCAGGCCGCCGACCAGGGCCGGGCGGGTGTCGCCGAGCGCCTGGAAGGCCCCCGAGGCCGTGAAGATCAGGCCGGTGCCGATGAAATTCAACGAGACGATGCGCAGATAGGTCGCCGCGACCTCGGCCACCGCCGGGTCGGGCGCAAAGGGGGCCACCAGCAGGTCCGCCTTCCACAGGCAAAGGGCTGTCAGGCAGGCCATCAAGGCCGAACTCATCAGTGCGGCGTCGCGCACCGCGCGGCGCACCCGGTCGGGCAGGCCCGCGCCGAAATTCTGGCCGGCGACCGGGGCGACGGCGAAGGAGATGGCCATCGCTGGCAGGAAGACCGCCTGCATGACCCGCGAGCCGACCCCAAACCCGGCCTGGGCCTCGCTGCCGAAATTGCGGATGACGGAATAGACCACGCCCATGGTCACGAACATGAGCAGGAATTCGACCGCCGACGGCAGGCCAATGCCGACGATCCGGGAAAGGATGGCAGGGCTGGGCCGGTCGAGTCGCAATGGCGCCGACATCAGGGTTTGCACCCGCCCGAACAGCCAGACGGACCCAAGGAACCCAGCTCCGGCGGCGGCCGAACTGGCCAGACCGGCCCCGAAGGCGCCGAGAGGTACGCCCGAACCCCAGCCGGCGATCAGGACGGGCGCGAGGACGGCGTTCAGCAGGACAGTGCCGGTCTGGATCAACATGGTCGGCCTCACGACACCGGCCGCCCGCAGGGCCGCCCCCATAGCCCCGGTGGGAAACATCAGAGCGAGCGCGGGCAGGAAGCCGTGCAGATAGGCCCTGCCCTGACTGGCCGTGGCGGGATCGGCGGCGAGCGCGTCAATCGCCAGTCCGCCAAACCCGTAACCGAGCACCAGGGTGAGGATGAACAGGCCCGCCGACAACAGCATCGACTGGCGGTAAACGCCCTCCACCTGGCCGAAATCCTTGCCGCCGATGCCTCGGGCGATCAGCGAGAGCGAGCCCACGGCGACCATCTGGGCCGCCGCCATGACCAGAAAGAAGACCACCCCCGCCAAGCCGACGCCGGCGAGGGCGTCTGGGCCCACCGAGCCGACGAAATACAGGTCAATCAGGAAATAGAGCGTCTGGAATAACAGGCCCAGGCCGATGAAAGCCGCCATGCCGATCAGCTGTTTGGTGATAGAGCCTTGGGTCAGGTCCTGCTGCATCTGGAGTCGCCCGGCGCCGCGCATGGCCTGCCCATGCCGAACAGCCACGATTTACCCGGACGAAACGACATCGTCAATATTACCCGGATATATTCTACTCGCAGGCCGACGGCGCCCCGTAGCGGCCGACGACGGCGGCGGTGTGATCCCCATTGAGATCCAGCACCGTCAGCCGGTCGTACTCGCAATCCGCCATGTCCGCCGCGGCTGTGTAGCCCAGCGCCCGCGCGATCAGGGGAATGGTGTTGCTGTGTCCGACCACAAGAACGACGGCCTCGGCCGGCAGGGCGCGGACCCGGGCGGCGACGGCGGCGACGTGGGCCGGGGTCCCGCCGTCGAAACCGATCGGCTCGATCGTCACCGAGTGGAATTCGGCCGTCGGAGTCGCGGTCAGTCGGGTACGTTGCAGAGGGCTGGTGAAGACGTGGCCCGGGTGGGCGTCGACAAGGGCGGCCGCGAGGGCGGCGGCGCGGACCTGGCCCGCCTCGGACAGGAGCGGATCGGCGCTGGCGTCGGCCTTCTCGGCATGGCGGACCAGAACGACGGTCTGGGCCATGGCCGACCCGGCGGCCAGCAGCGACAGCGCGGCCGCGAGCATGAGGCGTTTCATGATCTCAAATCCCCGTTTCACGGCAGACTGGCGGGCGGCGCGGCGGCTGTCGAGCCGTCAATGCGTCTTCACCTCGCCCGGCTGGGCGAAGGCCGCCTCGCCGCTGACCTCGGCATAGACGGAGCTGAGGTCTTCGAAGACGCGGTTCCAGGCGAAACGTTCAACGGTGCGGGCGCGCGCGGCGACGCCCAGAGCCTCTATGTCCCGGGCGAAC
>NZ_JBKJTG010000176.1:0-3592 GCF_046590535.1 Phenylobacterium sp. | reverse complement strand
AGGCTGACGAGACCCCGGCCCGGCTTCAGACCGACCACGCCGCACACCGCGGCCGGGATGCGCACCGAGCCGCCGGTGTCGCTGCCCAGGGCCACGTCGCAGAGCCCCGCCGCCACCGCCACCGCCGAGCCGCTGGAGGAGCCGCCCGGCGCCCGATGGATCTTCGCGTCCCAGGGGTTCCACGGGGCGCCCACCGCCCGGTTGGTCCCCCAGCCGCCGAACGCCAGCTCCACCGTGTGGGTCTTGCCGACCACCACGTAGCCTGCGTCCAGCAGTTTTTGCACCACCACCGCATGGCCAGCTGGATTGGCGTCCAGTGGCACGCGCGCGCCGCCGCCCGTGGGCACGCCGGCGATGTCCATCAGATCCTTCACCGCCACTACGGGGCCGCCGCCATCGCCCAGCGGCGGATCGAACACCCGCACGAAGGCCTGCAGCCGTGCGTCGTAGCGGGCGATGCGGTCCAGGGCGTCGGCGGGGCTCATGCGCGGGACTATCGCCGCTGCCGTCTTGGGAAACCAGATGACGCGCGCGGCCTTTGCGGCTTTGGTCTCACCCATGAGCCCCTCCCTGCCCGACCAGCTTCGCGCCACCGTCCGGATCCTGGGCAAGGTGCTGGGCGACGTGATCCGCGCCGAGGACGGGGAGGCGGTGTTCAGCCAGATCGAAGAGATCCGCCAGGCCTCGGTGGCCTTCCATCGCGAGGGCACGCCCGCGGCGGCGCAGCTCATGGCCGAGCGGCTTGGCGGGCTGAGCCTGCCGGAGACCGTGCGCTTCGCCCATTCGTTCGCCTGCTTCCTGCAGATCACCAACATTGCCGAGGACCAGATCCAGCGCAGTCGTGGCCGGGACGGCGACGCGCGGCCCGACACCCTGGCCGGCGCCCTCCGCGCGCTGAAGTCGGAAGGCGTCGGCGTAGCGGCGGTGCTGGCCCTGCTGGACGAAGCCCTGGTGGCGCCAGTGATCACCGCCCACCCCAGCGAGGTGCGCCGCAAGAGCGTGCTGGACCGCCAGGGCGCCATCGCCGACGACCTGGACGCCCTGGACACTGCCCGCACCGACCCTGAACGCGCGGCCGTGGAGCGCGAGCTGGTGCGGCAGGTGTCGATCTTCTGGCGCACCCGCCTGCTGCGCAACGTCAAGCTGGGCGTCGGCGACGAGATCGACAACGCGGTGTCCTACTTCGAGCGCAGCTTCCTCACCGGCCTGCCGGCGCTCTACGCCCACTGGCTGGAGGTGCTGGGCTGGCCCGCGCACCTGCCGTCGTTCCTGCGGGTCGGCTCCTGGGTGGGCGGCGACCGCGACGGCAATCCCTTCGTCACCGAGGCGGTGATGCGCCAGGCCATGGCCCGGCAGTCGCGGGCGGCGCTGCGGCTCTACCTCGACCAGATCCACCTGCTGGGCGCCGAGCTGTCGATCTCCGCGGGACTGGCAGGGGTGACGCCGCAACTGCAGGCCCTGGCCGACGCCTCGCCGGACGCCTCCGCCCAACGGGCGGACGAGCCCTATCGTCGGGCGCTCTCCGGCATCTACGCCCGCCTCGCCGCGGCCTACCCGCAGCTCACCGGCGAGCCGCCCGCCCGGCCCGCGGCCGGCCCGGCCGAGCCCTACGATGGCCCCGACGCCCTACGTACCGACCTGCAGACCGTCCTGGACTCCCTGCTCACCCGGCACGGCCCGGCCTTCGCCCAGGGCCCCTTGCCCGACCTGATCCGCGCGGTGGAAATCTTCGGCTTTCATCTCGCCCGGCTGGACCTGCGGCAGAACTCGGCCGTGCATGAGCGGGTCGTCGGGGAACTGTTGAAGGTGGCCGGCGTCTGCCCGGGCTATGCGGACCTGGACGAGGCGGCCCGCTGCGACCTGCTGCTGGCCGAACTGGCCCACGGCCGGCTGCTGCACTCGCCCTACGCCGACTACAGCGAGGAGACCCGCCGCGAGCACGCCGTGCTGACAGCGGCGGCGGACCTCAAGCAGCGCTACGGCCGCGACTCCATCCGCGCCCACATCGTCTCCAACACCCAGTCGATCTCCGACCTCCTGGAGATCTATCTGCTGCTCAAGGAGGTGGGCCTGTTCACCCCGGGCGACGCCCCGCGCACCCAGGTGTTCGCCGAGCCGCTGTTCGAGACCATCGCTGATCTGCGCGCGGCGCCTGCGATCATGCGCGACTACCTGGCCCTGCCGCTGATCCGCAAGCTGGTGGAGCCGGTGGGCATCCAGGAAGTGATGATCGGCTATTCGGATAGCAACAAGGACGGCAGCTACCTGACCTCCACCTGGGAGCTCTTCCAGGGCTCGCTGGCCCTGGCCCGGGTGGTGCGGGAGGCCGGCCTGCGCCTGCAGCTTTTCCACGGCCGCGGCGGCGCTGTGGGCCGGGGCGGCGGCTCCAGCTTCGAGGCCCTGCTGGCCCAGCCGCCGGGCACCATCGGCGGGCGTATCCGCATCACCGAACAGGGCGAGGTGGTGGCCAACAAGTACGCCGACCCTGAACTGGCTCGCCAGAGCCTGGAGACCCTGGCCGCGGGCGTGGTGCTGGCCTCCCTGCGCAAGCCCGCCCAGGCCGAGCTGCCGGCGCCCCACGCCCAGGCCATGGACGCCCTGGCCCGCCAGTCCATGGGCGCCTATCGGGCCCTGGTCTACGAGACCCCGGGCTTCGTGGACTATTTCTATGGCGCCACGCCGATCACCGAGATCGCCGACCTGAACATCGGCAGCCGCCCGACCTCACGCCAGACCACCCGCAGCATCGAGAGCCTGCGAGCCATCCCGTGGGTGTTCTCCTGGTCGCAGTCCCGGACCATGCTGCCCGGCTGGTACGGCTTCGGCTCGGCGGTGGCCAGGGCCGGCGTGCCGATCGAACAGCTCCGCGAGCTTCATGAAACCTGGCCCTTCTTCTCCTCGACGCTCGCCAACATGGAGATGGTGCTGGCCAAAGGCGACATGGCCATCGCCGGGCGCTACGCCGGACTGGTGGAGGACCGCGCCCTGGCCGACCATGTGTTCGGCGAGATCCGCGCCGAGTGGGACCGCACCCTGGAGGCCTTGTTGGCGATCACCGGGCAGGGCGGCCTCTTGGAGAACAACCCTGACCTCGCCGCCGTGATCCGCTCGCGGCTGCCCTACATCGATCCCCTGAACCACCTGCAGATCGAGCTGATCCGCCGCCGGCGCCGGGGTGACGACGAGGCCGACGTGCGCGCCGGCATCCACCTGACCATCAACGGCGTCGCCGCCGGCCTGCGGAACACGGGCTAGAGGGTCGGGATGGGCAACCTCTACGACCTCCTGGCCAGCCGCTTTCCGGCCGACCGCGCCCGCCCCTGCTTTCTGCTCAGCGACAAGACCCGGATCAGCTACGGCGCCCTGGAGGACGCGGCGGGCCGGGTGGCGGCGCGCTTGATCGCGGACGGCGTGACGCCCGGCGACCGCGTCGCCTTGCAGGCCCAGAAGAGCCCGCAGGCGATCATGATCTACCTCGGCGTGCTGAAGGCCGGCGCCGTGTTCCTGCCGCTCAACGCCGCCTACACCCCCGCCGAGGTGGACGTCTTCCTCAAGGACGCCGAACCCGCGGTGTTGATAACCGATCCGCAGG
>NZ_JBKJTG010000158.1:0-17065 GCF_046590535.1 Phenylobacterium sp. | reverse complement strand
CCTCGGAAGAGGTCGCGACCCTGCAGCGCAAACACGTGACGCAGAAGATGTTCGCCACCCGCTATTCCGACGTCTTCAAGGGCGACAAGAACTGGCAGGGCATCAAGGTGGCCGGCGGCCAGACCTACGCCTGGGACATGGGCTCCACCTATGTGCAGAACCCGCCCTATTTCCGGGATATCAAGATGGAGCCGGCGCCCGTCACCGACATCGTCGAGGCCCGGGTCCTGTCGGTGTTCGGCGACTCGATCACCACCGACCACATCTCGCCGGCCGGTTCGATCAAGGCGACCTCGCCGGCTGGCGTCTATCTGCGTGAACGCCAGGTTCCGACCACGGAGTTCAACCAGTACGGCGCCCGCCGCGGCAACCACGAGATCATGATGCGCGGCACCTTCGCCAACATCCGGATCCGCAACCGCATCACCCCGGACATCGAGGGCGGGGTGACCAAGCACTTCCCGTCCGGCGACGTGATGTCGATCTACGACGCGGCCATGCGCTACCAGTCGGAAGGCCGCTCGCTGGTGGTGTTCGCTGGCAAGGAATACGGCACCGGCTCGTCCCGCGACTGGGCGGCCAAGGGCACCAAGCTCCTGGGCGTCCGCGCCGTGGTGGCCGAGAGCTTCGAGCGCATCCACCGCTCGAACCTGGTGGGCATGGGCGTGCTGCCGCTGCAGTTCCTGCAGGAAGGCTGGCACAAGCTCAATCTCACCGGAGAGGAGATCGTCACCATCCGCGGCCTCACCGAGGTCACGCCCCGCAAACAGCTGATCGTGGAGATGTACCGCCCGTCGGACGGCCGCATCGCCCGCTTCCCGGTCCGTTGCCGCATCGATACGCCCACCGAATTGGAGTACTTCAAGAACGGCGGCGTGCTGAACTATGTGCTGCGCAACCTGGCCCGCCCAACGCCCGTCGACGCCTGAACCTGTGACCAGCGGGCCCGCGCGCGACCGTGCGCGGGCCCTGCCACGAACCCGGTCCTCTGACCCCTCACGCCTTGTTGTAATTTACAGGGCCGCGTTCTCCGCTTAAGTCGCCCCGATGCGGAAAGCCGCGCTTTTCAGCCTGATACTGCTCGCCTGGCCGGCCGCCGCCCTGGCGGCCAAGCCGCCCGTGGTGGTCGAACTCTTCACGGCCCAGGGTTGCGCCTCCTGTGGGGAGGCCAACAGCTATATCGGTAAGCTGGCCGAGCGCCCTGGCGTGCTCGCCCTGACCTTCCCTGTGGATTACTGGGACTACCTCGGCTGGGCCGACACCTTCGCCAAGCCGGAATTCGCCGACCGCCAGAAGGCCTATGTCGCCCGCCTGGAACTGCGCGAGCCCTACACGCCTCAGGTGGTGGTGGACGGGGGCGGCCAGGCGGCAGGTCTGCGCACCGCCGAGGTGGAGAAACTCGTGCGCGACGCCGCCGCAGCGCAGCGCAATCCGCCGGACATCCGCTTCGTCAATCCGCGCCGCGTGGATGTGGGCTCGGGCCGGGTTCCCCGGGGCGGCGCCGAGGTCTGGCTGATCCGCTACGACCCTCGCGACCAGGAGGTGGCGGTCAAGAGCGGCGATAATCGCGGCCAGATCATCAGTCAGAAGAACGTGGTGCGTGAGGTCAAGCGCCTTGGCGCCTGGCGCGGCCGGCCCACCGCCTACCGAATGACGACGTCGCAGGAGGAGGGGCTGAAGAGCGTGCTGATCCTGCAGGCGCCCAATGGCGGCCGGGTCCTGGCCGTGGGCCAGCCGGACTCCTGACGCCGATCCAGTCCCCGATGACAAAACCCCAAATGCAAACCCGCGCGGCTGGAGAGGACCGCGCGGGCTTACGTCTGGGGACTTAAGGCGTCGGCTGGCCAGTCCGCCGATCCAGGGGGGCTGGGGGGGCTGTTCAGGATCCGGGACCGAGGTTCCGACCAACCGACGCTTGCAATATCGGCACGCGATCAGGCGGCGGGGGGACCGAAATAAGGTCATTTCGCGGCGCTAGCCTCTCCAGGCGCTCCGGCTATTTCGGGTGGTCCGACGCAGAATTTTCAGTCAGGCTCGACGTCGATGGCATTCGATCCGTCCTACGCGTCGCCGCGTCAGGCCAGCGTCTTCTTCGACAGGCGCGAGCTCGTGCGGCTGTTGAACCTCTACGGACGGATGGTGGCCGCCGGTGAGTGGCGCGATTACGCCATCGACGGCCTGGCCGACGCCGCGGTGTTCTCGGTGTTTCAGCGCGCCTCTGAGTCCCCCCTCTATCGCGTCGAGAAACGCCCCAGCCTGGCCAAGCGCCAGGGCGCCTGGGCGGTGGTCGGCCATGGCGGCATGATCCTGCGCCGCGGCCACGAGCTGGAGCAGGTGCTGCGTTTCTTTGACCGCGGCCGGTTCAAGGTCGTCGACTAGCATCCTTTCCGGCCCCGTTTTACGGGGAAGGCGGGCCGCCCGCCGAAGAGCGGGTTGTGGAAGGGGCGGCCGCAAGTTCCGCGCCCGGTCTCCCCCCTGCCCGCTTCGCGCGGGAGGAAACGACAAAACCCCGGCGGTCGCCCGCCGGGGCTCTTCGTCGATCAGATGTTTCTTCCGCTTAGCGGCGGTTGCCGAACAGGCTCAGCAGGATCTGGAAGAGATTGATGAAGTTGATGTAGAGGCTCAGCGCGCCGTAGTTGGTGGCCACGCCCATGGCCGCCTGGTCGCCGCCTAGCTGGTAGTACTGGGTCTTCAGGCGCTGGGTATCATAGGCGATCAGGCCCGCGAAGATGAACACCCCCAGGACGCTGACCATGAAGTTCAGCATCGAGTTCTGCAGGAAGATGTTCACCACCGAGGCCAGGATCAGGCCGATCAGGCCGACCATCAGGAAGCTGCCGAACCCGGTCAGGTCCCGCTTCGTGGAGTAGCCAAACAGGCTGAGCGCGCCAAAGGCGGCCGCCGTGATCAGGAAGGTCGAGGCGATCGAGGCGCCGGTATAGACCAGGGTGATCGCGCCCAGGCTCGCGCCGATAAGGGCGACGATGGTCCAGTAGAAGATGCCGGAGGTGCGCGGCGTGGCGTTCTTCATGCCGAACATGCCAAACATCATCACCGCCAGGGGGCCGAAGGCCACGACGTAGCCTAGCGCCTTGAAGCCCACCAGCCGGCCGTCGATGACGTTGTAGAGCAGCGCCTGGACCGGCCCGAACTGGCCGGTGAGGTAGGCGAGGCCGGCGGAGACCACTAGGCCCAGCGCCACCTTGTTGTAGACGCCGAGCATGAAGCTGCGCAGGCCCGCGTCCACCGACATGTCGGCGCGATCCGTGGGGATCGCGCGCGAATAGTCGCGGTTTAGGTCGCTCATGAGAGGCAAAGCCTTGTTTCAAACGCCCCCAGTGGGCGCAGGGCTCAATATCGGGGTCCGGCCCGGTTCACGCAAGGCCATACCGGGCAAAGGGTTGTTGTGGCGAAACCCACCCCGGCCCGCGTGGCGCGCCGGGCTTTTGTCGGGTTAGAACAGGGTCATGGTCCGCCTGTTCGCCGCCCTCCCCCTTCCTGACGAGATCGGCCAGGCCCTGGCCCGGCGGCAAGACGGGCTGGCGGGCGCCCGCTGGCGGCCGCTGGACGCCCTGCACGTGACGCTCAGGTTCTATGGCGAGTCGCCCGAGGACATCGCCCGCGACCTCGACGCCGAGCTGACCACGGTCGGCGGCGGGCCCTTTGACATGGTGCTGCAAGGCGCGGGGTCGTTCGCCGACGACAGCGGCGTCAACGCGGTGTGGGCCGGTGTGGCCGAGAACCCGGCGCTGCGCCAGCTAGCCCGGGCCTGCGAGATGGCGGGCCGCCGCGTGGGCCTGAAGCCGGACCTGCGCCACTGGCGCCCGCACGTCACCCTGGCCTATCTGCGCGGCGCCGACCCGGTCGCCGTGGCCCACTGGATCCAGGCCAACAACCTCCTGAAGTCCCCGCCGATCCGGGTGGACCGGTTTGGCCTCTATTCCAGCTTCCTCGGCAAGGAGCGCGCCCACTACCGGCTCGAGGTGGAATACCCGCTCTAGGTCGCTGCGTGGTCCTTCAGGACGCCCAGTGGCGCGATGGCCAGGGTCTCCTCGTGGGTGGCTTCCAGCACCAGCTTGGGTGCGGCGCCGGCGTCCAGCGCCTCCTTCCAGCGCGGCGCGCACAGGCACCAGCGGTCGCCGGGCTTGAGGCCCGCGAACTCCGCCTCGGGCCGGGGCGTCGACAGGTCGTTGCCCGCGGCTTTGGAGAAGGCCAGGAATTCGGCGGTCATCACCGCGCAGACTGTGTGCATCCCCACGTCGTGCGGGCCGGTCTCACAGCAGCCGTTGCGGAAGAAGCCGGTCATCGGCGACGTGGAGCAGGCCGCCAGTTCGCCGCCCAGCACATTGCGGGCGCCGGCGTCGTAGCGGAGGGTGGGTGTGGTCATGAGCCCACTCTACCCCTTAGATTTGACGCTCCGCCATGCGCGAAGCCACTGACGAGCCCCGATGACCGCCGATCGCCCCCGCCGAAGCGTGCTTTATCTGCCGGCGTCCAATGAGCGGGCGATCGACAAGGCGCGCGGGCTCGCCTGCGACGCGGTGATCCTCGACCTGGAGGACGCCGTGGCGCCCGACGCCAAGGTCCAGGCCCGGACCCAGGCCCTGGCGGCGGTCCAGGCCGGCGGGTTTGGTCCACGCGAGGTGGTGATCCGGGTGAACGGCCTCGATACGCCCTGGGGGGCTGAGGATCTCGCCGCAGCGAGGGTGGCCGGGGCCGCCGCGGTCCTGGTCCCCAAGATCGCCTCGGCGGACGACCTGCCGGCCTATGCCGCGGCGCTGGGCGGCCAGACGCGGCTCTGGGCGATGATCGAGACCTGCGCGGCGATCTTCGCCCTGGATGCGATCGGCGCGGCCTCGGCGGCCAACCGGGTGGATGCCTGGGTGATCGGATCCAATGACCTGGCCAAGGAGATGCGCTGCCGTCCGGGGGTGGAGCGCGCTCCGCTGGCCGCCGCGCTGTCGCTCAGCGTGATGGCCGCCCGCGCCCACGGCCTGGCGGTCCTTGACGGCGTGTTCAACGAGATCACCGACGCCGAGGGCCTGGCGCGCCAGTGCGCCCAGGGCGCGGAGTTCGGCTTCGACGGCAAGACCCTGATCCACCCCAGCCAGATTCCCGCGGCCAACCGCGCGTTCACCCCCGACGCCCAAGCCGTGGCCTGGGCGCGAACCGTGGTCGCGGCCTTCGATTTGATCGAAAACGCCGGCAAGGGCGTTGTTCAGGTTGCGGGGCGCATGGTGGAGCGGTTGCACCTGGCTGAGGCGCGCCGGCAGATCGCCATCGTCGAGGCCGTAACCGCCGATGAGGTCTGAATTCCTGATGAGGTCCGTCCGCGCCGCCTGCCTGGGTTTCTGCGCTGCCCTGATGGCTGCGTCCGCTGGCGCGCAGCCGGCGCCCGCCGACCCGATCGGCGACCTGCTCAACCGCCCGAGCCAGCCGACGCCAGAGCTCGAAGAGCCGGACACCGCCTCTCAGCCCCCCGGCCCGCCGGAGCCGGAACCGTACCTGGTCCCCCTGCCCGCCAGCCCCCAGCCCTACGTGCCACAGGTGGTGCGGCCCCGGCTGACCGCCCCGGTGAACATCGACGAGTTGGGCAAGAGCCCCGAGGCCCCCGCCACCGTCGGCGACCTGGCCTATGAGAGCCGCATCCGCTCGTCCTTCGCCTCGACGCAAGGGTTCCAGGGCCCTCTCGACGGCGGCTGGACCCTGGCCGCTCGGGAGGGCGCAGACCTCTACGCCCTGGTCCTGATCGACCGCGGCGGAGGATTGGTGGAAGGCGCCTGGCGCGACCTGCGCCGGCCCGGCGCCATCGGCGCCTCGGGATTTGTCGACCCCGCCCAGAGCGTCGGCGCGGAACTGACCCTGCGCTTCACCGCCTCCGGCGCCGCGACCGCCACGGCGACCCTGCGCGCCGGCTACGACGGCCGCTGGACCGGCGAGCTCCAGGAAGCCGGCGCACGGCGCACCGTGACGCTGAGGCGCAAGAACTAGAGGCCCAGCGCGCGCCGGGCCTCGCGGATCGCCACGGCGAGATCCTCGGCGGGGTAGGGTTCAGGCGCGCCGAAGCCCCAGACCGGCCCAGGCCAGGCCGCATCGTCCGGGCGGCGACCCACCACATGGACGTGCAGTTGCGGCGTCAGGTTGCCGAGCTGGCCGACGTTGAGCTTCGGCGTCGGACGGCCCAGCGCCTCGCCGACGGCGCGGGCCGCGCGTCCCGCGGTGACGATTTCCTCCAGCAGCACCTCGCGTTCCCCCGCCGCTAGGTCCTCAAGCTCCCGCGCGCCGGCCACGCGGGGGATCAGGATCAGCCAGGGAAATCGCGCGTCGCCCTGCAGCCGCACGTGCGAAAGGGCGAGGTCGCCAAGCGCCTCGGAGGCGTCCTGGAAGGCGGGGTCGACGAAGGCCATGCACCAAGCTTGTGCACGCCCCCGCCCCGGTCGGGAAGGGCGGCCATTGCCGGGCGGGCGCCAATTGCGCTACGCACCCGCCAGCAACCGGAGCACCACCATGATCACGAAGCAGCCGATCCGCGTGGCGGTCACCGGCGCCGCCGGCAACATCGGCTATGCGCTCCTGTTCCGCATCGCCTCGGGCGAGATGCTGGGCAAGGACCAGCCGGTCATCCTGCAGCTCCTGGAGATCCCAGTTGAGGGTCCGCAGAAAGCGCTGAAGGGCGTGGCCATGGAGCTGGAGGACTGCGCCTTCCCGTTGCTCAACGACATGGTGCTCACCGACGACGCCAACGTCGCCTTCAAGGACGCCAACTGGTGCCTGCTGGTCGGCTCCAAGCCCCGGGGACCGGGGATGGAGCGCGCCGACCTCCTGAAGGACAACGGCAGGATATTCGTCGCCCAGGGCAAGGCCATTGACGCCGTGGCCGCCGCCGACGCCCGGGTGGCGGTGGTCGGAAACCCCTGCAACACCAACTGCATGATCGCCGCCAGCCAGGCCCGGCGCCTGACGCCTGACCGGTTCACCGCCATGGTGCGGCTGGATCAGAACCGCGGCCGCGCCCAGCTCGCCAGGAAGGCCGGCGTCGCGATCAACCAGGTCTCCGACCTCTACATCTACGGCAACCACTCGCCGACCATGTTCGCCGACTTCACCCACGCCACCATCGGCGGACAGCCCGCGTCCAAGGTGATCGGCGACCAGGCCTGGCTCGAGACCGAGTACCTGCCGGCGGTGGGCAAGCGCGGCGCGGCGATCATCGAGGCCCGTGGCCAGAGCTCGGCGGCCTCAGCGGCCAACGCCCTGATCGACCATGTCCGTGACCTCACCACGCCCGGCGCGGTCCACTCCGTGGCCGTGAACAGCGAGGGCCGCTACGGGTTCGCCGAAGGGGTCTGGGCCGGCATGCCGGTGAGGAGCACGAGCACCGGCTACGAGGTGGTGGAAAGCCACCAGATGGACGACTTCGCCAAGGGCAAGATCGCCCTGACCAACGACGAGCTGGTCGGCGAGCGCGACACCGTCAAAGATATGCTGGGCTAGCCCTCGTCGTCGTCCCAGGAGAGGGAATTGAGCTCCCGGATGCGCTGCTCGTAGACGTCGGCCACCGCGTCGGGGGAGCGTCGCGCAGCGTCCTCGCGGATCGCCAGCCAGTCGTCCTGCTCGGCGCGCAGTTCGCGGGGCGGCACGCCGGCGCGGATGGCGCGGTTGTAGGCCCGGTTCAACCGCCGGTCGGCCTGGGCGAGCTGGCTGTCGCTGCAGACCAGCTGCTCGGAGCGGCTGCGAGCATAGTCGCAGTCGAAGCTTGGGCGGGTCGGCCCTATCCGCGGCTCGGGCCGCTCGGCGAAGACGGCCTCGCGCGCCGCGGCGGGAACGGGAACCGGCGCCCGGGCGGCCGGAACCGGCGGCGCAGGACCCGCCACGCGCAAGTTCTGTGGGGCGGCGCGGACCATTTCCGGAGACAGGACTTCCAGGGGCGCGCCGCTAGGCGCGACGACCGCTGGCGGCGGGGCGTTGATCTCGATGTCCACCACCTGGCCGGGCGTTCCGTCGCTGGCGGTGGTGACCGGCTTCATCGGCTCGCGCGCGCGGCCGTCATCGCCGAAGTCCGGACGGGCCAGGAAGCCGAACACCAGGCCCAGCCCCACGGCGCCGGCGATGCCCCCCAGCAGCAGCTTGCGCGTGTTGCCCCGGCCAGGCGGCGGCGGGTCGATCCGCAGGCCGACGGGGCCGGAGAAGCCGTTGTAGGTGCCGCCCGACAGGGGCTCACGCTCGGTGGTCATGGCGCAGGTGTCTCTCCAACGATCCCTCGCCGGACCTAACCGCCAGCCGGACTCATCAGTTGCAACGGCGCCGCTCTATGCCAAGCTAGTAGCCCTGACGCGCGTCCCGGGTCAGATCGTCCAACTCGGCGATGCGGGCCTGGTAGACGTCGCGCACCGCCCAGGGCGCCTCGCGGGCGGCGGCGGAGCGGGCGGCGATCCAGCGCTGCTGCTGGCGTTGCAGGGCCGAGGCGGGGACGCCAGCGGCTTCGGCGTCGCGGTAGGCCCGCTGCAGCCGGCGGTCGGCGGCGCCCAGTTCGGGATTGCCGCAGACCAGGGCCACCCCGGCATCGGAGGCGGCGCAGCGGTCGAGCTTCGCCACGCGTATGGGTCCTGCGCCCTTGGTCGATCTGGCCTCGAGCTTGGCCGCCGCCTTGGCCAGCTTCACGGTCACCGGGCGCTTGGCCTTGCGGACCTTGGCCTTCTTCTCAGGCCCGGCTTCAGCCAGCTCGGTCTTGCGGGTCTTGTGGCTGGGCCCCTTGGCGACCGCGGCCTTGACCTTGCCGGGCGCCTTGCGCACGGCGCGCACCGCCGAGGCCAGCCGGGTGCGCTTCTTGGCCTCAGCTCTGTCCTCGTCGCGGCGCTTGCGGTCGTCGGCCCTGGCCAGCCGAATCTTCTCCGCGCGGGCCCTGGCCTTGGAGCCCGTCTCCGACTTGGCGAGCTTGGTCTCGTTGCGGTCCTTGCGGTCGGCCTTCGCCCTGGCCTTCTCCGGCTGCGCCTTGGCGGGCTTGTCGGCCCTGGCCAGCCGCACCTCATCCTCATCCTTGGCCTTGCGCTTGGGCTTGGCGGCGGTCCTGACCTCGTCGCGGTCGGCCCTGGCTTTGGCGATTTTGACCTTGTCGGGTTTGGGCTCGGGCCTGGCCCGGACCACGGGGACAGGCTTCGGCTCTGGCGGCGGCGCCAGCAACAGCTCCGGCGCCACCGGCACATCCACCCGCATCAGCCCCACGGGCGGGCGCTTCGGCGCGGCCGGTTCGATGGGCGCGGGTTCCGGCGCCGGCAGGTCGAACTGCAACTCGCGGCCGGGCTCGGCGGTCAGCACGTCCAGCGGGACGCCCAGCGGGGCGGGGGTATCGTCGAGGATAATCTGCAGGCGTTGCCCGGGCTCGCGCGCAGCCGCCATGGGGGCCGCAACGGGGCCGATGCGGCGCTCGTGCGGGGCGGGCCTCGCCCACAGGCCCAGACCCATGCCCAGGGCGCAGGCGCCGACCACGCCGGCGATCACCATGCGGCGCGCGCCACCAGATGGGGCCTCTGCGAAGTCGTCGGTCTGGTCGTGCGCCATGTCGGTCCCTGAGAAAGCGGGCCCCTCGACGCAGCGAGCAGGTTTGGCCCGGCCGCAACCGCAGCTAGGTTAGCCCACCCGAACTCTCTCCCGTCGCCCAGAAGAGGCCGAAATCGTGACGAATCCAATACCCAAGCTTGAGACAGATCGCCTCATCCTGCGCGGACCCTGCGCGGAGGACTTCGAGGCCTGGGCGGCGTTCGCCGCCGACGAGGAGGTGATGCGCCATATCGGCGGCATCCAGCCGCGCCCGGTCGCCTGGCGGGGTATGTGCTCGGTGGTGGGCGCCTGGCATGTCCGCGGTTTCTCCATGTTCTCGGTGATCGAGAAGGCGTCGGGGCGCTGGATTGGCCGGATGGGCCCCTGGGAGCCGGAGGGCTGGCCCGGAACCGAGGTGGGCTGGGCGCTCATCCGCGACGCCTGGGGCAAGGGCTACGCCACCGAGGGCGCGACGGCCTGTATCGACTGGGCGTTCGCGACCCAGAACTGGACCGAGGTGATCCACACCATCGAGCCGGAGAACGCCGGCTCCCAGGCCGTGGCGCGGCGGCTGGGCTCCACGGTCCTGCGGCCGGCGCATATGCCTGCGCCCTATCAAGGCGTGATCGACGCCTGGGGCCAGAGCCGCGAGCAATGGCTGGCCAGGGGGGCGGGCTAAATCCAGCCGCGTTGCCGCAGGACGCCCGCGTAGGTGCGGCTGACCGGGACCTCGCTTCCGTCCTTCAGGGTCAGGGTCGCCCGCCCGTCGCCCCGGCGGGCATCGGCGATGGCGTCGCGGGCCACCCACCAGGAGCGATGCACCTGCACGCCCTCGATCCCCTCGAGCTCGGCCACCGCATCGGCCAGCCGCATGAGGATCAGGTCCTGCCCTTTTGAGGTGTGCAGGCGCAGGTAGTGGTCCTCGGCCTCCACGGCCCACACCTCGGCGCCCCGCAGCTTCAGGGGCAGGCGCTGCAGGAACTTGGCCGGTCCCGGCGCGGCGGAGGTCGTGGCCATCTCCGCGTTGCGGCTCAGCGCCACCGCCAGGAAGGTCATGGCCACACAGACCACGGCGGTGTTCAGGAACAGCCCCGGCAGGTGGCGGGCCGACATCAGCCGCCCGTCGGGCAGGCTGCTCAGCAGCCAGACCACCACGCCCTGGGGCGCCACCATGATCAGGCCGCCGCCCAGGGCCTGCAGCCACAGACTACGCCGCAGCGCCGGGATGCGACAGGCGAGCCGGAAGCTGAACATGCCCAGCAGTGCGCCGGCCCAGCCCACGGCCACCATCATCGCAGTGCGCGGCCAGAACGGCACGCCGGCGGACCCGAAGGCGCCCACGAAGCTCAGGAAGCCGCCGATGGCTGTGGCGACCAGCAAGGTGCGGACCACCACGCTGCGGGTGATCGGCTCCGTGCGCGAAGCGCTAACGACGTCGCCTGACGCATCACGAACCCTGGCCGTCATCCGACGTATCCGCGCTCGCGCATTGATCCGTCCGTCCTCAAGGGTCCCGCCATCAAGCGCGGCCTTGGAGCGCCACGCCCTGCATGTCGGAGATAAAGGATGTCGGCTGTTTCGCAAACGCCCGCCCGCCGAGCCATGGGCTTGGGCCCACGTTTCGCTCTGGGCATGCCCGCCGCAGCGGCGTTGACGGCCATGGCCAGGGGCCGTTCGCTGGGTGTCGCTGGCCGCCCTGGTGGTCGGCGCCTCGATCTTCATCACCGAGCTCAACAACGGCGCCTGGTCCCCGGTCCACCTGTTCACGGGTTGGACCCTGGTCATCCTGCCGGTTGGGGTCATGTGGGCCAAGCGCCACGACGCGGCCCGCCACCGACATGTTCATCGCCTTCATCCCCGGCCGGACCAGGTGGAACATGGTCTTCGGCCACCGGGTTGCCCCGGTTGCCAGCCCTGGGCGCGGCGCCTATAAGCCGCCTCACTCGCCGCTGAGGCGAAGTCTCCCAGCCCGCGCCTCAAAGGCCTCATGAATATCCACGAACACCAAGCCAAGACCGTCCTCTCCGAGTTCGGCGTCGCGGTCCCGCGCGGCCATGCGGCCTTCACCGTCGACGAGGCCGTCAAGGCCGCCGAGCAGTTGGGGGGTCCGGTCTTCGTGGTGAAGTCGCAGATCCACGCCGGTGGCCGCGGCAAGGGCAGGTTCGAAGGCCTGGGCCCCGACGCCAAGGGCGGGGTCCGGGTGGTCAAGTCGGTGGACGAGGTCCGCGTAAACGCCGCCGAGATGCTGGGCCGCGTGCTGGTCACGCACCAGACGGGCGCGAAGGGCAAGCAGGTGAACCGCCTCTACATCGAGGAGGGCGCCCAGATAGCCAAGGAGTTCTACCTCTCCCTGCTGGTCGACCGCGACACCAGCCGGATCTCGGTGGTGGCCTCCACCGAGGGCGGCATGAACATCGAGGATGTGGCCCACGAGACGCCGGAGAAGATCATCACCTTCGCCATCGACCCGGTCACCGGCGTCTGGCCGCACCACGGGCTGATGCTGGCCAGCGCGCTGGGCCTCAAGGGCGATCTGGCCAAGCAGGCCGGCAAGCTGCTGGGCCAGCTCTATACGGCCTTCACCGCCAAGGACATGAGCCTGCTGGAGGTCAATCCGCTGATCGTCACGGCGGACGACCAGCTGCGCGTGCTGGACGCCAAGATGTCCTTCGATTCCAACGCCCTGTTCCGCCACAAGGATATCGTTGCGCTGCGCGACGAGAGCGAGGAAGACCCCAAGGAGATCGAGGCCTCCAAGCACGACCTGTCCTACATCGCCCTCGACGGCGAGATCGGCTGCATGGTCAACGGCGCGGGCCTGGCCATGGCCACCATGGACATCATCAAGCTCTACGGCGCAGAGCCGGCCAACTTCCTCGACGTGGGCGGCGGCGCCACCCAGGAAAAGGTCACCGCGGCCTTCAAGATCATCATGGCCGACGAGAACGTCAAAGGCATCCTGGTGAACATCTTCGGCGGCATCGCCCGCTGCGACCTCTTGGCCGAGGGCGTGGTCGCTGCGGTCAAGGAAGTGGGCCTGACCGTGCCGCTGGTGGTGCGCCTGGAAGGCACCAACGCCGAGCTCGGCAAGCAGATCATCCGCGACTCAGGCCTCAACGTGATCCCGGCCAACGACCTGTCGGACGGAGCGGAAAAGATCGTCAAGGCCGTGCGGGGCGCTGCGTAAGAATGTCTATCCTCATCGACAAGTCGACCCGCGTGATCTGCCAGGGCATCACCGGCGCCCAGGGCACGTTCCACACCGAACAGGCCATCGCCTACGGCACCAGGATGGTGGGCGGGGTCACTCCCGGCAAAGGCGGCACGACGCATCTGGGCCTGCCGGTGTTCGACACCGTTGGCGAGGCCATGCGCCAGGCCGGCGCCGACGCCAGCGTGATCTATGTGCCGCCGGCCTTCGCCGCAGACTCCATCCTCGAAGCCATCGACGCCGAAATTCCGCTCATCGTCTGCATCACTGAGGGCATCCCGGTGATGGACATGATCAAGGTGAAGCGTGCGCTATCCGGATCGAAGTCGCGGCTGATAGGCCCGAACTGTCCGGGCGTGCTGACGCCCGACCAGTGCAAGATCGGCATCATGCCCGGCAACATCTTCAGGCGCGGTTCGGTAGGCGTTGTCTCGCGCTCCGGGACGCTTACCTATGAGGCGGTGTTCCAGACCACCCAGGTGGGCCTGGGCCAGACCACCGCCGTCGGCATCGGTGGCGACCCGGTCAAGGGCACGGAGTTCATCGACGTGCTGCAGATGTTCCTCGACGATCCGGAGACGGAATCGATCATCATGATCGGGGAGATCGGCGGCGCGGCCGAGGAGGACGCGGCTGAGTTCATCAAGAATTCAGTAATCAAGAAGCCTATGGTCGGCTTTATCGCGGGGCGCACCGCGCCGCCGGGACGGCGCATGGGCCACGCGGGCGCGATCATCTCCGGCGGCAAGGGTGGAGCCGACGACAAGATCGCTGCGATGGAGGCCGCGGGCATCCGCGTCTCACCGTCGCCGGCGAAGCTCGGCGAGACCCTGGTCGAGGTGCTGAAGGGCGCCTGAGATAGAATTTAACGTAAGGGCGGTCCGCGCTCGGCTCCTTTCCCAGAAGCTTCGCGGCCCCTTCGGGAAGCGGATGAGATGGCGGACGACGCAGGTCTGATCAACGAGGTGCTCGCCGAGACCTCGTTCCTCTACGGCGGCAATGCGGCCTTCGTGGAGGACCTCTACGCCCGCTGGGCGGAAGACCCCGCCGCTGTCGATCCCTCCTGGCAGGCGTTCTTCGCCTCGCTGTCGGACCACACTGACGAGGTCAGGCGCGCCGCCGCCGAGCCCGCCTGGGTCAGGCCCTCCGCCCCCGCCGCGCGTCCCGAATGGCTCTCCGCCCTCGACGGTCTGTGGCCGGCCGTGGAGGCCAAGGTGGGCGCCAAGATCGCCGAGCGTGCGCCTGCCGCCGCATCGGTGGACGAGGTCCGCGCCGCCACCCTCGACAGCCTGCGCGCCATCATGATGATCCGCGCCTACCGGATGCGCGGCCACCTGAAGGCCAACCTTGATCCCCTGGGCATCGCCACCACCCCCGGCGACGCCTCGGAGCTGGACCCGGCCACTTACGGCTTCTCCGAGGCCGACTTCGCCCGGCCGATCTTCCTGGACTTCGTGCTGGGGCTGGAGACTTCCACGATCGGTGAGATCCTGGAGATCCTGCGGCGCACCTACTGCGGCAACGTCGGGGTGCAGTACATGCACATCTCCGACCCGCGCGAGAAGGGCTGGCTACAGGCGCGCATCGAGGGCCGCGACAAGGAGATCGTCTTCACCAAGGAGGGCAAGGTCGCCATCCTGAAGAAGCTGATCGAGACCGAAGGCTTCGAGAAGTTCCTCCACCGCCGCTTCCCCGGCACCAAGCGCTTCGGCCTGGACGGCGGCGAGAGCATGGTCCCGGCCCTGGAGCAGATCATCAAGCGCGGCGGCGCGCTGGGGGTGAAGGACATCATCGTCGGCATGCCCCACCGGGGCCGCCTGAACGTGCTCGCCGCCGTCATGGGCAAACCCTACCAGGTGATCTTCCACGAGTTCCAGGGCGGCTCGTCGCTGCCCTCCGACGTGGAAGGCTCCGGCGACGTGAAGTACCACCTGGGCGCCTCGTCGGACCGCGAGTTCGACGGCAACAGCGTCCACCTGTCGCTCACCGCCAACCCGTCGCACCTGGAGATCGTCAACCCGGTGGTGATCGGTAAGGCCCGCGCCAAGCAGGCCTTCGCCCTGCGCGAAAACCCCAGCGTCGGCCGCGGCCACGTCCTGCCCCTACTGATGCACGGCGACGCGGCCTTCGCCGGCCAGGGGGTGGTGGCCGAGTGCTTCGCGCTCTCCCAGCTCAAGGGCTATGGAGTCGGCGGCTCGATCCACTTCATCGTCAACAACCAGATCGGCTTCACCACCGACCCGCGCTACTCGCGCACCAGCCCCTATCCCTCGGATGTGGCGCTGATGGTCGAGGCGCCGATCTTCCACGCCAACGGCGACGACCCCGAGGCCGTGGTCTACGCCGCCAAGGTCGCCACCGAGTACCGCCAGAAGTTCGGCAAGGACGTCGTCGTCGACATGTTCTGCTACCGGCGCTTTGGTCACAACGAGGGGGACGACCCCACGATGACCCAGCCGCTGATGTACGCGAAGATCAAGGATCACCCCTCGGTCCGCGACCTCTACGCCCGCCGGCTGGTCGCCGAGGGCGTCGCGACCGAAGCCGACGTCAACAGCTGGATTGCCGAGTTCGACACCTTCCTCGACGCCGAGTTCGACGCCGGCAAGACCTACAAGGCCGACAAGGCCGACTGGCTGGACGGCAAATGGGCCGGCCTCGCCCAGCATGGTGACGAGGATCGCCGCGGCCAGACCGGCGTGGCGATGCAGAAGCTCATCGACGTCGGCCGCGCGATCACGACGATCCCCGACCGCATCGACGCCCATAAGACGGTCCGCCGGGTGATCGAAGGTCGCCGGGCGGCCATCGACGCGGGTGAGGGCCTCGACTGGGGCACGGCCGAGCACATGGCCTTCGCCACCCTGCTCGACGAGGGCATCCCGGTCCGCCTCAGCGGCCAGGACAGCGTGCGCGGCACGTTCACCCAGCGCCACTGCGACCTGATCGACCAGACCACCGAGGAGCACTACACCTTCCTCAACAACGTCCGCCCCGGACAGGCCAACTTCGAGGTCATCGACTCGGCCCTGTCCGAGGAGGCGGTGCTGGGCTTCGAGTACGGCTTCAGCCTCGCCGACCCGAACACCCTGACGCTCTGGGAAGCCCAGTTCGGCGACTTCGTGAACGGCGCCCAGGTGGTCATCGACCAGTTCATCATTTCGGGCGAGCGCAAATGGCTGCGCATGAGCGGCCTGGTGATGCTGCTGCCGCACGGCTACGAGGGCCAGGGTCCGGAACACAGTTCCGCCCGCCTCGAGCGCTTCCTGCAGTCCTGCGCCGAGGACAACATGCAGGTCATCAACTGCTCGACCCCGGCCAACTATTTCCACGCCCTGCGCCGCCAGATGCACCGCGAGTTCCGCAAGCCGCTGGTGGTGATGACCCCCAAGAGCCTGCTGCGGCACAAGAAGGCGGTCAGCAACCTCGCCGATCTGGCCGAAGGCTCGTCGTTCCACCGCGTGATGGTCGACGGCGCCGAGGCCGGCTGCGATGTCGGCGGGATCACGCTGAAGCCGGATGACCAGATCAACCGGGTGATCATTTGTTCGGGCAAGGTCTACTTCGACCTGATCGACGCCCGGGCGAAGACCGGCCGCGACGACGTCTACATCCTGCGTCTGGAGCAGTTCTATCCCTGGCCGATGAAGTCGGTGATGCAGGTGATGGCCCGCTTCGCCAACGCCGAGCTGGTCTGGTGCCAGGAAGAGCCGAAGAACATGGGCGGCTGGACCTTTGTTGATCCGTGGCTCGAACTGACTCTCGACCGCATGACGATCAAGGCCAGGCGCGCCCGCTACGTCGGCCGCCCGGCCTCGGCCTCGACGGCCGCCGGTCTGATGAGCCGACACCTGAAAGAACTCGAGACCTTCCTGGCTGAAGCCTTCGCCTGACGCCGCCTGCCCGACCTGACGCGATACGAAAGACCTGACGATGGCCGACATCATGACTCCCGCCCTGGGCGAATCCGTCACCGAAGCGACGGTGGCCCGCTGGACGAAGAAGCCCGGCGACGCAGTGCGCAAGGATGAGATCCTCGTTGAGCTGGAGACTGACAAGGTCAGCCTCGAAGTGGCCTCGCCCGCCGACGGCGTGCTGGAATCAATCAGCGCCGCTGACGGCGAGACGGTGATTCCGGGCGCGCTGCTGGGCGTTGTGACCGCCGGCGCTTCGGCCGCGAAGCCTGCGCCCGCCACGGCGGCGCCGGCCGCCGCTCCGACCGCTCCCGCCCCCGCGCCTGTCGCGGCTCCGGCCCCCGCCGCTGCCCTCGCCCCGAGCGCTGCGGTCACGCCGTTGGCGCCGTCGGTGCAGCGCATC
>NZ_JBKJTG010000120.1:0-7311 GCF_046590535.1 Phenylobacterium sp. | reverse complement strand
AGGAGCGGTCGGTGCGGTCGCTGCTCCCCCGAGAAACGGGGGAGCTGTCAGCGGACCTCTGGGTCCGATGACTGAGGGGGCGACGACCACGCGTCGTAGGTCGGCTATCTCCGATCTACGCTCAGTACCTTGGCCATCACTGGTGATGATCACGTCGTCGACAATCGACACCGCCCAGGGATTCGGGCGGGTTTTGCCGGCGAAGACCAGGCATCTTCAGGTGCGCAGGCGCCTACCATGACCGAGCGGCGGAGTAGGGGCCGAGGACACCCCCTCCGTCTCGCCGCTGCGCGGCGATCCACCTCCCCCGCGGCGCTGCGCTTGCAGGGGAGGAGCGGTCGCTGCTCCCCCGAGAAACGGGGGAGCTGTCAGCGGACCTCTGGGTCCGATGACTGAGGGGGCGAGGCCAGCCGCAGAATCCACTCCACGACTTCCTCGGGGTCTTCAAGCACAGAGGATGCGGCGTACCGCATGACCTTAATGCCTTGGGAGCTCAGCCAGGAATCCCGCGCAATGTCCCGCTGCGGCCGGTCGCCCATGCTGTGGGACGCGCCATCGACCTCGACGCAGAGGCGCGCCTCGGAGCAGTAGAAGTCGAGAATGTAGGGACCGACGGGGTGCTGCCGCCGGAAGCGCGGCCGACCGGGGCTGCGCTTGCGCAAGCGGACCCAAAGCAGCAGCTCCGGGAGGCTGAGCCTGCCTCGCAAGCTCCTGGCGCGGGCATGGGTGTCGGTTGGCGCTCGCATGGGCGCAGGCTAGCGGCGTTGGCCCCTCCGTCACGGCGCTAGCGCGCCGCGCCACCTCCCCCGCGGCGCTGCGCTTGCAGGGGAGGAGCGGTCAGCCGGCGGCGACGACGCGCAGTTTGGGGGTGGCGCCGGGCTTTTCGCCGCGGACCTGGGCGACCAGGTCGAACAGGGCGCGCCGCACGTCTTCCACATCGCCGCTGTCGGCCAGAGCCTCGAGGCCCGCCAGGTGGTCGGTGGTTATGCGCAGGGGTGAGTTGGAGACCACCTCCAGCACCTTGGGCGCGCAGGGCAGGGAGCGCTCTGTCTCGTCCAGCAGCGCCTCGGTGAGCTTCTCGCCGGGACGCAGGCCGATGATCTCGATCTCGATGTCCTTGCCGGCCGTGCGACCTGAGAGGGCAATCATCTGGCGGGCCAGGTCCATGATCCGAACAGGCTCGCCCATCTCCAGCAGGAACAGCCGGGCGTCGCGGGCCTCGCCTTCCGCCGAGGTGGCGGTGGCGTGCAGGACGAGCTGGGCCGCCTCCGGGATGGTCATGAAGAAGCGCTCCATGTCCTGGTGGGTCACGGTGACCGGGCCGCCACGCTCAATTTGCGACTTGAAGATCGGCACCACGGAGCCCGCGGAGCCCAGCACGTTGCCGAAGCGCACCGCGGAGAATCGGGTGTCGTCGCCGGCGGATTGCTGGGCCTGGATGACGGACTCGGCCAAGCGCTTGGTGGCGCCCATGACGTTGGTAGGATCGACGGCCTTGTCGGTGGAGATCAGCACCATCTGGCCGGCGTTGCAGGCCTTGGCGGCCTCCGCCACGTTCCAGGTGCCGATGACGTTGGTGAGCACGCCCTCGCAGGGGTGGCGCTCGACCATGGAGACGTGTTTCAGCGCCGCCGCGTGGAACACCAGGTCGGGCGCCTCAGCCTTGAAGGCGCCGGTCAGGCGGGCGGGGTTGCGCACGTCGCAAAGCACAGCCTTGCGCGACACCTGGGGGAAGGTCTCGCCGATCTCGCGCTCGATCTCGAACAGCGCGGTCTCGGAGAAATCCATCAGGCTGAGGTGGGCGCAGTCGAAGGCGGCGACCTGGCGGCACAGCTCGGCGCCGATGGAGCCGCCGGCCCCGGTGACCAGCACACGCCGGCCGCGGATCAGGTTGCCGATGGCGTAGCGGTCCAGCTCGATGGGCTCGCGGGCCAGCAGTTCCTCGATGTTGATGTCGCGCATCGGCAGCAGGGTGACGCCATCGTGTTGCGAAAGCTCGACGATGGATGGCAGGCGCAGGAGGCGGATGCCGTCGTTCTTCAGGCGACCGAGCTGGTCGGCGGTAAGGCCCTTCAGCCGGCCCGGCTCCTCAAGGAACAGGATAGCGCGCGGATAGCGGTTCCAGCGGCGCAGGTCGGCCAGGGCCTCGTCCAGGTTGTCCAGCGCCTCGATAATGCAGACGCCACGGACCTTCTGGCCCACGTCGCGCCGGTCGGTGCCGACGATGCCCACCGGCGTGTAGTTGCGGTCATGGCTTCGGGCCACGTCGCGCAGATAGGTGTCGGCCAGGGAGGGCGGCCCGATGAGCAGCAGGGAGGGCGCCTGGGCCATCCGGTCGCTGATGGTCTTCAAGGGAGCGAAACTGTCCAGCGCGTGCTCGTGCAGGGCGCGCCGGAGGATGCGCACGCCCATGGAGCCCAGCATCTGGAACATCGGGGCCATGAACAGGGTGGAGCGCGGCAGGGTGCGGCCGCGATCAAGGATGAACACCCACAGCAGGAACACGCCCACCGTCAGCATCGCCACCCGGGCGAGCACCAAGGCATCGGGAATGGAGGTGTAGCGCCAGGGTGAAAGCTCGCGGCGGAACAGCATGGTGAAGACGCCGGCCAGCCCGGCGTAGAGCGCCACGAGCTGGATGACGCTGAGCGAAGGCAGGTCCAGCAGATCCTTGCCCGAGGGCGCGACGGTATAGGCCGCGGCGAAGGCCAGGGCGGCCATGCCCACGTCGGCGATGATCGTCTGCGCGCGGAAAGCCATGCGCTCCATGGGGCGCGCTCCGGAAGCCCTTCGATTGGCCAATGTTATCCTGGGGGTGCGACGGACCAATGAAACCTGCAGGGTCTTGGAGCGCTCCGCGACGGGGCGCCCCGCGCGCAACGGTTGCGCTTAACGGCGGAGCAAGTCGACCTTAGGAACAGGCGGCGGCGGACGCAATTGGAAAAGCCGCCGCATGAGTATGCGGCGGCTTGCCCTAGATCATCGTGAAACAGCCTGGATCGTGAAATAGCCTAGAATGTGGCTTTCAGCGCCACGACCACGCGGCTGTCGTAGATCGCGCCGAAGCCGTGCTCGCTGGTGTCGTGATAGCGCAGGTCGACGCCGATGTTATCGCTCAGGGCGAGGCCGACGCCCAGGTTCCAGGTGGTGTAGTCCAGCGGGCCCACGACGGCCTGATGGCCAAGCGCGCCGCTGACGCTGAACTTCGAGTTCGGGATGGCGAACGCGCCGTTGACCTCCACATAGGTCGCATCGCCCGTCTCGCCGAAGAACTCGGGCGAGTAGTAGAGGGCGGCGCCGAGGGTGGCCGGCCCGGCGGGGATGGAGCCGGCGATCTTGCCTTCCCAGTAGTCCTCGTTCGGGCCGGGGGGCTGGTTGGTGTAGCCGTAGTAGATCACCGCCAAGTCCATCGCCACCGGTCCCAGGGTCGGCTTGATGCCGCCGTAGATGTCGTACTCGAGCTCGGTTCCGTTGTTGAAATCGACGTTGGAGACCCAGATGCCCGCATAGCCGATGGCGCCGATGGTGGCGTCCACGCCGCCGAAGATCTGCGGATCCTCATCGGTCTGGCTGATGCCGCGGAACACATAGTCGGTGGAGGCGCCGATGTTGAAGGCCAGCGAGATCGGGCCTTTCGCGTCCTGCGCCTGAGCCGCACCGCCAAGGGCGAGG
This sequence comes from Phenylobacterium sp., assembly GCF_046590535.1. Classification (GTDB taxonomy): domain Bacteria; phylum Pseudomonadota; class Alphaproteobacteria; order Caulobacterales; family Caulobacteraceae; genus Phenylobacterium. The sequence goes on along the minus strand of NZ_JBKJTG010000120.1, from coordinate 3,639 downwards.
GCCCCCAGCGCGCCCAGCAGCGAGAGTTTTAGCGTTTTCATTGTCTATCCCCTGTTCACCGGCCGGCTCTTCGCGGAGCCCGCCGTGCAGGCCCATCGTTACGGGCGGCGGCGCCAGATCAACGAGCCGCGCAAGCGTCGCCGCGGGCATGCCGCGCCTGATGCAAGTTTAAGCGTTACCTGGGCCGGGCGCCGAACAATTGAGCAGATTGTCCCTCCGGCGCTGAGTTAGCGGGCGACCAGCGGCGCGTAGCCCAGGTGAGTCCCGGCGTCGACCAGCAGGGTTTCGCCGGTGACGTGGCGCGAGGCCTTGCCGGCCAGGAAGACGGTGGCCGCGGCCACGTCCTGCGCAGTGGAGGCCGCCTTGAGGGGGCTGGAGGCGGCGACGCCCGCCCGCATGCGGTCCACGGTGGCCTCCGGCAGGCCCTTGCCGAACCACGGGGTGTCGATGAAGCCCGGGCAGACGGCGTTGACGCGGATCCTTGGCGCCAGGGCGCGGGCCAGGGACAGGGTCATGGTGGTCAGCGCCCCCTTGGACGCCGCGTAGGGGATCGACGAGCCGATGCCGGTGACGCCGGCGATCGAGGCGGTGTTGACCACGGCGCCCGGTTGCGGGGCGGCCTCCAGCAGGGACCGGCAGGCGCGGACCATCTGGTAGGCGCCCACCACATTGACCGCATAGAGATCGTGGAAGTCCTGGGCCGAGACAGCGTCGAGGTCGGCGTGGCTGGCGAACCGGGTCGTGCCGGCGTTGTTGAACAGGGCGTCGATCCGGCCGAACGGGGCTGCCGTGGCGGCGATCCGCCGGCAATCCTCGTCGGACGCCACGTCGCCTTGCACCAGGACGGCCTGCGCCCCCTCGGCCCGGACCAGACCGGCGGTCTCCTCGGCTTCCCTGGCGCTGGAGGCGTAGTTGATCACCACCGCCTTGGCGCCGCGCCGGGCGGTTTCCACCGCGATGGCCCGGCCAAGGCCGGTGGAGGCGCCGGTCACCACCACCACGAAATCCTCGAAATCCTGCCCGGCCATCCGCGTCGCTCCCGTTGTTTGCAATCCTAGTAGCGGTTAAAGCCGCCGGCATGGAAGAGACGCATCTCACCCAGTTGGGCCACCAGGCGCGGGGGTTCGCCAGCCCCGGCGAGGCTGTGCTGGAGCGCGTGCCGAACCCGCACGCCGACACCCTGTACCTGACCCGCTTCACGGCGCCGGAATTCACCGCGCTGTGCCCGGTGACCGGCCAGCCGGACTTCGCCCACCTGGTGATCGACTATGCGCCGGGCGACTGGCTGGTGGAGTCCAAGTCGCTGAAACTCTACCTCGGCGCCTTCCGCAACCACGGCGCCTTCCACGAGGACTGCACGGTGGCGATCGGGCGGCGGCTGGCCGCGGAACTCAGCCCCCGCTGGCTGCGGATCGGCGGCTACTGGTTCCCCCGCGGCGGCATCCCCATCGACGTCTTCTGGCAGAGCGGGGCGGCGCCGGCGGGCCTGTGGCTGCCTGACCAAGGTGTCGCGCCCTATCGCGGCCGGGGGTGACGAGATTTCGGGGGTTTGCCGCGACCTATCGCGAGCCTGGCCTGCGTATCGGAAGGTCAAAACTCAAACTCCACAGTAGAGCGAGAGCCAGGCTTCCCCGCGATCTTTCGATCTCCCGCGGCGGAGCGAGTCCCGAGGCGAGCCGCAGGGCGCGCGAATCAACCATCGACTAGCCGACGTCGCCCAAATGGGGTATGTCTCTATCGCCCAACTCTCCTCGGGCGTGTCACACTTCAGGCCGGGCGGCGACCCTTCGCCGTCCGGCCGTTGTGTTTCAGGGTCGCCAGGCGGTGATCAGGCCGGCCAGATCGGGCCGCTCCCGCTCCTGCGGCGGCTCCTTGGGCGTCCCAAGGAAGATGAACCCGGCCACCTTTTCCTCAGGCTCCAAACCCAGGATCGCCTTGGCCTCGTCGTCATAGGCGTACCAGTCGGTGATCCAGTTGGCGCCATATCCGAGCGCCATGGCGGCGTAGAGCAGGGTGGTGCAGACCGCGCCGGCGGAGAGTAACTGCTCCCACTCAGGGATCTCGCCCGGCTTGGGCCGCGAGACCACAGCCACGCCGAGCGGTGGAATCTTCAGCTTGGCGAGCTTGGCGGCGGCCCGCGCGTCGCCCCGTGAATTGGCCAAGGCCTCCAGGCGGTCGGCGAAGACGGCCTTGGCGGCGGGTTCCAGAATAATGAAGCGCCAGGGCGCCAGCTTGCCGTGGTCGGGCACCCGGGCGGCGAGCTGCAGCAGACTGTCCAGTTCGCTGGCGGTGGGGGCCGGCTCGGCCAGGGTTACGGCAGAGGACGAACGCCGGGTGGCCAGGAAGCTCAGGACTTCGGGGGCGGGATGCTGCGGGACGGGCTGACCAAACAGCGGGGCGGCGGGAAGCGACAGGGTCATCTTGGAGCGCGCCTCATTAGGAAAGCCGACAGGGAAGTTCTCTTACTATGGGGGCGGTTTCGCAAGTTAGTTGAGAACATGTCGCAAAAACCAGACTGGCTTGTGGCCCACGGGACGCCCTGGCGCAAGGGACCGCCACGGCCCATCTACGACAACCCGTGGATCAGCGTCACCGAGTACGACGCCATCGCGCCCACCGGCGCCGACGCCCTCTATGGCGTGGTCAGCTTCAAGAATTTCGCCATGGCCATCCTGCCTGTGCACGGTGACGGGACGATCACCCTGGTGGGCCAGAATCGATTGCCGTGTGCTGACTACAGCTGGGAAATCCCCGAGGGCGGCGGGCCGCTCTCCGACGATCCTCTGGAGAGCGCCCAGCGCGAGCTGCTTGAGGAAACCGGCATGGCGGCGGCCCACTGGCAGGAGATCCTGCGGATGCAGCTCTCCAACTCCGTGACCGACGAACACGCCTTCGGCTACCTCGCGACCGGCCTCAGCCAGGTCCACGCCGAGCCCCAGGGCGATGGCACTGAAGATATCCTGAGGGCGCGCGTACCTTTTCGGGAAGCGCTGGACGCCGCGGTCGGGGGTTATATGCGTGACGCCCTGACAGTTGCGATGCTGCTGCGGGGCTACCACATGGCCAGGGAGGGCGCTTTGCCGCGCGAACTTTCGGCGGCCATGTTAGGATAAGGGGAACGTCATGGGACGGGAGGAACCGATGAGCCAGCGTTTGGAAGTCATCGACCCGGCAGCACCGCCGCCGGTCTGGGCCGCATTGCGTAACGAAGCCGCGCGGGCCTCCCAATCGGAGCCGGCCCTGGCCTCGCTGCTGAACGCCGTGGTGCTGAGCCACCATGACCTGGGCGCCGCGCTGAGCTACCAGCTGGCGCGCAAGCTGGGCGACCAGGAGCTGCGGGCCATGAGCCTGCGCGAACTGGCCGACGCCGCCTACAAGGACAATCCCAATCTGGTGGATATCGCCGAGGCCGACCTCAAGGCGGTGTTTGAGCGCGACCCGGCCTGCAAGGGCTATGTGCAGCCGTTCCTGTTCTTCAAGGGCTTCCAGGCTCTGCAGGCCCAGCGCGTGGCGCACTGGCTCTGGGGCCAGGGCCGCGAGACCATCGCGCTCTATCTGCAGAGCCGGATGAGCGAGATCTTCCAGGTGGACATCCACCCGGCGACCCAGATCGGCTCGGGCGTGTTCATCGACCACGGC
>NZ_JBKJTG010000073.1:0-15614 GCF_046590535.1 Phenylobacterium sp. | reverse complement strand
GAGGTCAAGGGCCGCGATCTGATGCAGGGCGTGCCGCGGGAAGTCCGCATCAGCGAGAAGCAGGCGTCGGACGCGCTTTCCGAGCCGGTCGGCCAGATCGTCGACGCGGTGAAGATGGCCCTGGAAGCCACCCCGCCGGAGCTGGCCTCCGACATCGCCGACAAGGGCATCATGCTGACCGGCGGCGGGGCGCTGCTGCGCGGCCTGGACGCCGAGATCCGCGACCACACCGGCCTGCCGGTGACCGTGGCCGACGATCCGCTGTCCTGCGTCGCGCTGGGCTGCGGCAAGGTGCTCGAGCATCCGAAATGGATGAAGGGCGTACTGGAATCCACGCTAGCCTAGGGAGCGCGCGAGTCGCGCTGCAGTGGGGGCTGCAGATCGCTGGGGGCTACGTCCTAAATGTCCTTACGGGACAATCCGCTCGGTGAACTGAAGGTCCCGCTGACCTGGACCGCGGCCGTAGCCTTCGTGGTCGCGGCGGTGGCCGGCATCGCGCTGCTGCTCTCAGACCGGCGCGAGACCTTCCAGGCCGAGGCCTATGGGGCCCGCAGCGTCAGCGACACCGTCTTCGCCCGCGTCGGCGACACCCTTTCGGCGCCCGGGCGCTGGACCGGCGCCGGGGTGGTGTCGATCCGCGGCTACTTCTTCGCCGTCTCCGAGAACCGCCGGCTGAAGACCGAGTTGAAGGAGATGCGCCAGTGGCGTGACGTGGCCATCGCCCTGCGCGACACCAACGACCGCTACCGCACGCTGCTGGGCCTGCGCACCGATCCGCCGATCCCGATGGTGGCGGCCCGGGTGGTCACCGACAGCCGCGGACCCTTCGCCAACGCCCGCATCGCCAACGCCGGCCGTGAGAAGGGCGTCAAGGTCGGCAACCCGGTGATGAGCGAGAGCGGCTTGGTCGGCCGGGTGACCGGGGTGACCGACGGGGTCAGCCGGGTGCTGCTGCTCACCGACATCGCCTCGCGGACCCCGGTGATGGTCGACCGGACCAACGCGCGCGCCATCCTGACCGGCGACGGCGGACCCAATCCGCGGCTGGAGTACATGCGCGGCCAGGCGCCGGTGAAGACCGGCGACAAGGTGCTCACTTCGGGCGATGGGGGCGTCTTCCCGCGCGGCCTGCCGGTGGGCATGGCGGTGAAGGGGCTGGACGGCCGCTGGCGGGTGGTCCTGGCCTCGGACCGGGCGGCGGTGGATTTCGTCCGTATCTTGCTGTTCGACGACTTCACCCAGGTGGCCAAGCAGGTCGAACTGAACCAGATCACCGTGCCGCCGCCGACCCAGGGCGCGCCCGTCGTGGGTATGCCCCCCGCTGGAACCGCGCCCGCGGCCACGACGCCGACGGCGTCTGCGCCAGCCGTCGCTGCGACACCTCGCCCAAGGGCGGCCGCCGTCCCGCCGGCCAAGGCGCCGGCTCGACCCGCGCCGCCGCCCGCACCCGCCGGGGCTGGGGCGCCGCGATGAGCTGGGGCGCGCGGCCCCTGGAGCCGTGGCGCTGGCTGGCCGTGCCGATGCTGCAGGCGCTGGCCGCGACGCTGCTGTTCGCCATTCCGATCCGGATGTTCGGGCTGGGCCTGCCCGAACCGGTGTTCCCCATGGCCGCGGCCTTCGCCTGGGCGGTGATCCGGCCCTCCGTGCTGGCGCCGTTCGGTGTGCTGATCATGGGCCTGTTCCTGGACCTCCTGTGGGGCAGCCCGGTGGGACTGTGGGCGGTCTGCCTGCTCCTGGCCTACGGCGTGGCTCTGGCCGGGCGCAGCATGACCGCCGGCCAGAGCCGGGGCATGCTGTGGGCCTGGTATGCGGCGCTCACCGCACTCGCTATGGGCGCGGGCTACCTGTTCACCATGCTTGACGTAAAAGCCGCACCCAGTCCGTACGCAATGGGTTGGCAATTCCTCGCCACAATCGTTCTCTACCCCTTTGCACACCGGCTTATCGAGTTGTTCGAAGACGCCGATGTCAGGTTCCGTTAGGGGGCGCGGGCATGGCCGAACCCGCCATCTTCTTTGCTGAAGTCAACGAACGGCAGGGCGTGTTCCATCGCCGGGCCTTCCTGCTGGGCGGTTTCGCGGGCCTGGGGCTGGCGGCTCTGGGCGGGCGGCTGGCGCACCTGCAGCTCGTCGAGACCCAGCGCTACGAGAGGCTGGCGGTCTCCAACCAGTTCAACTTCAAGCTGGTGCCGCCGCCTCGCGGGGTGATCGTCGACCGCAACGGGGCGATCCTGGCGGCCAATCGCCCGAACTTCCGGCTGCTGGTGGCCCGCGACAAGGACATCGACCCCCAGGCCACAGTGCAGACCCTGGCCAATTTCGTGCCCCTCGACGACGCGCGCCAGAAGCGCCTGGTCCGCGACATCAAGAACGCGCCGAAGCGCGCGCCGGTGTCGATCATGGAGGACATGAGCTGGGAGCAGTTCTCAGCGATCAACGTCCGCGCGCCCGAGCTACCGGGCGTCACCGCCGACATGGGCGAAGTGAGGGTTTATCCGCACGGCGGCGCCTTCGCCCACGTGATCGGCTACGTGGCCAAGGTGAACAAGGACGACCTGAAGCCCACCGGCCCCAACGCCGACCCGATCATGCTGCACCCCGGGTTCCGGATCGGCAAACAGGGGGTGGAGAAGGCTTTTGACCTCGACCTGCGCGGCAAGCCGGGCGCCCAGAAGGTCGAGGTGGACGCCAACGGCCGCGAGGTGAAGCACGACACCGACGGCGACATCCCGGCGGTGGCCGGCAAGGAGATCCAGCTCACCCTCGACATCGACGTGCAGAACCGCGCGCTGGAGGTGTTCGGCGGCGAGAGCGGGGCGGCGGTGATGATCGACTGCCGGACCGGCGATATCATCTGCATGGCCTCGGCCCCCAGCTTCGACGCCAACCGCTTCGTCCGCGGCCTGACTGGGGCGGAGTACCGGGCCCTGGCCACTTACGAACGCAAGCCGTTGCTCGACAAGGCGCTGACCGGCACCTATCCGCCGGGCTCCACCTTCAAGCCGATTACCGCCATGGCGGCGCTGGAAGCCGGCATCGATCCGGAGCTCCGGGTGGGCTGCAGCGGCGGCATGTACTTTGGGGGCCGCTACTTCCACTGCCACAAAAAGGGCGGTCACGGCATGCAGAACATGCATGACGCAATCAAGAACTCTTGTGACGTCTATTTCTATTCGGTGGCGCTGAGGATGGGCCCCGACCGGATCGCCGCCGTGGCCAAGGCCTTCGGCCTGGGCGAGACATTCGACATCGGCATCTCCGGCCAGAAGAAGGGCGTCGTTCCGTCCACGGCGTGGAAGAAGGAATACTTCAAGAACAACCCGGCGCAGTCCCAGTGGTGGCCTGGGGAGAACCTTTCCTATGGTATCGGCCAGGGCTATCTGACGGTGAACTGCCTGCAGCTTGCGGTGATGACCGCCAGGCTGGCCAACGGGCGCAAGGCGCTGAACCCCAGGCTGGTGAAGTCGATCGGCGGCAAGGAGCTGCCCTCCGGCGCAGCAGTGGCTGACCTGCCGTTCCCGGCCGAACACCTGGCCATGGTGCGCGCCGGCATGGCCGCGGTGACCGAGGCCGGCGGCACGGCCTATCGGGCCAGCCAGCTGGGCCTGGGCGACATCCTGATGGCCGGCAAGACCGGCACCGCCCAGGTGCGCAACTATGACAAGGGCGGCGCCCGCGGGAAGGGCGGGCCCTGGCGGCTGCGCGACCACGGCCTGTTCGTGGCCTTCGCGCCCATCGACCAGCCTCGCTACGCCCTGGCGGTAATCGTCCAGCACGGCATGGGCGGATCGACCGCCGCCGCGCCCAGGGCCCGCGAGATCATGCGCACAGCCCTGCTCAAGGATCCCGAGCTGCGCGCGCGGATCGAGAAGCCCCTGCCGATGCCGGAGCTGGCCCCCGACCTGGAGGCCGACGCCGTGCCTGACGCCCCGGTTCTGGCCACGCCGCCGGTGCAGACCACCGCGGCGGCGACGCCCCCCGTCCGGGGTCCCGCATGACCGTCTCCGCGCTCACCCGGCCCGGCGAACGCGACCGACTGATCGTCAAGTTCGCCGAGATCGACTGGGTTTTCGCGCTTACCCTGTGCCTGATCGCCGGCGCCGGCGCCCTGATGCTGTTCTCCATCGCAGGGTCATCCTGGGACCCGTGGGCGGCCCAGCACGTGCTACGTTTCGGCGTCTGCCTGATGCTGATGATCGGTCTGGCGATGATCGACATCCGGGTGTGGTTCGCCCTGTCCTACCCGGTCTACGTCACGGGCCTGCTGCTGCTGGTGGCGGTGGAGGTGGCCGGCGACACCCGAATGGGCGCCACGCGGTGGCTGTCTATCGGCCCGTTCAGCTTTCAGCCGTCCGAGGTCATGAAGCTGGGCATCGTCATGGCCCTGGCCCGCTTCTACCACGGCATCTCGGCCAACCGGGCCAGGCTGTCCTGGGCGCTGCTGATCCCGCTGCTGATGATCGCCATGCCGGTGCTTCTGGTGGCCCATCAGCCGGACCTGGGCACAGCCATGCTGATCGCCATGACAGGCCTAGCCATCGTCGTGCTGGCAGGCCTCGACTGGCGGGTGATCGGCGCCGGCGCCCTGGCCCTGCTGGCAGTCATCCCGCCGTTCGTGATGTTCGGCATGCACGACTATCAGCGAAAGCGCGTGCTGACGTTCCTGAACCCGGAGAGCGACCCGTCGGGCTCCGGCTACCACATCCTACAGTCGAAGATCGCGCTCGGGTCGGGCGGCGCCATGGGCAAGGGGTATGGCCTGGGCTCGCAGAGCCAGCTCAACTTCTTGCCGGAGAAGCAGACCGACTTCATCTTCGCCACCCTGGCTGAGGAGTTCGGCTTCGTTGGCTGCATCTCGATCCTGGTGCTCTATGGGGCGCTGATCTTCATGGCGCTGCGCACCGCCTACCTCAGCCACAGCCACTTCGGCCGGCTGGCGGCGGCGGGCCTCACGGCCACCTTCACCCTCTATGTGATGATCAACGGGGCGATGGTCATGGGCCTGGCGCCGGTGGTGGGGGTGCCCATGCCGCTGCTCTCCTACGGCGGCACGGTGATGCTGACGGTGATGATTGGCTTCGGCTTGGTGCAGGCCGTGCGGGTTCACCGCTACGCGGAAGTGACCAGCGGCAAGGGCTCGATGTTCTAGACCTTCAGCGCCTGATCCGTCGCCCGGACCAGGGCGTCGACGATGCCGGGCTCGGTGGAGGCGTGGCCGGCGTCCCACACCACCTCGAAGCGGGCCTCCGGCCAGGCGGTCTTCAGGCTCCAGGCGGATTCCATTGGCGTCACCACGTCGAAGCGGCCCTGCACGATCCAGCCGGGGATGGACCGCATCCTCTCCACGTTCTTGAGGATCCAGCCGGCCTCTGGGAAGAAGCCGTGGTTGGCAAAGAAGTGACATTCGATGCGGGCGAAGGCGATGGCGAAGTCGATCTCGTTGAACTTCGAGGGCCTCGCCTCCGGGCCGCGTATCGAGATGGTGTCGCCCTCCCACTGGCTCCAGGCGGCGGCGGCCTGGGCCTGCAAGCGGCGGTCTGGGCTGGTCAGGCGGCGGTGGTAGGCGCCGATCATGTCGCCACGCTCGGCTTGGGGGATCGGCGCGCAGAACTGGGCCCAGGCGTCGGGGAACAGCATTGAGGCGCCGTCCTGGTAGAACCAGGCCAGTTCGCGCTCGGTGAGCAGGAAGACGCCGCGCAGCACCAGGCTCTCCACCCGGTCCGGGTGGGTGATGGCGTAGGCCAGCGCCAGGGTGGAGCCCCAGGAGCCCCCGAAGACGCACCATGTCTCCACGCCCAGGTGTTCGCGTAGCCGCTCGATGTCCGCGATTAGGCTCCAGGTGGTGTTGTCCTCAAGGCTGGCGTTGGGGCGGCTCTTGCCGCAGCCGCGCTGGTCGAACAGCGCCATGCGCCACTTCGCGGGGTCGAAGAACCTGCGCATGGTCGGGTTGATCGCCCCGCCGGGCCCACCGTGCAGGATCACGCAGGGCCGCCCATCGGGCTTGCCGCACTCCTCGTAGAAGATCTCGTGCGGGCCGCCGGTGGCCAGCCAGCCCGAGGCGAAGGGCTCGTTGTCGGCGAAGAGCCCGCGCCGGTTCGCGGAAGACGAGACGGCGGCCGGCGGGGTGTTGCGTTCCATGGGCATGCTTCTACTGCGGGAAGCGCCGGTCCATCCAGTCGAGGATGAGGGCGTTCACAGCGTCGGGCTTCTCCTGCTGCGTCCAGTGGCCGGAACCGGCCACCATGTGCATCTCCAGGTCGCCGACGGCGGCCGGCATGTGCTTGGCCATGTCCGGGGTCAGGACCGCGTCCATCTCGGCGGTAATCATCATGCAGGGGACGCCGTCGATGCGGTTGGGCCGCCCTTCGGACCGCTCCCAGTTGCGGGTGAAGTTTCGGTACCAGTTGATCGGGCCGGTGAAGCCGTTGCGCTGGAAGGCCTCCACGAACACCGCCAGCTCGGCGTCGGAGAGCAGCTGGTTGGACCGGTCGGCGGGGTCCCACTGGGCGATCAGGTCGTTGAAGGCGAAGCTGGAACCGCCCTCGGGGGGCTGGGCCGCGGCGGCCAGGGCCGCGGGCGTGCGCATGAAGAAGCGCATGGTCCTCTCCACGTCGGCGGCCAGCACCGCGTCGGCGTCGCCAAGCGTCTGGAACCAGACGATGTACATGTCTTGGCCATAGCGCATGCGCATCAGGGCGATGGGGTCTGCGGGCGCCCGTCCCTGGAAGGGCGTGTTGAGGCCGATGACGCCGGCGGTGCGGGCGGGGTGCATCAGGGCCATCTGCCAGACCACGAAGCCGCCCCAGTCGTGGCCGCAGAACACCGCCTTCTCCGCGCCCAGGTGGTCCAGCAGGCCCACGAGATCGCCGGTGAGGTGTTCCATGTCGTAGTCGGTAACCGCCTCGGGGACTGAGGACTGACCGTAGCCGCGCTGGTCGGGCGCGATCACCCAGCGACCGGCCTCGGCCAAGGCCGTCAGTTGATGGCGCCACGAGAAGGCCAGCTCCGGAAAGCCGTGGCACAGGATGATCGGCACGCCGACCCGCGGCCCGGCCTCGTAATAGGCCATCTCGATGCCGTTCACCTGCGCGTGCTGGACCGGCGGCATCATCGGCTCGAGGGGTGACATGTCGGGCTCCTGGATCAGCGTTGCGCTCGGGGCGGGCTATCGAGCCGCCAGGCGGCCCAGGCCAGAACCCCCCAGCCGTTCATGAACAGCAGGCCGCCGATCGGGGTGACCGCTCCCAGCCAGCGCGGCGCGCCGAGCGCCAGGGCCCATAACGAGCCTGCGAACAGCACGACGCCGACCAGAAACAGCGGGGCCGCGAACCTCGCCCCTGCGCCGCCCATCTGCCGGACCAGGGCGGCGGCGAACACCGCCAGACAGTGGATGGCGCCGTAGGTCGCTCCCGTCCGCAGCCAGTCCCGGCCCTGGGGATCGGCGATCCCGTGGGCGGCGAAGGCGCCGAAGGCTACGCAGGCCAGCCCGCCGAGCGCCGCCAGGCTCAGCCAGAGGCGCAACGTCTTCAGCCCCAGACCTGCGGCCGGCGGTCCTTCCAGGGGGCTTCCTTCTCAAGCTGGGCGGCCAGGCGGAACAGCACCGCCTCGTCGGCCCAGCCGGAGGTGAACATCATGCCCACGGGCAGGCCGCTGGCCGAGTGTTCCAGGGGCAGCGAGATCGACGGCTGGCCGGAGAAGTTGAACGGCGGAGTGTAGGGATAGACTTCGCCCTGGCGGCGGTTCACCTCGCGCGGCTCCAGGCCAACCGGGTCGATATAGCCGATCTCGGGAACGGGCGTGCCCATCACCGGTGACAGGTAGACGTCGATGTCCTCGAAGAAGGCCAGGGTGGTGCGGTTGAGCATCCGCAACTCCTGCCAAGCGTGGAAGGCCTGGGCGCCAGTGACCTTGCGGCCGCCCTTCAGCGAGGCCCAGGTGAGCGGCTCCAGTTCGTCGGGCTCCGGCTCGCGGCCGACTTGGTCGATCAGCCGTTGCATGCCAGCGGCGAAGTTGGCGCCGGAGACCGGACCGCGGGCGGCGTAGAGGGCGCGGTAGTCCAGGCCCATGCCCTTCTCGACCACGTCGTGGCCCAGGCGCTTGAGCAGGTCCGCGGTGCGCTCTAGGGCGGCCTGAATCTCCCAATGGATCGGCCGGCCAGAGGGGGTCTCCGACGACCAGGCGATTCGCAGGCGCCCCGGGCTGCGCTCGACCTCTTCCAGATACGGCCGATCCTTGGCGGGGGGCTCGTAGGGAGAGCCGGCTTCGGGGATGCCGGTGGCGTCCAGCATGGCCGCGCTGTCGCGGACGGTGCGGGTGACCACATGGTCGACGCAGAAGCCCATGGCGTAGTCGAACCCGTCGGGCAGGTTGGGGTTGCGGTCGCGGTTGACCTTCAGCCCCACCAAGCCGCAGCAGGCGGCGGGGATGCGGATCGAGCCCAGGCCGTCGGAGGCGTGCGCCATGGGCACGATCCCGGCCGCCACCGCCGAGGCCGAGCCGCCGGACGAGCCGCCGGCGATGTGGCCGGGGTTCCAGGGGTTGCGGCAGGCGCCCAGGAACGCGCCCTCGGTGGTGCCAGTGATGCCATACTCCGGGGTGTTGGTCTTGCCGACGGGGACCACGCCGGCGGCGCGGTAACGGGTGGTCAGGCCACCGTCGGACGCATCCAAAACGTTGCGCGCGAAGCGGCTGCCGTAGGTGCGCGGCCAGCCCGCGACGGGCATTCCTAAGTCTTTGATAAGAAAAGGAACTCCACGGAACGGGCCCTCGGGAAGGTCGCCATTGGCGCGAGCGCGAGCGTCGTCATAGCCCTTGTGCACCACGGCGTTGAGCGTCGGGTTGTGTCTTTCGATCCTCTCGATGGCGGCCTCGACCAGCTCTGCGGGCGTCACCTCCTTGCGGCGCACCAGATCAGCCAGGCCCAGGCCGTCGTAGTCGGAATAGGCGGGGAGGGACATGCGGACTACCTCGGTGCGGCGGAAAGGAAAGCAAGCTTCTCGACGGGCTCCAGCCCTGGCGCCCGGCTGCGGAGCGCCGCGAAGGCGCCTTCGGCGGCGTCCAGGGCGGTCTCGATGTCGGCGTCGGTCATGGCGGCGCACAGGAACATGTTGTGCCAGGGATGCACATAGACTCCGCGCTCCAGCATCTCGCTGGCGAAGCAGAAGCCCCGGCGCAGATCCGGGTCGTCGTCGAACAGGAACAGCGGCATGGTCACCGGGCCGGTCTGGCGCAGGCTGAAACCCGCCGCCCGCGCCCGCTCGTCGAGGCCGGAACGCAGCCGTCCGCCCAAGCTGTTCAGCCGCTCCAGATAATCGGTCTCCCGGATGAGCCGTAGGGTCTCCAGGGCAGCCGCCATGGGGGCGGCCTGAAACCAGAAAGAGCCGGTGACATAGATCGCCGCGGCCGCCGCGCGAGCCTTGTCGGAGCCCAGCAGGGCCGACAGGCCGTGGCCGTTGGCGATGCACTTGCCCCAGGTGGAGAGGTCCGGCTGCACGCCGATCTTGGACCAGGAGCAATCCCGCGCCAGCCGGAAGCCGGCACGCACGTCGTCCACTACCAGCAGCGCGCCGGTCTGGTCGCAGAGTTCGCGGGCGCGGCGGGCATAGGACAGGTCCGGTTCGGCCTGGTCGATGAAGGCGTCGTGCTTGATCGGGGCGGCGAACACGCAGGCTAGATCGTCGCCGGCCTGGGCGACGGCGGCCTCGAGGCTGGCCACGTCGTTGTAGTCGCAGAACAACTGGTTGGCCCGGTCGCTGTCGATGACGCCGGGGGGCCGGGGCGTGCACCAGGCGGCGGCCCCGTGGTAGGCGCCCTTGGCGCGGACCACCGTCTTGCGTTTGGTGTGGGCGCGGGCGGTGACCAGGGCCATGGAGGTGGCGTCGGTGCCGTTCTTGCAGAAAATCGCCCAGTCGGCGTGGGTCACCATCGCCGTAAACGCCTCGGCCAGCTCGACCATCAGGGCGGTAGGGCCGGTGAGGGTGTCGCCCTGGCCAAGCTGGCGCACGAAGGCCGCGTCGACCCTCGGATCGGCGTAGCCGAACAGGTTCGGGCCGTAGGCGCACATGAAGTCCAGGTAGCGCCGGCCATCCACGTCCCAGATGTGGGCGCCCTCGCCGCGCTCGAAGAACTGCGGGTAGCCGTCAGGCAGCAGCGCCGTGGACTGGTGGCCGTACATGCCCCCCGGAATCACCGCCGCCGCACGCTCGCGCAGGGCCTGGTCACGGCTGTTCACCCGGGTCATTGGCCGCCTCCTTATCGCTGATCAGAGATTACCGATCAGGGCGGCGGAGTATAGGCGCGTCAGCGCGCCAGGGCCGGGCGCATCCGGGCGTCGATGCGCGTGAGCGCCGGGGCAGGGGTGTCGCTGGCCGCGCCGTATAGCCAGCCCTGGGCCATTTCGACGCCGGCCCGTCGCACCGCATCCTCGGCGACCGACGATTCCACCATCTCGGCGAGGGTGCGCACCTTCAGTTCGCCGCACATCTTGACCAGGTGCTTGACGAACACCGCCTCGCGGCCGCCGTGCTGCAGGTCGCGGATGTAGCGGCCATCGATCTTCAGGACGTCGAGCCTGAGCTGCTGCAGGTAGGCCAGGGACGCCGCCCCCGCGCCGAAGTCGTCGAGGCAAATCTCACAGCCCTGCTCGCGCAGGGCGTGAAGATGGCGATCCGCCACCGCCAGGTCCTCGATGGCGGCGCTCTCGGTCAATTCGATCATCAGCCGGCCGCGAACACCCGGGCGCCCGCCGATCAGCTCGCAGGCGTGGGCGATGAAGTCGGCGCTGGCGATCGTGCGGCCGGACACATTGACCGCCAACTTCAGGCCCGGGGTGGCCGCCAGCGTCTCCATCGCCCGCTCGAGGATCGCCCGGTCCAGGGACTCGATCAGGTCCATCTCCTCGGCCATGCGGATCGTCGGGAACGGACTCTGCGCGTCACCGAAGCGCACCAGGGCCTCGTAGTGGTGCAGGGCGCCGGTCTTCAGCAGCACCACGGGCTGGTACACCAGCCGGAAGTCGCGGTCGCGGATCGCCCGTCCCAGCTCGCCGGCGTCGTCCAGGGTGCGCGCCATGGACCTGCTGAGCGCCTCGGGCAGGTCGGCCGGGGCCGCGTCGCCGCCGCCATCGCGCAGAAATCCGTCGAGGGCGAACCGCAGCGCGCGCAGGGTCTGGCGCGGATCGCCGCCGCCGCCCAGCGACATGATGTCGGCGGTGGGCGTGATGTTCGCTTTGCCGCCGGAGTCCAGCAGTCGGGAGATGCGCCGCACCAGGGTGTCGCGGCTCTCGCCGCGCTGGCGGACCAGGGCGAAGCGTTCGTCGCCAAGCTCGGTGGCGGCGGAACCGCCCACCGCGTGAGCGCGCAGCACGCCGTTCAGTCGGGCTTCCAGCGCCAGCCGTTGCTCCGGGGTCGCCGCCTTGCGCAGCGCCTCGAGCCCGCCGAGTTCGAGGAAGGCCAGTTCGAGTTCAGCGCCGCTGGTCTCGGCGTCGCCGATCAGCGCCGTGGCATGGGCCTCGAAGCCCATGCGGTCGTACATCTGCCCGGGCGGCGGCGCGCGGGGGACGGCGGCGCCTGACAGGGCGCAGGAGATGGCGCCGTGGTTTCCGGGCGAGCGGAACGCCGACAAGCTCACCGCCCGCGGGGCGGTGTCGGCGGGGACGGCGGCCAGTTCCACCACCACCGGGCCGGCGCGCAGTCCGATCTCAAGGCCGTCGAAGAGCGCCTCGACCAGGGGTTGGTCGCCGCGGCCGATGAAGTCCCGCCAGGGACGCCCCACAAGCTCGGTGGCCTCCGCGCCGGACAAGGCCTCGCTCGCCCCCATGGCGTAGGCGATCGCGCCCTCGGCGGAGATCTCTACGAAGAGGTCGGCGGTCGCGAAGGCGAACCCGAGCAGCCGGTTTGGATCAATGGGCAAGAGGCGCAGGCTCCCAGGGTCGGACCGCCAATCTGCCTGACGGGACTTAACCGTGCGTTGCTGCGTCCGCGATCAGGCGTGGGCCGAGGTGCGCCGGTGCTCGAGCTTGCGGCGGCGCTCCTGCAGGACGCCGTAGAGCCGTTCGCGCTGGTGTTCCCCGGCCGCCAGCACAGTGCGGCTGTTCTGGATCTCCAGATCGTGGCTGGCTTCCCGGGCGAGCTGTTCCATGGCGGCAGGATCGACGCGCCAGAGCAGGTCGATGAGGTCCGAGATCAAGAGTTCAAGCGTCGCCACCCGGGCGATCAGGTCGCGGCGGCTGGCAGGGATGTCCTCGCGCATCGGGCGCCTCGGCAAACTAGGGTACGCACACTGGCACGCAGGGTAGTCCCGGACATCTTAAGGCTTCAATAGTGCAACCGAAGCGTTTAACCGAAAGAGTAGCTATGACAGCCCAGGTCGATCCTGCGCCCCGCGAACGACTCACCGCGCGGGTCCTGCTGCTCGATCCTGAGGGGCGGATCCTGCTGATGAACGGCCGCCTGCCCAGCACCCCCGACGGGCCCGGGGCCTGGTTCACGGTTGGGGGAGGTTATGAGCGCGGCGAGACGCTCACGCAGGCCGCGCTGCGCGAAATCCGCGAGGAGACCGGCATTGACGAAGCCGACCTGGGCCCGGTGATCGGGGTCCGCGAAGGGGTGATGCGGCTGGCCCACGGGGAAGCCGTGCTGATGAAGGAAAGCTACCTGGTCGCCCGCTGCGCCGCCTGCGAGCCGGTGCGGGACGGCTGGGACGCCGTCGAACGCGACCTGATCGACGACATGCGCTGGTGGACCCACGCCGAGCTGGCCGCCACTAAGGAGCGGGTGTTCCCGCCGGGTCTGGCGGACCTGCTGGCCGAAGTGCTGGCCGGCTGGACGCCGGAGCGCCCGCTGGCGCTGCCCTGGCGGTAGCTTCACACTGCTGTCGAGACTCTCGGATACAGGACGATCATGCTCGCCACACTCCTCGCCGCCGCCCTCGCCGTCGCCTCCACCTGCGACCTGGAAAAGCCGTCCGGGGGGCCGGGCTGCACGCGGGCCCAGGTGGACGCCCTGAAGATCAATGCGCTGCAGGCGATCGGCACCCACAACAGCTACAAGATGGCCATTGCGCCGAACGAACTCAGCGTGATCCGCGCCGCCAGCGCCAAGCAGGCCGATGCCCTGGACTACAGCCATCCCCCGCTGGGCCTTCAACTCGACGCCGGCGCCCGGCAACTGGAGATCGACCTGGCCTACGATCCCACCGGCGGCCTCTACGCCGAGCCGCTGGGGAAGAAGATGGCCGGCAAGGCCTGGACGCCGCACGACCTCACGCCGTTCAAGGGACCCGGCCTCAAGGTGCTGCACGCGCCGGACGTGGACTACCGCTCGGTTTGCTCGCTGTTCACTGACTGCCTGAAGGCGATCCGGGCCTGGTCGCTGGCTAACCCCGACCATGTGCCGGTCATCATCCTGCTGAACCTGAAGGAAGGCGGGCTGTCGTGGCCTGGCGCGGTGGTCGCCCCGCTGTTCGACGCCCAGGCTATGGACGCGGTCGACCGTGAAATCCGCTCGGTGTTCCCGAAGAATGCTTCGATCACTCCCGACCAGGTGCAGGGACGTCATCCGACCCTGCGGCTCGCAGCGGCAGCCGGCGCCTGGCCCACGCTCAAGGCCGCCCGCGGCAAGGTGATGTTCGCCCTCGACGCCCCGGCCGACCAGGTCGCCCGCTATCGGGGAGATCGGCGCGTGCTGGAGGGCCGCGTGGCCTTCGTCAACATCGAGGAGACCTCGCCCGCTGCCGGCTACATCACCCTGAATGAGCCGGTGGAGCAGGCCGGGCGTATCCGCGCGGCGGTGGCGGCGGGACTGATCGTGCGCACCCGGGCGGACGCCGACACCTGGGAGGCGCGCGCCAACGACCGCACCCGGCAGGATGCGGCCTTCGCCTCTGGCGCGCAGTATGTCTCGACGGACTACATGGCCCCCGATCCGCGGTTCGGAGCCTACATCGCGCGCCTGCCGGGCGGTGGCCGCGCGCGCCTGTCGCCGGTGGCGAGGCCCTAAGAGATCATCGGCTCGATCGGCGGGGTCGGAGGCTCCACGGAGGCAGGAACGGCCACTTCGGCGACCAAGTTGACATCTGCGGTCAGGGGCGTGGTGAACCTTGGCGCGGTGGCGACGGCTTCGGCGCTGGCCGCTGGGGCCGCGGCGGCGATGGCCATCTCGGTCTTCTTCTTGCCGCCGCCGAACATACGCTTGAACAGGCCCACCGTGCCGCGGCCGACGCGATTGCCCGCCACGCCGCCGGCGGCGCTACCCAGGGGACCGCCTGCGGCGCCAGCCGCAGTTCCAAGGATACCGCCCACCACGCCGCCTGCGGCGTCCACGAGGCCGGGCTTGGGCTCGTCGGGCTTGGCTTCAGCGGCAGCGGGGGCCGGCGCGGGATCGGCCCCGGCGGGTCCGGGAGGGGTCTGCGCCCACGCGACGGGCGCGATGAGGGCCGCGGCCAGGCCGGCGATGATCAGTTTCCGCAAACACTTCACTCCTTCGGGTCGCACCTCGCCCGACAGGGTTCCAACGCTCCAGCCCGACCCCGGTTCAGCGCGGTCGCCTAGGCCGGGGCGCCCGACTCGGGCGATCCTGGCCATGAACGGAGCCAAGCATGGCCAAGCCTCCCGCCGCCGCGTCCGGGCTGCAGATCATTGGCGCCTTCGTGGCGCGCCCCCGCTTGCTGGCCGCCATGGCCGTGGGCCTGATGGTCGGCGTCGGTTGCGCCGTGGCGGGAGCAGGGTCCGGCCTCAGCACCATGCTGGGATGGGACGCCGCCTGGGCGACCTTCGTTCTCGCGACCCTGCCGGCGATGTTCGGCCAGACCCCCGATGGCATTCGCCGCCACGCCGCTCGGACGGACGAGGGGCGTGCAGTCGTTCTGGTGATGGTGCTCGCCGCGGCGATGGCCAGCGTCGGGACCGTCGGCCTGGAGCTCCCCGCCGCCACGTCGCGGGAGGGGCCGGCCGGAGCCCTGCGCGTGGCCCTGGCCCTGGTCACCGTGGCGGGGTCGTGGTTCCTGGTGCAGTTCACCTTCGCGCTGCACTACGCCCACGCTTATTATGGACATGGTGCGGGGGGGCTGAAGTTCCCCGGGCGGAGCGATCCCGACTACTGGGACTTCCTGCACTTCTCGCTGATCATAGGCGTGGCGGCGCAGACGGCCGACATCGCCATCACGTCCCAGGCGCTGCGACGGCTGTGCACCGTGCATAGCGTGATCGCTTTCGTATTCAATACGGTGATCGTCGCGCTGGCGATCAACCTTTCGGCGGGCTTGGTTAAGTGAACCCGGCCCGCTCCTGTCGCCCAGCCGTCAGCCGGTGACCTTGAGGTTGGTCGCCGAGGTCTTGCCGCTGCGCCGGTCCTGTTCGAGGTCGTATGCGACCGTCTGGCCTTCGTTCAATCCACCCAGGCCAGCCTGCTCAACCGCGGAGATGTGGACGAACACATCCTGGCCGCCGTCGTCGGGCTGGATGAAGCCGAACCCCTTGGTAGGGTTGAACCACTTGACGGTCCCGGCGCCGGCGCCCGCGGCCTCGCCGCCGCCCCGGCCGCCACCGCCGAAACCACCGCCACCGCCGAAACCACCGCCACCGCCGAAACCACCGCCGCCGCCGCCGCCACCGCCGAA
>NZ_JBKJTG010000014.1:0-10789 GCF_046590535.1 Phenylobacterium sp. | reverse complement strand
GTCCTTCAGCGTGAAGTCGACGCCGCACTCATGGGCCATGGCCGGCAGGTGCAGCCCGCCGTTGGTCGAGCCGCCGGTCGCAGCCACCACCACGGCGGCGTTCTCGAACGCCTTGCGGGTGCAGATGTCGCGCGGACGGATGTTCTGCTCGATCAGACGCATGATCGCCTCGCCGGAGGCGCGGGCGTAGTCGTCGCGACTGAGGTAGGTGGCCGGCAGCGCCGAACTGAGCGGCAGGGCCAGGCCGATGGCCTCCGAGACGCAGGCCATGGTGTTGGCGGTGAACTGGCCGCCACAGGCGCCGTCGCCCGGACAGGCGTGCTGTTCCACCTGGCAAAGCCGCTCTTCGGTGATCGTGCCGGCCGAGAACTGGCCGACGGCCTCGAAGACGTCCTGCACGGTCAGGTCCTGGCCATCCAGGCTGCCGGGCAGGATCGAGCCGCCGTAGAGGAACACGCTGGGCACGTTGAGCCGCAGCATGGCCATCATCATGCCCGGCAGGCTCTTGTCGCAGCCGGCGATGCCCACCAGGGCGTCGTAGCTGTGGCCGCGGATGGTGAGCTCCACCGAATCGGCGATCACGTCGCGGCTGACCAGGGACGAGCGCATGCCCTCATGGCCCATGGCGATGCCGTCGGTGACGGTGATGGTGACGAACTCGCGCGGGGTCGCGCCGGCCGCCTTGACGCCCCGGGAGACCGCGTGGGCCTGGCGCATGAGGGCGGTGTTGCAGGGGGCGGCTTCGTTCCAGCAGGAGGCCACGCCGACAAAGGGCTGGGCGATCTCGCGGCTGCCGAGGCCCATGGCGTAATAGTAGGACCGGTGCGGCGCGCGCGCCGGCCCCTCGGTCACATGGCGGCTGGGCAGCCTGGTCTTGTCCCAAGACCCGTCCGGTTTACGATGCATGGCCGCCTCCCACTTCTAGAGGGGTCTTCCTTACGGCGCAGGCCGCAAGTGGAAAAGGCCGCAGACGAATCTCACCGCCAGACGCTACCTGTACGTGTAGTCAAGGAATGCTGCCACGGAGTTGAATTGTTGCCGTCCGGAAATCCTGGAAGGGGCTGAACCGCTTGCCGCACAAGGGTTTGCGAGATGCGGCGCCGTTCAGTCTCCGATGAGATGCGAAGCCCGTTCCAGCAGTCACCGGAAAAGAAAGAGGCGCGCCGAAGCGCGCCTCAGGGTTGTTCTTTGGGAAGAACAATGTCCGTAACAGCCGAACCCTCGCTCAAAACGCCCGAAGGCACAATAGCGGGGGCGCGTCAGCACGCCGCCACTGGTGTTGCAAACAAGTGAGCAAGATTTAGTTATCGGCGGTCACGTGCAGTATCCACGTTGACGCCCGGCCTTCGCTGCTTCAGCTTCGGCTTAAGCGCAGGAAATAGCGCTCATTCACGCTGCGGGGAGGCAGTTCAAATGAAATTCAAGCACCATCTTATGGTGACCAGCGCCCTGCTGGCCGCCGCGATCGGCACGGCGGCGCAAGCCCAATCCAACGTCATCGAAGAGCTGGTTGTTACCGCCGAGAAACGCGAGCAGAGCCTGCAGGACGTGCCGGTGGCCGTTTCGGCGTTCACATCCGAGCGTCGTGACCTGATCGGCATCACCACCGTCCAGGACATGACCAACTTCACGCCGGGCCTGCAGTATTCCAGCCAGCTGGACCGCGCCAGCCTGCGCGGCGTCGGCCGCCTGACCAACGTGCACGCCGCCGAAGGCGCCGTGGCGATCTATTCCGACGGCATCTATACGAGCTCGACAGTGGAAGCCGGCAAACCGCCGATCTTCAGCGACCGGGTCGAGGTGCTGCGCGGCCCGCAGGGCACGCTCTATGGCCGCAACGCCATCGGCGGCGCGATCAACATCATCTCCAAGCGTCCCACCGAAGAGTGGTACGGCGAGGTCCGCGGCCGCTACGAGAATTACAACCGCACAGTGTTCGAGGGCGCCGTCTCCGGACCCACGGGGATCGAGGGCGTGCAGTTCCGGCTCGCCGCGAGCTGGGACAAGCAGCGCGACGGCTGGATTGACAACATCGTCCCGGGCATGCCGGACGAAGGCAACATCATCGACACCCGGATCCTGGAAGGCCAGTTGAAGTTCCAGTTCACCGAGAACTTCGAAGCCTGGATGAAGCTCGCCTCCTACAAGTGGGAAAACGGCGGCGGCGGCCCAGGCTCGCGTCAGACCTGGACGCCCTTCCCCTACCCGACCTACCAGGCCAGCGGCGGCGCCCTGGTGCTCAATCCCGGCTACGCCTGCCGGCCCGGCACCGGTGTGACCAATGTGGTGAACCCGTCGCCGCAGGGCTGCGTCAACCCGGCGGTGAAAGATGCGCGCAAGATCGCGTCCACGGTGCCCTATGACGTCGACCTGGACTCGACCGTCATCTTCGCCAGCGAGTGGATCTACCACTTCGACAATTTCGACCTGAAGTACGTCGCCGGCGGGACCCACTATCACTACTACCTGACCGGCCCGACGCCGGCGGACGCCACCGCGCCGATCACCTCCTTCACCCTGCCGACCATTTTCGGCCTGCCGGGCGGTCTGACGATCCAGCCGCGTTACGGCTTCGACTACCAGGAGATCGAAACCTGGATCAGCCACGAGCTGAACCTGGCGTCGACCAACGACGGGCCCTTCCAGTGGCTGCTGGGCGCCTACAATTACTGGGAGGAGTACGAGCAGCCGGTCTACACGACCATGTTCGACCAGCCGGAGCTGAGCGGTCCGCTGGCCCTGCCGACCGTATTCTGCGCCCAGACCTTGAATAGCTGCGCGCCGATCGACCAGCGGCGCATCTACGACAACCGACCGGAGCTGGAGATCAAATCCCGCGCCGTGTTCGGCCAGATCGACTGGGAGTTCGCGCCCACCTGGAAGACCACGCTTGGCCTGCGCTATTCGCAGGACGAGAAGTCCGGCCGTGAAAGCGTGCGCGTGCTCTGCTTCGCCGTGCCGGCCTGCCTGGCCGCCCCGGAGCTGAACCCGGTGCTGCCGGGGGCGATCGGTTCGTTCGTTCGGCCGGTTGACCTGACCCAGTTGCCGACGGTGGTGTCCGCGCCGACCGCGGCCCAAGGCCTGCCGCCGGGTGTGTCGTCCTTCACCACCTACGATCGGGCCACTGGCTTCGCCACCCGCAGCTACGACGCGGAATGGTCGGCGGTGACCGGCACGGCTGGACTGCAGTGGGAGCCGAACGACGACAGCCTGATCTATGCCCGCTACAGCCGCGGTTACAAGGCGGGCGGTTTCCGCATCGGCATCGACACGGTGCTGGGCGCCTCGCCGATCACCAACAAGGAACTGGCCGACGCCTTCGAAGTCGGCCTGAAGCAGAACTTCCTGAACGACCAACTGCAGGTGAACCTGGCGGCCTTCCGCTACAACTACGACAATGCCCAGGTGCCGATCACCGTGGTCGCCACCTCCGGCGGTCTCGCCCAGGCGAACTCGATCTTCTACAACATCCCCAAGGCGATCAGTCAGGGGATCGAGGTCGAGACCACCTGGCAGCCGATCAACAACCTCCAGTTCCTGTTCAACTATTCCTACCTCGACGCGAAGGTTAAAGAGGCGATCGGCGTCGTCGATCCGGCCGACCCGGCCGCGCTCGATCGTGACGCCCGGCCCGTGGGCACCACCACCAGCGCGGACATCTTCACGCGGGGCTTGCCTGGCGGCGGGTTCCAGCGGGGCCAGAACCTCGCGGGCAACCGGATGCCCAACGCGCCCAAGCACAAGGTGGCGCTGAACGGCAACTACACCTGGGACATGGGCGAGGGCTCGCTGACCGCCTCGGCCACCTACGTCTGGCGTGACGAGCAGTACGGCTCGATCTTCACCCGCTCGTACTTCCGCTCGCCAGCCTACGACCAGGTCGACGCGCGGGTCACCTGGAAGGATGGCAAGGACCGCTTCACGGTGATCCTCTACGGCCGCAACATCTTCGACGAACTCGGCTACGAGGGCGGCGCGGGCGCGGACCGGCGCGAGGGCACGGTGCCGTCGATCAACGGCGCGGTGGTCACCCAGGTCCCGATCGTCGAAGGCATCGCCAGCACCTATCCGCTGACGCCGCCCCGCACCTTCGGCATCGAGCTGCAGTACAAGTTCTTCTAGGGGTCAAACCCTCGACAACGGCGAAGGCGCTCCGCACCCGCGGGGCGCCTTTTTCGTTCGGGCGGTCGGCGGCGATCTCCAGGGACCGCAGGACGGCCGCGCGGCTCAGAGCGCCTGCTCGATCGCCGCGGTGATCGCCGCGTCCTGGGGGTCGGTGCGCGGCCCGAAGGCCTGCAGCGCCTGGCCATCCTTGCCGATCAGGATCTTGTGGAAATTCCACACCGGCTCGGCGGGCTCGCCCAGCTCGGTCCGGGCCCATTGGTAGAAGGGGTGGGCCGTGTCGCCCTTGACGTCGGTCTTGGCGGTGAGCGGGAAGTCGATGTTGAAGCGGGTCTCGCAGAAGGCCTTGATCTCGGCCTCGGTCCCCGGCTCCTGGCCGGCAAACTGGTTGCAGGGCACCCCCAGCACCACCAGGCCGCGGTCGCGGTAGTCGGCGTAGAGTTTCTCCAGCCCCTCGTACTGCGGCGTCAGCCCGCAGGCCGAGGCGGTGTTGACCACCAGCACCACCTTGTCGCGGAAGCTGGTCATCGGCAGGGGCGCGCCGTCGATGCTGTCGAAGGCGTAGTCGTGGGCGCTTGAGGTCATGGCGAGGTCTCCCGAAGGTTGGTCGTCTCGACGCTAGCCCCGCGGGCCCTGATCTTCCAACGCCTGTTCGATGGCGAGCGCCAGATCGAGCGCCGCAATCGCCTCCTGCGCGGTCACCACCGGCCGCGGGGCCTCACCGCGCACGGCCTGCAGGAAGCCCTCGACGCTGGCGCCCAGGGGATCGGCGGCGGCGGGGGTGTCGGCGAAGTCGGGGTTGAGGGCGAAGGGCGTGGTGTTGCGGAAAGCCCGGGTCACAAAGTCGATCTCCACCTCGCCGGAAGGATAGACCACCCGCATGGTCCTGCGGCGCTCGGGCGCCACGCGCGAGGTTTCGAAGATCGCGGTGAAACCATTGTCGAAGCTGACCTCGGCGCGGGCGGTGTCCCAGGCGCCGCGGGGGCCCCGGCGGCCCTCGCCTTCCGCAGTCACCGGCTCGCCGGCGGACAGCGCCAGGGCCAGGTCGAGGTCGTGGACCATCAGGTCGAGGATCGCCGAGACGTCCTGGCTACGCTCCGAGGCCGGGCCGTGGCGCAGGGCCTCCAGCAGCAGCGGCTGTTGCGGCACGTCCAGCAGCCCCATGGCGCGGAACACCACCCGCTCCTGGTGGCCGCAGGCGACGACGACGCCCCGGGCCTGGGCGGCGGCCCTGATTTTCTCGCCGTCGGCGACGCTGACCGCGATGGGCTTCTCGATATAGACCGACTTGCCCGCCGCGATGGCCGCCAGGGCCTGCTCGGCGTGGCGGGTGGCTGGCGAGGCGATGGTCACCACGTCCACCGCGTCGAGGAACTCGGCCAGTTCGTGGAATGCCCGGCCGCCCAGCGGCACGGCGACCCGGGCGGCCCGATCCGGATGGGGGTCGAGCACCGCCGAGAGCACAACGCCGGGCAGGCGCGCGTACTGGGCGGCGTGGTAGCCGCCGAACACGCCCGCGCCGATGACGCCCCCCCTAAGATGCTCAGCCATGGAATCTCCCAGGTGGGGCGCGTAACACGCCAGCGGGCCTCGACGCCACCCGCGCGGGCAAGCTAAACATCCGTTTGAACGGGCCAGCGCCCAGGAGACACCCCCATGACCGCAGTGCGTGAAATCCGCCTGAAGAGCCGTCCCTCCGGCCTGCCCACCGCCGACAATTTTGAGGTGGCCACCGTCGACCTGCCCGATCCCGCCGCCGGCGAGGTGCAGGTGCGCAACCTGTGGATGACGGTCGACCCCTACATGCGCGGGCGGATGAACGACGTGAAGAGCTACTCGCCGCCCTTCCAGCTGGGCAAGGCGATGGATGGCGGCGCGGTAGGCGAGGTCACCGCCTCCAATGCGCCGGGCTTTTCGGTGGGCGACCTGGTGCAGTCGAACCTGGGCTGGCGCGAGGGCTACAATGCGCCGGCCGCCGGCGTGCAGAAGGTCGACACCATGGGCCTGCCGCCGCAGGCGTTCCTGGGCGTGGCGGGCATGCCGGGCCTCACCGCCTATGTCGGCCTGCTGAGGATTGCAGGTCTGAAGGACGGCGACGTGGTGTTCGTTTCCGGGGCCGCCGGCGCGGTGGGCTCCCTCGTCTGCCAGATCGCCAAGGCCAAGGGGCACACGGTGATCGGCTCGGCCGGCGGGCCGCAGAAGGTGGCCTTCCTGAAGGAGATCGGCGTCGATCACGCCATCGACTACAAGGCCGAGACGGATCTTTCGGCAGCGGTGATGGCGGCGGCGCCTGACGGCATCGACGTCTATTTCGAGAACGTCGGCGGCGCCCACCTGGAGGCGGCGCTCAACGCGGCCCGGCTGCGCGCCCGCTTCGCCATCTGCGGGATGATCTCGATTTACAACGCCACCGAGCCGCAACCCGGCCCGCGCAACCTGGCGCTGCTGATCGGCAAGAACATCCGCATGGAAGGCTTCATCGTCTCCAACCACTGGGACATGATGGCTGACTTCCACCGCGACCTCGCGGCCTGGGTCCGCGACGGCAAGGTGAAGTGGAAGGAGACCGTCTTCGAGGGCATCGAGCGGGCGCCCGACGCCTTCCTGGGCCTGTTCAAGGGCGAGAACCTCGGCAAGATGCTGGTGAAGCTGGCCTAGGCTATGTGATCACGCCCCGTTGGCCGCCTGGGGATGAGGGTCTACAAGCCCTCATCCCACCCAAGCTCCCGGAGCCGCCCGTGCCGCGCCTTTTCAGCGCCTATGTTATCGTCGACTGGAGCGCAGCGGCCAAGCCGACCACCGGCGCCGACAGCGTGTGGATCGGCGTGCTCAAGCGCGACGTGCGCTTCCGCATGGCCTTCGAGTCCTTCAACCCGCCGACCCGGGCCGAGGCCGAGGCCCGGCTGAACCTGATCCTCGACGACCTGAAGAAGCGGTCGGAGCGGGCGCTGGTGGGGTTCGACTTCCCGCTGGGCTTCCCGCGCGGGTTCGCCGAGGCCCTGAAGCTCAATGGCGAGCAGCCCTGGCGCGCCGCCTGGGACCAGGTGGACAAGATGGTCAAGGACAAGCCCAACAACCTGAACAACCGCTTCGGGGTGGCGTCGGAGATCAACCGGCGGATCACCGGCGGGCCGTTCCCGTTCTGGGGCTGCCCGCCCAAGGACACGTTGACCACCCTGCAGCCCAAGAAGACCCGGCCGCACGGGCCTGACGACCTGCCTGAGTTCCGCCACGCGGAACTGGCGGCCAAGGGCGCGGCCTCGATCTGGAAGACCTATTACAATGGCTCGGTGGGCGGCCAGGCGATCCTGGGGATCCCAGTGGCGCGGCGCCTGAGGCAGGCGCGCGGCGAGGCGGTGAAGGCCTGGCCTTTCGAGACCGGCTTCAAGGCGCTCACCGAGGCCGACCTGGCCGGCGTCGACGTGGTGCTGGCCGAGGTCTATCCGTCCCTGATCAAGCCGCTGGGCGCGGCGGGCGAGGTCAAGGACCTGATGCAGGTGCGCACGCTCGCCGAGCACTTCGCCCGGCTGGATGAGGCCAACAAGCTGGGCGCCCTGTTCGCCCCGGCCAAGGACATGGCCGCCGACGTGGTGCTCGACGCCGAGCGCGAGGAAGGCTGGATCCTGGGGGCCTAAAGAAGGCGTCGACTGAGCATGCGGAACCGGCCCAGCAACAGGACGCAGGAAATGAAGCTGGCCACCACCACCGCCCAGGTGATGCCGATCAGGCCCAGGCCCATGGGGATCGCCAGCCAGTAGGCGAGCGGCATCATGACGCCGATGTAGCTGGCCAGGTGGGTGTAGGTGGGCAGCCAGACGTCGCCGCGGGCGCGCAGCGCCTGGGCGGCCACCACCTGCAGGGCGTCGGGGAAGAACATCAGGCAGGCCAGCGCCAGCGCAGGCGCCGCCATGGCGATGGTGGCGGCGTCGCGGGTGTAGCCGTGTGAGATCAGCTCGGCGGCGGGCCAGATGGCCAGGCTCACCAGCAGACCGAAGAGCGCAGTCACCCCGAAAGCCACCGCCCCGGCCCGGTTGACGGCGGCCGGATCGCGGGCGCCGTAGGCCTTGCCCACCAGCACAGCCGCGCCGGTGGAGAGGCCCAGGGGCACCATGAAGACCAAGGCCGCCACATTGAGCACGATGGCCCAGGCCGCCACCGCCAGGCCGCCCATCCAGCCGGCGATGATGTTCATGCTGGCGAAGGACGCCACCTCGAAGAAGTTGGAGGCGCCGGCGCCATAGCCGATGCGGCGCTGCTCGGCCTCCGCCGCCCGGTTGCGCTCGGGCTTGGTGAACACCCCCAGGGCGCGCGCCTCGGGCATCAGGAAAATATAGCCCAGCATGGCGACGGTGAGGAACACCCGCGCCCCGGTGGTGGCCCAGGCCGCGCCCACCGCCCCCATGGCCGGCAGGCCCCAGGTCCCGGGCGCCAGCAGCAGCACCAGGGCAAGGTTCACCAGATTGGCCGCCCACATGAACCAGGCGCCGGGGCCAGGCTTCGACAGGCCCTCCAGCCAGAAGCTTGCGGTGACGCTCACCGCATAGACCGGCAGGGACAGGGTGAACACCATCAGGGCCCGCGTAGCGCCGTCCGCCAGGTCGTCCTCCAGCCCGATGGCGTGAAGGAACGCCGGGCCGGTAAGGGCCAGGACGATCATTGAGGCCAGTCCCACCCAGACGCTGTAGCTGAGCCCCCGGCGCAGCACCGCGCCGGTGGCCTCGCGGCGGCCCTCGCCGATGGCCCGGGCGGTCATCACCTGGACGCCGGTGAACAGGCCGATGGCCATGGTCAGGACCACGCTGACCGGCGCCCAGGCCAGGGCGTGATAGCCGAGCTCCTGGGCGGAGTAGCGCCCCACCACCACCGCGTCGGTGAGGCCCATGGTCATGATGCCCAGGCGCGACAGCACCACGGGCCCCGAGAGCTTCAGGAGCTGGGAGAGGTCATAGCGGACGAGGGGGTGACGCCCTCCCCACGAGGAGGACGCCTGGGCCGCGGGACGGTCCATGGGATCGGCGCCTGGTTTTCAAAGAAGCCGCGGACACTGGCGCCGCCCGCCCGGGGCGGCAAGCTGAGGATGGACGTGGCAGGCCTTCTTCGGCCGGCGTGGCCCGCAAGCCACGCCAAGTTCAGATGGAAACCGCCGCGCGCCGCGCCAGGTCGACCCGGTCTTCCTTCAGCTTCTCGGCCACCAGGAAGGCCAGTTCCAGGGCCTGCTCGCCGTTGAGGCGGGGATCGCAGTGGGTGTGGTAGCGGTCGGCCAGGTCGCCTTCGCTGAGCGCCCGGGCGCCGCCCAGGCATTCGGTGACGTTCTGGCCGGTCATCTCCAGGTGGACGCCGCCGGGGTGGACACCCTCAGCCTTGCAGATTTCCACGAAGCTCTTCACCTCCGACAGGATGCGGTCGAACGGTCGGGTCTTGTAGCCGTTGTTGGCGGTCAGCGTGTTGCCGTGCATCGGGTCGATGGCCCAGACCACGTTGCGGCCGCCGGCTTTCGTCGCGCGCAACAGCCCGGGCAGGCGGTCGGCGATCTTGTCGTAGCCGAAGCGGCCGTAGAGCGTCAGGCGGCCGGCCTCGTTCTTGGGGTTCAGCACGTCGATCAGGCGCAGCAGTTCGTCGGCGTCAAGAGTGGGGCCGCACTTCAGGCCGATGGGGTTCTTCACGCCGCGGAAATATTCCACGTGGGCGCCGTCAAGCTGGCGGGTCCGCTCGCCGATCCACAAGAGGTGGGCGGAGGTGTCGTACCAGTCGCCCGAGGTGGAATCGACGCGGGTCATGGCCTCCTCGTAGCCCAGCAGCAGGGCTTCGTGGCAGGTGAAGAACTCCACGCGGTGCAGGTCGGGATGGCTCTCCGGCGTGACGCCGATGGCGGCCATGAAGGTCAGGGCCTCGGAGATTTTTTCCGACAGCTCGTGGTAGCGCGCGCCCTGCGGGCTGTCGGAGACGAAGCCCAAGGTCCAGCGGTGGATATTGTGCAGGTCGGCGTAACCGCCGCCGGCGAAGGCGCGCAGCAGGTTCAGGGTCGAGGCCGACTGCGAATAGGCCTGGATCAGCCGCTGGGGGTCCGGGATGCGAGCCTGTGGCGTGAACTCCATGCCGTTGATGTTGTCGCCGCGGTAGGACGGCAGTTGCACATCACCTTGGGTTTCGGTGGCCGACGAGCGCGGCTTGGCGAACTGGCCGGCCATGCGGCCCATCTTCACGACCGGCATGGACGCGCCGTAGGTGAGCACGACGGCCATCTGCAGCACGGTCTTGACCCGGTTACGGATCTGCTCTGCGGTCGCCCCACTGAACGTCTCGGCACAGTCACCGCCCTGCAGCAGGAAGGCCCCGCCGTTGGCGGCCTGGGCCAGCCGGTCGCGGAGGATGTCGACCTCACCGGCGAAGACCAGGGGCGGCTGGGTCGCCAGCTCCGCGGATGCCGCCGCCACGGTGTCGGCGTCGGGCCAGGTCGGCTGCTGCTTGATCGGAAGCGTGCGCCAATAGTCCAGGCCGGCGATAACTGACTTCTCTGCGACGACGACGGGTTCGGTGGGGTGGACCACGGGTACTATTCCAGTTTCTCTTGGTGGCGCGCGTGAATCCGCGGGCCGTGGTTGAGGCGGGGTGTCGGGTCAGCGCTGAAACCGATCATGTGAGCCTAGCGCGGAAGGTTTGCGCGCTT
>NZ_JBKJTG010000157.1:0-8544 GCF_046590535.1 Phenylobacterium sp. | reverse complement strand
CGGAGGGCGCCTGCCAACAGAAGCCCTCCACCGGTTCAGAAGGGGGCGGTCCGCAGGGGCCGCCCCCTTCAATTTCTGGCGACCGGGCCGCTTGCGCGCTGCGGCCCAGTTGCTACGTTTCATGTCAGCGCGCGCCCCGCGTTCGGAGACCCCATGGCCCAGGAACCGCCCGCCCAGGACCTGATGCACTACGAGGCCATGGCGCAGGACGCGCTGCGCGGCGTGGTCAAGGCTGCGCTGAAGCGCGCCGCGGCCCCCGACGGCCTGCCGGGAGCGCACCATCTCTATGTGACCTTCAAGACCGACGCGCCGGGCGTCTCCGGCCCGCCGGACCTCCTGGGCAAGTATCCAGACGAGATGACCATCGTCCTGCAGCACCAGTACTGGGACCTGGCGCCCGGCGAGACGTTCTTCTCGGTCACCCTGCAGTTCGGCGGCCAGCCCAAGCGGCTCAGCGTGCCCTACCAGGCGGTGACCCGGTTCTACGACCCGTCCGTGCAGTTCCTGCTGCAGTTCGAGGCGCCGGCCGCCGCGATCGCCGAGGCCAAGGCCGAGGCCGCCGCGCCTGCGAAGGTCGCGGCGGCCGGCGCCGAGCCGCCCGCCGACGGCGAGGCGAAGATCGTTTCCCTCGACCAGTTCCGCAAGAAGTGACCGCCGCATGACCGACGTGGCCAACGCCGAACCCGCGACCCTCACCGACCAGGAGATCCTGGAGAGGTTCCAGCGCACCAGGAACCAGCCGACCGGGTCGCAGACCCTGGGCTTTCGGATGGTTGGGGTCAGCCAGGCCGACCGGTCGGTGGAGGTGGAATTCGACGCCCGCGCTGAACTGTTGCTCAATCCGATGAAGCAGATCCAGGGCGGCTATCTCTGCGCCATGCTCGACGAGTGCATGAGCGTGGCCTGCATGGTGGCCTCCGGCATGACCTCCGTGGCGCCGACCCTGGAGATGAAGACCAGCTTCTTCCGCCCGGGCCAGCCCGGCAAGATCCGCGGCGTCGGCCGGGTGGCCAAGTGGGGCCGCCAGGTGGCCTTCACCGAGGGCGAGCTGTTCGACGCCGAGGGCCGCACCCTCGCCAAGGCCACCGGCACCGCGATCCCCACCCCGTTCTCGGCCTACAAGAAGTAGATGGCCCGGCTCGCCCGCAGGCTGGCGCTGATGGCGGGCCTCTGGCTCGCCCAGGCGGCCGGCGTGCAGGCCGCCTCGCCCTTCGCGGACTGGTCGGCCGTGGTGGTGGCCGGGGACTGGCACGCCCACGACGGGGCGCCCACCGAGACCTTCGACAACGCCCGCCGCGACGTCTCCGCCGCCCTGCAGCGGGCCGGCTTCCGCGCCGAGAACCTGCGCCAGTTCTCGGTCCGGCCCGAGCGCTACCGCGACACCCGCCCCGCCAAGACCGACCTTGAGGGCATCTACGGCGCCATGGCCGACCTGGCGCCCCAGACCCCCGGCGGCTGTCTGGTCTATCTGACCTCGCACGGCGCGCCGCAGGGGGTGCTTATGGACCAGCGCATCCTGGCGCCGCAGATCCTGGCCGGGATGGTCGACGGCGCCTGCGGCGAGAAGCCCACCGTGGTGGTGATCTCCGCCTGCTTCTCCGGCGTGTTCGTGCCCTACCTGGCCAAGCCCAACCGCATGGTGCTCACCGCCGCGCGCCGCGACCGGTCCTCATTCGGCTGCGGCGAGGACGACAAGTACCCCTATTTCGACGACTGCTTCCTGCGCGCCATGCCCACCGCCCAGGACTTCGCCACCCTGGGCGCGGGCGTGAAGGCCTGTGTCGCCGCCCGCGAACTGCAGGAGCGGGTGAGCCCGCCCTCGGAGCCGCAGATGTTCGTCGGCGGCGTGCTGCGGCCCATGCTGCCGCTGCTGAGCTTCCAGGCCGCCGCCGCCCAGGACTAGCCTCGTTCATCCCCTTCCAAGGACTCACCTGGCGCGCTTACAGTCGCGAACGGGTGTCAGGGTGAGGCGGGGTGATCTTGATGCGGACAATGCTTAAGGCCGCGGCCGCCGTCCTGGCCCTGCTGATCGCGGGTCCGGCGCTGGGCCAGGAGCAGGCTGAGCCTGCGCCGGTCGCGGCGCCCGCCGCCGCCGGCCTGCCCGACGCCCCGGTGCCCTACACGACGATCCGCCCCCAACGGACGGCCGTCCCCCGCTCGCGGCCGTCAGTGGCGCGCTCGCCCGCCCCGGCCGCCGCCGGCCCAGTGATCGCCGGCGCCGCGCCCATGCTGCCCGCCCTGCCGATCAGCGCGGCGGGCGCCCGCCTGCCCGGCGGCGCGCCCCTGCCGTTGGGCGAGGTCGAGGCCTTCGTTGACGCGATGGTCACCGAGGCCATGGGTCGCGATCACGTCGCTGGCGTCACCATCGCCATCGTGCAGAACGGCCAGGTGGTGCTGAAGAAGGGCTACGGCTTCTCCAACCTCAATCCGCAGAAGGCCGTTGATCCGGACCGCACGCTCTTCCGGGTGGGCTCGATCTCCAAGACCTTAACCTGGATCGCCCTGATGCGCGAGGTCGAGGCTGGCCGCATCCGCTTGAACCAGCCCATCAACCTCTACCTGCCCGAGAAGGTCCGCGTCCGCGACCAGGGCTTTTCCGACGACGTCCGGGTGGCCAATCTGATGGACCATTCGGCGGGCTTCGAAGACCGGGCGCTGGGCCAGCTGTTCGAGCGCGACTTCGAACGCGTGCGGCCCCTGGACCTCTACCTGCGCCAGGAGCGCCCGCGCCGGGTGCGGGGGCCCGGCATCATCTCCAGCTATTCCAACTATGGCTCGGCGCTGGCCGGCCAGGCGGTGGCCTATGTCTCCGGCCGCCCGTTCGAGCGGCTGATCGAGGAAGACATCTTGCTGCCGCTGGGGATGACCCAAACTACCTTCCGCGAGCTCCGCCCGGAGAAGCGCGGCCTGCCCGGCGCCATGCCGCAGCGTCTCACCCCCGACGTGGCCAAGGGCTACCGCTGGACGCCGGGCGGCTTCAAGGTCCGCGAGGACGAGTTCATCGGCCAGGTGGCGCCCGCCGGCGCCGCCTCGTCCACCGCCGGCGACATGTCGCGCTACATGCTGATGCTGCTGGGCGATGGCGTCTGGAACGGCGCCGCGGTGTTCGGCCCCCAGACCGCCCAGGCCTTCCGCAAGCCGCTGCGCAGGACCCCCGACGGCGTCAACGGCTGGGCGCATGGGTTCATGGTCTACAGCCTGCCTGGGGGCTACCGCGGCTTCGGCCATGGCGGCGCGACCATCGCCTTCCACTCCAACATGGTGCTGGTCCCGCACCTGAACCTGGGCGTGTTCATCTCCACCAACAGTGACAACGGCTACCGGCTGGCCAGCCGCCTGCCCGACCGGCTGATGGCTCAATTCTACGCCCCGCCGCAGACCTTCCCGCGCCCCGGCTCGCCGGAGCTCGCCCGCCGCAAGAGCGCCTTCGAGGGCTACTACCTCACCACCCGGCGCACTTACGGCGGGCTGGAAGGTTTCGTGGGCCTGCTGACCGGCGGGGCGGCGGTCTCGACAACCCCTGAGGGCCGGCTGGTCACCGGCGGAGGCGAAGGCGCAAAGATCTGGGTCCCCGAGGGTCCATTGAACGAGGGGCGCTTCATCGCAGCCCAGGGCGACGAGCGCATGGCCTTCCGCATGGCCGATGGCCGCGCGGTCGCCTACGACGGGTCCGGCGGGGCGCAACTTATGGAGCGTGCGCCATTCTGGAAGCAGCCCGCCCTGTTGCTGCTGCTTGGGGTGCTCACCGCAGCCGCCTCGTTGGCCACCCTGGGCGGCCTCTTCTTCCGCAATCGCCGAGAGTTCCGCGAGAACCAGGTGCAGAGCCGCGCCGCCCTGATCCAGAACATCCAGGCGGGCCTTTGGCTGGCCTCTATGGCCCTGTTTGGCCTGTGGGCATCGAAGACCGGCGACATCGCCCAGGTCATGTACCGCTGGCCAGGCGCCCTGGTGATCCTGGCCTCGGCCTGCGCCTTGGTGGCCGCGGCGCTGACCCTGACCACCCTGGTCGCCTTGCCGGCGGTGTGGCGCGGCGGCCGGCGGGTGGATTCCTGGAGCCTCCTGCGCAAGGCGTTCTTCAGCGTCACCGTGGTGATCTACGCCGCCGTTTCAGCAGCCCTGGCGCTGTGGGGCGCGCTCGCCCCCTGGAGCGGCTGACGCTCCGCCAAAGCGCGGCCTTAAAGGGGCGTTTACCAACCACTGGGTAAATCCTGCCTAGCGGCGGGCGGAAATTTCCTCGCGCACGCTTTCGCGTTTGGGGAAGGACGCCTGCGTTGAACCAGTTCATGGCGGCGCTTCAGAGGTTCGGGATCGGCCGGCTGGCCGCGATCCTCGGCATCGGCGCTGGTGTGGCGGCGGCGCTTTTCGCGGTGACCATGAACCTGGGCGAGCCCAAGGCGCTGCTCTACGCCAACCTCGACCTCAAGGAAGCCGGTGTGATCACCCAGGCCCTCGACCAGGCCGGCGTGAAGTACGAGGTCAAGGGCGACGGCTCCACCATCCTGGTGCCCCGGGACGATGTGGCCACCACCCGCATCATGCTGTCTGGAAAGGGTATGCCCACCGCAGGCTCGGTGGGCTACGAGATCTTCGACAACACCAACGTCTTGGGTCAGACCGATTTCGTCCAGCAGCTGAACCGCCAGCGCGCCCTGGAAGGCGAGCTCGGCCGCACCATCCGCGCTCTGGACGGCATCACCTCGGCCCGGGTCCACCTGGTGCTCCCCAAGCGGCAGTTGTTCGAGGAAGAGGCCGAGCTGCCCTCCGCCTCGGTGAGCATCGGAGTCGGCGGCCGCGAGCCGGGCGCCGACCAGGTCCGCGCCATGCAGAACCTGGTGGCCGGCGCCGTGCCCAACCTGAAACCCGACCGCGTCACCGTCGTCGACCAGCACGCCAAGACCCTCTCCGGCGGCGAGACCGGCATGGCCGCCGAGGCCGACGGCCGCAAGAGCGAGGTCGAGCAGCGCATCGCCAAGCAGGTGAAGAACCTGGTGGAAGGCGTGGTCGGGGCCGGCAAGGCCCGGGTCAACATTACCGCCGACTTGGAGCTCGCTCGCGTCACCGTCCAGCAGGAGACTTACGATCCAGACGGCCAGGTGATCCGCTCGGAATCCACCACCGACGAGAACCAGAAGGAAAACCAACCCGACTCCGCCGGCCAGGTCTCCGTGGCCACCAACATCCCCGGCGCCGACGACGCCGGCGGCGGCTCGAACGCCTCCACCAGCGGCCGCCAGGAATCCACCACCAACTACGAAATCTCCAAGACCGTCCGTACCGAGGTTCAGGAGCCCGGCCAGGTGAAGCGCCTGTCGGTGGCGGTCGCCGTGGACGGCGCCACGGCCGTCGCCGGCAAGGATGGCAAGCCCGGCGCCTACTCGCCCCGCAGCGCCGAGGAGATGCAGCGCATCGAGCAGTTGGTGCGCACCGCCGTGGGCTTCAACGCCGAGCGTGGCGATCAGGTTAGCGTGGTCAACGTCCGCTTCCCCGCTGTGGCCGACACCGGCGGCGTCGAGGCCGCCAGCCCGCTGATGGGCTTCGACAAGAACGACATCATGCGCGCCATCGAAATCGGCGTGATGGCCATCGTCGGCATCCTGATGCTGCTGTTCATCGCCCGACCGCTGCTGCGTGCGGCCACCGGCGGCGGCGGCGGCGGGCAGATGATGCCGATGCTGGCCGGCCACCCGCAGGGCGCCCGCCTGGCCATGAGCCCGGACGGCCAGCCCATGCAGCTCGCCGCCGACGGGTCGAGCCAGCTCCAGATTTCCGGACCGATGGGCAATGGCGAGCTGGAGCAGAAGATCGATATCGCCCGCATCGAGGGCCAGGTGAAGGCGAGCTCCGTCAAGCGCGTCTCGGAATTCGTCGACAAGCACCCGGAGCAGTCCGTCTCGATCCTCCGCGGCTGGCTGCATGAGTCCACATGAGCGTTCGCCTGAAAAGCAAGGCCGTCGCCGACGCCGCCCGCCTCACCGGGCCGGAGAAGGCCGCCGTGGTGCTGCTGGCGCTGGGCGAAGAGCACGCCCAGGTCTGGCAGGCGCTGGACGAGGAGGAGATCAAGGAGGTCTCCCAGGCCATGGCCACCCTGGGCACCGTCTCGGCCGGGGTGGTCGAGGACCTGCTGGTGGAGTTCGTGTCCGGCATGTCGGGCGCCGGCGCGATCATGGGCTCCTTCGAACAGACCCAGAAGCTGCTCGCCGCGATCATGCCGACCGAGAAGGTCGACACCCTCATGGAGGAGATCCGCGGCCCGGCCGGCCGCACCATGTGGGACAAGCTGGGCAACGTGAACGAGGCGGTGCTCGCCAACTACCTGAAGAACGAATACCCGCAGACCGTCGCGGTGGTGCTCTCCAAGATCAAGTCCGAGCACGCCGCCCGGGTCCTGGCCGCCCTGCCGGAAGACTTCGCCCTGGAATGCGTCACCCGAATGCTGCGCATGGAGCCGGTGCAGCGCGACATCCTGGACAAGATCGAACAGACCCTGCGGACCGAATTCATGTCGAACCTGGCGCGCACCTCGAAGCGCGACAGCCATGAGATGATGGCCGACATCTTTAACGCCTTCGACCGCCAGACCGAAGCGCGGTTCATCACGGCGCTGGAAGAGCGCAACCGCGAGGCGGCCGAGCGCATCCGCGCCCTGATGTTCGTCTTCGAGGACCTCTCCAAGCTCGATCCC
Source organism: Phenylobacterium sp. (assembly GCF_046590535.1). Taxonomy (GTDB): domain Bacteria; phylum Pseudomonadota; class Alphaproteobacteria; order Caulobacterales; family Caulobacteraceae; genus Phenylobacterium. The sequence goes on along the minus strand of NZ_JBKJTG010000157.1, from coordinate 1,862 downwards.
GGCGGGGTGCAGACTCTGCTGCGGGCGGTGCAGAAGGATCAGCTCGCCCTGGCGCTCAAGGGCGCCTCGGACGCCCTGCGGGAGATGTTCTTCTCCAACATGAGCGAGCGCGCCTCAAAGATCATGCGCGAAGATATGGAGAGCATGGGCCCGGTGCGCCTGCGCGACGTCGACCAGGCGCAGACCGCCATGGTGCAGGTGGCCAAGGACTTGGCCAGTAAGGGCGAGATCATCCTGGCCGGCGCCGGCGGCGATGACGAGCTGGTCTACTGATGTCCGCCAGCCCGCTCCCCAAGTTCAGCTTCGACACCGAGTTCGCCGCGGACGGCGGTGTGGCCTCCCAGACGCCGCGCCCCAAGCGCGCCTACCTGCCCGACGAGGTCGAGCAGATCCGCCGCGAGGCTCGCGCCGAGGGCGAGAACGCCGGCCTCACCAGCGTGGCCGCGGCCCAGGCCCAGGCCCTGAGCGAGATCGCCGCCGCCTGCCAGCAGGCGCTGCCCAAGCTGGCCGAGGTGGCCCACACCCACCGGCTGGGATCCGCCGCCCTGGCGCTGGCGTGCGGCCGGGCGATCGCCGACGCAGCCCTGGCGCAGTTCCCCGAAGCGCCGGTACGCGCCGCCCTGGAGGCCCTGGCCCGCGAGATCGAGGCCCAGCCGCGGCTGGTGGTCAGCGCCGAGCCGGCCCTCGCCCAGGCGCTGGGCGCGGTCCTGCAGGAGACCGCCGACGCCATCGGCTTCGAGGGCGCGATCCAGCTGCGGCCCGAGCCTGAGTTCAACGCCCACGCCTTCACCCTCGATTTCGGCGACGGCTCCGCGGCCTTCGATCCGGCCGCCGCCGCCGCCCGTGTCGCCCTGGCCCTGGAGGCGGCGCTGGCCGCCGAGGGCCTCCACGCCGAACCGCTGATCCCCGGCATCGAGAGCCAAGAGTAAGCCCATGTCCGAAAACGACCTGAAGCTAGACGAATTCGCCCCGGAAGAGGGTCCCCTGGCGGAGACCCGCGACGAGGACAAGACCGCCGGCGACCTGGCGTCTGTCTTTGACGTCCCGGTGAACATCTCCGCGGTGCTTGGCCGCGCCAGCCTGTCCGTCGCCCAGCTCCTGCAGCTGGGCCAGGGCAGTGTGCTGGAGCTCGACCGCAAGGTCGGCGAGGCCATCGACATCTATGTGAACAACCGGCTGGTCGCCCGAGGCGAGGTCGTCATCGTCGACGAGCGCCTGGGCGTGACCATGACCGAAATCATCAAGGACGGCGACGCGGCGCCTTAGGGCGCTTCGTCGAAGGGAGAACACCCATGCGGCTTCTGGTCGTCGGAAAATTGAGCGGACAGCTCTCCACCGCCGTGAAGATGGCGATGAGCGCTGGCGCAAAGGTGAGCCACGTGGAGACCATCGCGGCGGCCACACACGCGCTACGGGCCGGCCAGGGCGCGGACTTGCTGATGGTCGATTACGAGCTCGACATCGCCGCGCTGATCGCCGCCAACGAAGCCGAGCGGATCCGAGTGCCGGTGGTGGCCTGCGGCGTGGGGGCCGACCCCCAGCGCGCCGCCGACGCCATCCGCGCCGGGGCCAAGGAATTCATCCCGCTGCCGCCGGAGGCCGAGCTGATCGCCGCGGTGCTGGCCGCGGTCTCCAACGACAACCGCCCGATGATCGTGCGCGACGCCGCCATGCAGGCGGTGATCACCATGGCCGACCAGATCGCGCCCTCCGACGCCTCCATCCTGATCACCGGCGAAAGCGGCGTCGGCAAGGAGGTGGTCGCCCGCTACGTCCACCTGAAGTCGCGCCGCGCCAACCGGCCGTTCATCTCCGTAAACTGCGCCGCCATCCCGGAGAACCTGCTGGAGAGCGAGCTGTTC
>NZ_JBKJTG010000125.1:0-15014 GCF_046590535.1 Phenylobacterium sp. | reverse complement strand
CGACCAGGAGCGCGAGCGCGGGATCACCATCCTGGCCAAGTGCACCAGCGTGCTGTGGCATGGCGAGGCGGGCGACACCCGCATCAACATCATCGACACCCCCGGCCACGCCGACTTCGGCGGCGAGGTCGAGCGGATCCTGGGCATGGTGGACGGCTGCGTCATCCTGGTGGACGCCGAAGAAGGGGTCATGCCCCAGACCAAGTTCGTGCTGGGCAAGGCGCTGAAGATGGGCCTGCGCCCGATCCTATGCCTCAACAAGGTCGACCGGCCGCACGCCGACCCCGACCGCGTGCTGAACGACGCCTTCGACCTGTTTGCCGCCATCGGCGCCACCGACGAGCAGCTCGACTTCCCGCACATCTACGCCTCGGGCAAGAACGGCTGGGCGACCCTGGACATGTCCAAGCCGTCGGAGACCCTGGCCCCGCTTTTCGACCTGGTGGTCAAGCACGTGCCCGAGCCAGCCGCCATCGCGCGCAGGGACGGCCCGTTCCAGATCCTTTCGGTGCTGATCGAGAACGACCCCTTCCTGGGCCGCCTGCTGACCGGGCGCATCGAGTCCGGAAAGGCCACGCCCGGCATGGCGATCCACGCCCTGGGCATCGACGGCAAGGAGATCGAGCGCGGCCGCATCACCAAGGTGCTGGCCTTCCGCGGTCTGAAGCGCCAACCGATCGAGGACGCCGAAGCCGGCGACATCGTCGCCATCGCGGGCCTCTCGAAGGCCACCGTGGCGGACACCTTGTGCGCCCTGGAGGTCACCGAGGCCCTGCCCGCCCAGCCGATCGACCCGCCGACCATCTCCATGACCGTGTCGGTGAACGACAGCCCCCTGGCCGGCCGCGAAGGCGACAAGGTGCAGAGCCGGGTGATCCGCGACCGCCTCATCAGGGAAGCTCAGTCCAACGTCGCCATCCGGGTCAGCGAGACGCCCGATCGGGACGCCTATGAGGTGGCCGGCCGTGGCGAACTGCAACTGGGCGTGCTCATCGAAGGCATGCGCCGCGAGGGCTTCGAGCTCTCCATCAGCCGCCCGCGGGTGGTGTTCCAGATCGACCCGGAGACCGGTGAGCGGATGGAGCCCATCGAGGACGTGATGATCGACGTGGACGAAGAGTTCAGCGGTATCGTCATCGAGAAGCTGTCCACCCGCCGCGCCGAGCTGAAGGACATGGGCCCCTCGGGGTCGGGCAAGACGCGCCTGAGCTTCATGTCGCCGTCGCGCTCCCTAATCGGCTACCAGGGGGAGTTCCTCACCGACACCCGCGGCTCGGGCGTCCTGAACCGGGTGTTCAGCCACTACGAGCCCTACAAGGGCTCCATCGACGCGGGCCGCAAGGGCGTGCTGGTCTCCAACTCCGAGGGCGAGACCGCGGCCTTCGCGCTGTGGAACCTGGAAGACCGCGGCACGATGTTCGTGGGCGGCGGCGAAAAGACCTACCAGGGCATGATTATCGGCGAGAACTCCCGGTCCGACGACCTGGACGTGAATCCGATGAAGGCCAAGCAGCTGACCAACGTGCGCGCCTCCGGCAAGGACGAGGCCGTGCGCCTGACCCCGCCGCGCCGGCCCACCCTCGAACAGGCCATCGCCTACATCGAGGAAGACGAGCTGGTGGAAGTGACGCCCAAGTCGATCCGCCTGCGCAAGAAGATACTCAACCCCTCCTTCCGCAAAAAGCGCGTCAAGGAAGACTAAGCGACCGCTCCATCCAGACGTTGCAGCGGGCGTACGCGGTATCCTGCGAGGCGCGGTCCGGAAAGCTCATGGCGGCGCCCAGGGCGATGATCTTGCCCTGTGGGTCGCGGAAGTCGACGATCTCCATGTCGCGGCCCCCGAAGGATGGCATAGGCGCCGATGGCGCCGCTAAGCTGGTCCCATGGCCAACGCGATTTTCTCATCCCTGCCCACAACCATCTTCGAGGAAATGTCGGGGCTGGCGCGGGCATCCGGCGCGGTGAACCTGGGCCAGGGTTTCCCCGACGACCCGGGGCCGGAGGCGATCCGGGCCAAGGCCGCCGACGCGGTGCTCAACGGCTACAACCAGTACCCACCCATGGCCGGCTTGCCGGAGCTGCGCCAGGCGGTGGCCGGCCACTACGCCCGCACGCAGGGGCTCGACTTCGACTGGACCCGCGAGGTGACCATCACCTCGGGCGCCACCGAGGCCCTGGCGGCGGCCTTCTTCGGCCTGATCGAGACGGGCGACGAGGTCATCGTCTTCCAGCCGGTTTATGACGCCTACCTGCCGCTGATCCGCCGGGCGGGCGGCGTGCCGAAGCTGGTGCGCCTGTCGCCGCCGCACTGGCGGTTCGACCGGGCCATGCTGGAGGCCGCGTCCAGCCCTCGCACCCGCTTCGTGGTGCTGAACAATCCGATCAATCCGGCCGGCGTCGTGCTGCCTGACGAGGATCTGGCCCTGTTGGCGCAGTTCTGCGTGGCCCACGACGCCATCGCCGTCTGCGACGAGGTCTGGGAGCAGGTGGTGTTCGGCGAGGCCCGCCACCGGCCGCTGATCGCCTATCCGGGGATGCGCGAGCGCTGCGTGAAGGTGGGGTCGGCCGGCAAGATGTTCGGCCTGACGGGCTGGAAGGTGGGGTTCCTGTGCGCCGCGCCCGCGCTCACCCACGCGCTCGCCCGCGCCCACCAGTTCCTGACCTTCACCACCCCGCCGAACCTGCAGGTGGCGGTGGCCTGGGGCCTGGAAAACTCAGCCGACTGGTTCCGGGATATGCCGCTGGAGCTGGCGCGCGCCCACGACCGGCTGGCCGAAGGATTGAGGCGCGAGGGCTTCAGCGTGCTCGCCTCCCAGGGCACCTACTTCCTCAATGTTGACCTGCCTGCCTCCGGGATCGACGAGCCGGACCGCGCCTTCTGCCTGCGCGCGGTGAATGAGGCCGGGGTCGCGGCGATCCCGGTCTCGGCGCTCTATGAGGAGGACCCGGTGACGACCATCATACGATTGTGCTTTTCCAAACACGACGCGACGCTGGACGCTGGCATTGAGCGGCTGGCGAATGCGCGGGCGCTGAGCCGCGCCGGCGGCTGACCTAGCTGGTCGAGCCGCCGTCCACCACGATGGTCTGGCCGGTGGTCCAGGCGCCGGCCCGCGACGCCAAGTATACCGCCGCCCCGGCGATGTCGTCAGGCTCGCCCAGCCGGCGAAGCGGGGTGCCGGCGCTGGCGCGCTTCTCGCCCTCCGGGGTGTCCCACAGGGCGCGGGCGAAGTCGGTCTTCACCAGACCCGGCGCGATGCAGTTGACCCGGATGTTGTCGGGGCCCAGCTCGCCGGCCAGGTTACGGGCGAGCTGCATGTCGGCGGCCTTGGAGATGCAGTAGGCGCCGATGGCGGTGGAGCCGCGCAGCCCGCCGATCGAGGAGATGATCACGATCGCGCCGTCTTTCCGCTCACGCATCTCAGGGGCGACCATGTTGATCAGCCAGTTGTTGGCGATGATGTTGTTCTCGAGGATCTTGCGGAACTGCTCGTCGCTGATCCCGCTCATCGGGCCGTAGTAGGGGTTCGAGGCGGCGTTGCAGACCACGATGTCGACCTTGCCGAAGGCCGCGCGGGTCTCGTCCACCAGGCGTTGCAGGTCGTCCTTCGAGGAGATGTTGGCCGGGACCGCGATGGCGTGGCCGGGGTGCTTGGCGTTGATCGCCGCGGCCACTTCGTCGCAGGGGCCGGCCTTGCGCGACGAGATCGCCACCCGGGCGCCGTGCTCCGCCATGCGCTCGGCGATGGCCTTGCCGATGCCGCGGGTGGAGCCGGTGATCACCGCGACCTTCCCGGTCAGGTCGAACAGGCCACCGGCGCCGACCGCAAGCTTTTCCATCGTCTCGCTCATGGCGGGCTCCCTCTCCAAACGATTGTTTGACCGCGGACATTTGCGATGGGGCTGACGCGGAGGTCAAGCAGTCCTATGGTCGGCGCCTAGCGTACCCGAACGCCGAAAGAGCGTCGGGCTGAAAATCGGGGAGAATCTGACATGTCCTGGGCTCGCATCGCGGCCGTACTCGCCGCCGCCGCCGCCTTCCTCATGGCCGCCGCCCTGCCCGCCGCCGCGCAGACGCCACTGCCGCATCGCGGGGAAGGCCACTACCGCACCCACTGCGCAGCCTGCCACGACAACCCCGAGGCCACCCGGTCGCCGGCCAAGACGACCCTGTCAGCGATGAGTTACCAAGCGCTGAACTACGCCCTGACCCAGGGCAAGATGCGCCTGCAAGGCCAGGCGCTGACCGACGAGAGCCGCGGCCAGCTGATCAACTACCTGACCGGCCGCAACACCGCGACGCTCGACACCTGGAGCCGCGGGATGATGTGCGAGGGCAATCGCCGCAACGTGGACCTCTCGGGCCCGGCCAGCGTCACCACCTTCGGCTTCGACCGCGCCAACACCCGCACCCTCACCGCCAACCAGACCGGCCTCACTAAGGCCAAGCTCGCCAAGCTGGAGCTGGCCTGGGCCATCGCCTTCCCCGACGTGACCATGCTGCGCTCCCAACCGGTGGTGGTGGGCAACAACGTCTTCCTGCCGGTGGCCGAGTCCTCGGCGGTCTACGCCTTCGACATCAGCTCGCCGGACAAGCCCTGCGTGCAGTGGATCTACAACGCGCCCGGCGGCGCACCGCTGCGCACCAGCGCGGCCTATGGGGTGCTGGCCGACGGGCGTGGCGTGCTGGCCTTCTCGGGCCTGGATTCCACAGTCCATGTGATCGACGCCAAGACCGGCAAGGCGCTGTGGGCCAGGAACGTCGGGGTCTATTCGTTCTCGCTGACCACCGGCACGCCGCGGGTGTTGAAGGACCGGATCATCGTGCCGGTCTCGCAGTACGAGATCATGGTCGCCGCGAACAATTCGGAGACCTGCTGCACCAATCACGGATTCGTCCTGTCCCTGGACCCCATCACCGGCGCCCAGCAATGGCGCTACGACACCATGCCGGAGGCGACCCCGGTGCGCGATCGGGGCGACGGCAAGATGCTCTATGGCCCGTCCGGCGCACCGATCTGGAACTCGCCGCTGGTGGATGAGAAGCGCGGCCTGATCTACTTCGGCACCGGCGAGGCCAACTCGCCCCCCGCCCACCGCAACACCAATGCCCTGATCGCCATCCGCCTGGCTGACGGGAGGGAAGTGTGGAGCATGCAGGCCACTGCGAACGACATCTTCAACGTCGGCTGCGGACCGAAACCCCGGCCCGAGCTGCTGAACTGCGTGGCCGACACGGTCTATCGCGACGTGGACTTCGGCGCCTCGGTGTTGCTGGGCAAGCTGAGCGACGGGCGCGAACTGCTGTTCGCCGGCCAGAAGTCCGGCACCGTCTGGGCCCTGGATCCGGCCACCGGCAAGGTGGTCTGGCGCCGCGACATCGGCACCGGCGGGCCCAACGGCGGCATCCACTGGGGCATCGCCTTTGACAAGGACACCGTCTACGCCCCGGTGGCCCAGATCGGCCGCAGCCTGCCCGGCATGGAGGTCGACCCCAGCCTGAAGCCCGGCCTCTATGCGGTGAACGCCAAGACGGGGGTCATCAAGTGGGCCTATGCGGCGACGCCTGACTGCGCCAACGGGCGCGACAAGCGTGTGGCCCGCTGCGAGCGGATGTTCGGCTTCTCCGGCGCGCCCACGGTGATCGACGGGGCGATTGTGCAGGGCAGCCTCGACGGGATCCTGCGGGTGATCGACGCCAAGACCGGCCTGGAGCTGTGGAAGTTCGACACCCTGCGGTCCTACGAGACGCTGAACGGCATACCCGGCAAGGGCGGCTCCATGGATGCGGCGGGGATCGTCGCAGCCAACGGGACGCTGCTGGTCAACTCCGGATACGGCATGTTCGGCCAGGCGCCGGGCAATGCGTTCCTGGCGTTTCGGCCGACCGCCGCGAAACGTTAGCGACAGACCCCGTATCGCCCATGGTCCAGGTGCAGATGGTCGCGGTGGGCGGCGTTGTAGTCGGGGCTGAGCACCGCGCGGAACCAGGGGCAGGCGCCGTCGCGCACCCGCCGCAGAAACCGGCCGCGGTCTCCATCATCACGGAAGTCGCGCAGCACCGCGACCCGCCGGCCGCCTGAGGTGGTGAAGCTAGCCACGTCGATGGCGTTGGCGAAGGCGTGCTCGCTGCGGCGTCCCTGCGCCCGGCCGTAGACGTTGCGGCAGGCGTAGGTCCCGTAGTGCTCCACCCGGGCTACGGGCTGGCCCAGCAGGTCGCGGGCGGCGGGCTGCACCACGTGGAGGCTCCAGAAGGCGTAGCCCAGGGCCACCGGGCAGGTGACCACCGGGGCGGCGGGCGACAGGGCCGCGGCGCTTTCCCTGAGCCGAATGGTGTTGGCGGTGGCGCAGCCGCCGGCTTGCTTATCCGGCTCCTCGGTGAAGGCCAGGCCGCCCTCGGCCAGCACCTGGCGGCAGAGCACGGGATCGGCGGCGGCCCGGGCGAACTTCATCGCCGTAGCCATCCCCAGCGGCTGGTCCAGGCGCAGCGGTTTCCACGGCAGGTCCTGAGGCGGCGCCCAGGCGTTCACCGCCATGGCCAGCAGCAAGGCGCCGACGGAAAAATCGAGCAGGGTGGCCCACAGGCCGGCCAGCGCCAGGGTCTCCGGCGAGACAGGTCGCAGCCTGGGAAATCGTCGGGTCACAGCCGCCGAACGGATGGAAGGCGGCGAGGTTCAGCGCTCAACGACGCAAAGCTTTCGACCTGGACGGAGGAATCCGCCTGCGCCCCCTTGCGGCGGGGCCTCCGGCGACGCACGTTCCGGGCTAGCTGTTTCGACGAGGACTTCATGCGCGACATCTACACGGGCCTACTGGACGACCAAGACGGCGACGACGAGGACAAGGGCCGCCTGCCCGATATGCCGATGACTGCCGGGCCGGTCCAGAACGCGCTTTTCAAGTCCCGCACCGTTCTGGTGTTCGGCGAGGTGGACATGCGCATGGCCGAGCGGGTCACTGCACAGCTCACCGCGCTGTCGGCCGAGAACGACAAGGACATCCGGGTCATCATCAACTCCCCCGGCGGGCATGTGGAAAGCGGCGACACCATCCACGACATGATCCGCTTCTGCGGGCCCAACGTGAAGGTGATCGGCACCGGCTGGGTGGCCTCGGCCGGCGCGCACATCTATCTGGGGGCGCACAAGGAGAACCGCCTGTGCCTGCCCAACACCCGCTTCCTGCTGCACCAGCCGATGGGCGGCGTCCGCGGCCAGGCCTCGGACATCCAGATCGAGGCCGAGGAGATCATCAAGATGCGCGACCGGGTGAACCGGATGGTCGCGCGTGAGACCGGCCAGACCTTCGAGAAGGTCGTCAAGGACACCCAGCGGAACTTCTGGATGACCGCGGAGGAGGCCAAGGCCTACGGCCTGGTGTCGAAGATCATCAACAACACCTCGGAAGCCTAAAGTCCGTGGCGGCGTGGTGGCAGGGCTGTGTCCTCTACCACGTCTATGTCCGCAGCTTTTTTGACAGCGACGGCGATGGCCAGGGCGACCTGGCCGGCGTCGCGGCCAAGCTCGACTACATCGAGAGCCTCGGCGTCGACGGGATCTGGCTGTCGCCCATCCACTCCTCGCCGAACCGTGACTGGGGCTATGACATCGCCGACTTCGACGGCGTGCAGGGCGACTACGGCACGGCGGAGGACTTCCAGCGCCTGTTGGACGCCGCCCACGCCCGGGGCCTGAAGGTGGTCCTGGACGAGGTGCTGTCGCACACCTCCGACGAGCACCCCTGGTTCATCGAGAGCCTGACCGGCGGCAAGGATGGGCCGAAGGCGGACTGGTATGTCTGGGCCGACCCCGCGACGGACGGCACGGCGCCCAACAACTGGCTGTCGGTGTTCGGCGGTCCGGCCTGGGCCTACCAGCCGGCCAGGCGCCAGCACTACCACCACAAGTTCCTGCGCCAGCAGCCGAAGTTGAACTGGCGCAACGCCCAGGCGCGGGAAGCCGCACTTTCGGTGCTGGACCATTGGCTGGCCAAGGGGGTCGATGGCTTCCGCCTGGACGTGGCCGGCACCTACCTCCACGACGAGACCCTGGCGGACAATCCGGCTGTGCCGGTGGCCGAGCGGCGAGGCCTCCATTGGAGCCACGCCGGCAACCTGCAGCGGCACCTGCACGATTCCAACCTGCCTGAGAACATAGAGATGCTGGAGGTGATCCGCAGGCGGGTGGAGGCGCACGGCGACCGCTTCGTGTTCGGCGAGTTCTCGGAGGAAGAGGCGCGCTGCGGGGCTTATCTCTCCCCCGCCGAGGGGCTGCACTCGGCCTATACCTTCGTCCTGCTACTGGCCAAGAAACTCGGGCCCGCCTTCGTGCGCGAGCACTTCGCGACGCTCGCCAGCTTTCCGGACCACTGGCCGACCATCTCGTTCTCCAACCACGACGTGCCGCGCACGCTCACCCGGTTCGGAGGCGAGGACGCAGAGCCGCAGGTGGCCAAGCTGATGTTCGCCCTGCTGCTCAGCCTTAAGGGGTCGACCTTGATCTACCAGGGCGAGGAGCTGGGCCTGCCGCAGGCGGAGCTGACGCGGGATCAGCTCCGCGATCCGGTGGGCGACCTCTACTGGCCCTATGCCGGCGGCCGGGACGGGTGCCGGACGCCGATGCCCTGGACGCCCGGCGCCAACCTCGGCTTCACCACCGCGACGCCCTGGCTGCCGGCCGCGGCCGAGCACGCCGGCCTGAGCGTGGAAGCCCAGGACGCCGACCCGGACTCAACGCTGGCCTTCGCCCGGGCGATAATCGCGGTCCGCCGAGGCTCGGAGGCGATGCGCCTAGGCGGAATGGACTTCCTTGAGGCGCCGGACCCGGTGCTGGCTTTCGTTCGCCGCTACGAGGGTGAGGCGATCGCCTGTCTGTTTAACATGGGCGCGGAGCCTGCGGTGATCTCCGACCCTGCTCTGGCCGGCGCCGAGCGGCTTGGGCCGGAGGCTGGCGAGGCCGAGCTGCGGGGAGCCTCCGTGGGCCTGGCGCCCTACGCCGCCGCGTTCCTGCGGCTGTCCAAATAGGCCCGGCGCGGACTAGAAAGCCTGATGGCCGAGGGCGACAGCAAATCCACGCGGGCAGCGGCGAAGTTCGGCCAGGGGTTCCTGACCGACACCTGGTACTTCGTGGCGCTGGCCGCGGACCTGAAGCCGGGCAAGCTGGCCCGTCACGAACTGCTTGGCGAGCCGGTGCTGTTGGGCCGCTCGCCCGCAGGCCAGGTGTTCGCACTGCGCGACATCTGCCCACACCGCGCCGCGCCGCTGTCGGCGGGCCGCTTCCACAAGGAAGCGTCGGGCGCCGAGAGCGTGGCGTGCCCCTATCACGGCTGGCGGTTCGGGGCGGACGGTGGCTGCATGGCGATCCCATCCCTGGTGGACGACCAGGCCATGGACGTCAGCCGCATCCGCGTGCGCCGCTATCCGGTGGCGGAGAGCCAGGGCCTGGTGTTCGTCTGGGCGGCCGGCGATCCCCGGTGGGCAGGCGAGCCCAGCGAGCCTGCGCCGGTGTTCGAGGGCGTGGTCGGCGGGCGGCCCAAGCTGGTGGACCGCATGACCTTCGACGCCCACATCGACCACGCGGTTGTGGGGCTGATGGACCCGGCGCACGGCCCCTATGTGCACCAGCAGTGGTGGTGGCGTTCAGCCGGCAGCCAGCACGAGAAGGCCAAGCGCTTCGAACCCCGCGAGCTGGGGTTCGCCATGGTGCGGCACCAGCCTTCGAAGAACTCCCGCGCCTACGCCATCTTGGGGGGTGAGCCGCTCACCGAGATCACCTTCCGGATCCCCGGCCTGCGCTGGGAGCACGTGACCGTGGGCAAGCGCCAGGTGCTGTCGCTGACCTGCCTGACGCCAGTCAACGACGCCACCACGCGGATCACCCAGATCGTCTGGTCCGACCACCCGGCGTTCGTCCTCCTGCGGCCGGCCATCGCCGCGGGGGCGCGGACGTTCCTGCGCCAGGACGGGGACATGGTGAACCTACAGAAGCAGGGCCTGAAGTACGACCCGGCCCTCCTGTGGGTCGATGACGCAGACCGTCAGGCCAAGTGGTACCAGCAACTCAAGCGCGAATGGGCCGCGAGCCGGCGGGACAAGCGCGCCTTCGTCAATCCCGTCGAGCCCACGACCTTGCGCTGGCGCAGCTAGGTCCTGGTCTGCGCCGCCGGCTTTGCGTCGGCGCCCAGGAACACCACCATGGTGGCCTTGCTCACCGCCTGGCTGAGCTGGCGCACGTCCCAGTTGGTCAGCCGAACGCAGCCGTGGCTGGCGGTCTTGCCCACCAGCCTGGGGTCCGGCGCGCCATGGATACCGTAGGTGTCCTTGGTCAGATCAATCCAGACGGCCCCCACCGGGTTGTTGGGGCCGGCCTTGATGATCTGCTTGCCCGCCGACTTGTCCCCGAAGTTGAGCCGGGAGGGGTCGTAGGTCCAGGTGGGGTTGGGGGCGACGGTGTTCACCGCCCACTCGCCGGCCGGGGTCGGCGTCTCCGACGAACCGACGGTGGCCGGGTAGGAGGCCAGCAGCTTGCCGTCGGCGCCATAGGCGCGGACCTGCTTCTTGGTCTTGTCTACGTCGATGCGGGTCACGGCGCCCGGCAGCTTCTCCGCGCCCGGCGCGGCCACGACGATCTTCGTCCCCGCGACCGCAAAATCGGCGTCCGGGTTCAGCGCTTTCAGCAGCGCCTCGTCCATGTGGAATTTCTCGGCCAGCAGCTCTACCGGGTTCATGAAGCCAAGCCGCTGCAGCTTGGCCATGTCCTCGTACTTCTTGGGAATGACGGGGGTGAAGGGGCCTTTCACGTCGTCGGCGGTGATCGTGTAGTCAGTCATCACCGGGCCGGTGTCGCCGGCTAGAGCCGCCCACACCTTCTCGTCCATCAGACCGTCTTCCGGCAAGCCACGGGCCGCCTCGAAGGCGCCGACCGCGTTGCGCATGTTGCCGCCGTCCTGGCCGTCGATGACACCGGGCGAGAAGTGCGCCCGCGACAACAGCACCTGGGTGCGGATCAGCATGTCGCGCTTGGCCTGGGGCGTGGCGGGGGCGGACACCCACGCAGCCTTGTCGACGGACATGGCCAGGGGCGAGGCCGAGGCGGTGACTGGGGGAAGCCCCAGGGCGGCGGGATAGATGCCGGGGGTCGGCAGCGACTGGTCGGTGGCCGGGGCCACCTTTGCCACGGTCTGGGACGCGCCACTGGGCGCGGGCTCCGAGCAGGCGGCGAGGAAGAGCGCGGGGACGCTCGCGAAAAGTGCCGCCTTGGCGAATTTCATTGTGGACCTCTGCAGTCAGCCGCGCGTTGCTGTGCGGCGTGAGGTTCAAACCATCAGAAGCGTTGCGGTTCCTGGGCGCGGTCGCCGTGGCGATCCTGCTGCTGGGCCTTTTGGTCCTGCGGGTGACCAGTTGCGCGCCGGTGACGCCGCCCGGACCGGCCAGGCCGCCGGAGTTTTCAACCCCCGGCCCGCCGCCACCGCCACCGGCGCCTCTCGTCACCATGGCCTGCAACATCCCGGCCTGGACCGCGGCGGCCGCGGTGAACGCCGTGGCGCTAAGGACCATGCCCTGGGCGCCGTTCCGACGGAGCGAGATCGGGTGGGAAATCTACGCCCCGATGATCGCGCGCGAGATCGGCACCGGCTGTCCGCCGGAGACCGCCGGGTTCGCCGGGGCCTACGCCGACTGGCAGACCAAGCAGCGCCTGCAACCCACCGGCCTGGTCACCGAGGCGGAGTTCCAGACCCTGCGCAACATCGTCCAGATGCGGCGCATCTTCGTTCGCGCCCGAGGCGTCTGCCCGCCGGCGGCCAACGAAGCGGCGCTGGAATGGGCCCGGACCGGCGAGGGCTACAGCGGCAAGGCGGTGGCGCTCCGGCCCGGGGCCTTCGCCGCCTATCGCCAGATGGCCGCCGCGGCGCGCGCCGCTGACCCGGCGATCGCCGCCGATCCGCGAAGCCTGACGATCTTCTCCGGCTACCGCAGCACGACCTCGGACGCCCAGCGGTGCGCCGAGGACGGCAACTGCGACGGGGTGGTCCGGGCGGTCTGCTCGCCGCACCGCACTGGCCTCGCGCTCGACATCTACGTGGGCCAGGCGCCCGGCTTCGGCCCGGATTCCACCGCCGACGCCAACCGCCTGTTCATGAGCAAGACGGCGACCTACCGCTGGCTGCTGGCCAACGGCTACCGCTATGGCTTCGTGAACTATCCGTTCGAGCCCTGGCACTGGGAGTGGACCGGCGAGGCGCCTTGAACAGTTCAACAACCTTTAGGCGAGTACGCTTGCGCGCCAGACGACTGTCCGCCTAGGTTCAACACCATGCCAAGCTTCACCACCGACGGCGTCGCCCTCGCCTATGACGACATCACGCCGGCCGGCGGTGCCGAGCGGACGATCCTGTTGCTCCACGGCTTCGCGTCCAACCGCAGCGAGGGCTGGCGGCGGACCGGCTGGTACGCCGCCTTTGAGCGCCGGCGGATGCGAGTGATCGCGCTGGACCAGCGCGGCCACGGCGAGAGCGCCAAGCTGCACGACGCCCAAGCTTATCGCCGCGCCCGGCTGGCCGCGGACGCCATCGCCCTGATGGATCATCTGGACCTGCTCCGCGTAGACCTGTTCGGCTATTCCATGGGCACGCGCACGGCGCTGCAGGCGGCCATTGAAGCGCCGGGGCGGATCTCCAACCTCATCCTGGGCGGGGTGGGCGGGAAGCTTCTGGAGCCCTCCACGGAGCGCGGGAGCATCATGGCCGACGCCATGCTGGCGGAAGACCCGCAGACCATCAGCCACCCCATGCTGCGCAGTTTCCGGCATTTCGCCGACGAACAAGGGGAAGACCGGCGGGCCCTGGCCGCCTTCGTGCAGGCCGACAATCCGCCCCTGGACCGCGAGGCCATGGGGGCCCTGCCCATGCCGGTGCTGGTGGTGGCCGGACAGCGCGACGAGGGCGCTGGCGATCCGGAGGACCTGGCGCGGGTGTTCCCCCTCGGCCAAGGGGTGACAGTCGCCGGCTGCGACCACTTCTCGGCGATCCCGCACGCGCTCACCAAGGCCGCAGTGTTCGATTTCCTGGACGGCCTGCTGGACGACCCCTTCGAGGGCCGCTTCTAGCGGGCGAAGGAGTAGGCTCCGCCCTTCTCCAGCGCGGCCTTGTAGGCTGGCAGGGCCTGGAAGCGGCCGAGCCACGCCTTGATGTTCGGGTACTGGTCCAGCCGGCCGAAGGCGCCGGTCACCTCGCCCACGAAGCTCATCTGGATGTCGGCGCCGGAGAGCTCATCGCCCACCAGCCAGTCGCGGCCTTCCAGCGCGCTGTTCACGTAGCCCAGGTGGTTGGCGATCTCGCTTTCGATGCGCGGAAGCAGCGGCGCGCCAGCCTCCCCCAGGCGGCCCACATACATGAACAGCATCAGGGGCAGCATGGCTGATCCCTCGGCATAGTGGAGCCACTGGGAATATTGCTCGTAGGCGGCGCTGCCAAGCGCCGGGGCCAGGCGCCCGCCACCGTGCCGGCGGATGATGTAGTCGATGATCGCGCCGGACTCGATGACCGTCTGCTCACCGTCGGTGACCACCGGCGACTTGCCCAGGGGATGCACCGCCTTGAGTTCGGGGGGCGCCAGCCGGGTGCTGGCGTCGCGCTGGTAGCGCTTGACCTCATAGGGAGCGCCGACCTCTTCCAGCAACCACAGGATGCGTTGCGAGCGCGAATCGTTGAGGTGGTGAACGACGATCATCGGGAGACCTTTCCTGTGGGCGGCGCCAGAAAGGCGCCCTGACGCGACGCAAGGCAAGCATCGCCTATAGTGGCGCCCATGAGCCTCGTCCTGCCCGACCTTGTCGATCTCCTAGACCTCGCCGCGGGCGAGGCTGGCGGCCTCGCAGCCGCGCTGCAGACCGCGGTGGCGGCTGAGGTTACCCACGATGGCCGGCTCGACCGGGCGGCGCTGGACGGGGGCCAGCACGGCGCCCACGGCCTGGCCTGGGCGGCGGCCTATGCGGAGACCCTGCGCCAGACCGCGGCCTGGGCGCGGGACCTGGCGGCGTCAGGCGCCCTGACCGAGGCCGAGGCCCTGCCGGCCCAGCTGCTGGCGCACGAATACCTGAGCCAGCTCATGGGCGGTCTGCCTATGAACCAGGGTGAGATCTTCCGGCCCGCCGACCTTGGTGTCCGGGCGGATCGGCTTGAGCCTTTGATTGCCCGGCTGCGGCCTGGCGCCTCGCAAGCGGTGAAAGCGCGAATCGTCGAGTTGCTCGACCAGGCCCGTGGGCGCCCGTCCCTGGAGGCCAGTGGCCTGGACGACACCTTGGAGGCTGTGCGCGACCAGTTCCACGCCTTCGCGGCGGAGAAGATCGCCCCCTTCGCCCACGGCTGGCACCTGCGCGACGAGCTGATCCCGCTGCCACTGATCGAGGAGCTGGGCGCCCTGGGCGTCTTCGGGCTGACCGCGCCGGAGGCCTGGGGCGGCTCCGGCATGGGCAAGGTGGCCATGTGCGTGGTCTCCGAGGCCCTGTCGCGCGCCTGGATCGGCGCAGGCTCCCTGGGCACCCGATCGGAGATCGCCGCAGAACTGATCCTGGCGCACGGCACCGATGACCAGAAGGCCCGCTACCTGCCCGGCATCGCCTCAGGGGCGGTCATCCCCACGGCGGTGTTCACCGAGCCGGAGGCCGGCTCCGACCTGGGGTCGCTGCGCACCCGCGCGGTGCGCGACGGCGACGTCTGGCGGGTGACCGGAGCCAAGACCTGGATCACCCACGCCGCCCGCGCCGACCTGATGACGCTGCTGGTGCGCACGGACCCCAGCTCGAAGGACCACCGGGGGCTTTCCATGTTCCTGGCCGGCAAGCCGCGGGGGACGGTGGCCGAGCCCTTTCCCGCCCCCGGCATGGGGGGCGGCGAAATCGGGGTGATCGGCTATCGCGGCATGAAGGAGTACGAGATCGCCTTCGACGGCTTCGAGGTCGCCCACGCCGACCACCCCGATCTCGCCGCCCCCCATGCCGGGGGCGGGAAAGGGCTCG
>NZ_JBKJTG010000052.1:0-27804 GCF_046590535.1 Phenylobacterium sp. | reverse complement strand
CTGCGGCCGTTGAGCGACGCCGAGCGGGCGGCTCTGCCGGTCCTGGCGCACGGGGCGGCGATGCGGTTCTTCCTCACCCGGCTGCACGACTGGGGCGCGACGCCGGCCGGCGCGCTGGTCAGGCCCAAGGACCCGCTGGAGTACGAGCGCAAGCTGGCCGTCCACCGCGCCGCGCCGGACCTGGTGTTGTTCGGGGGCGCCACGTGACGCCGAAGGTGGTGATCCACACCGACGGCGCCTGTTCCGGCAATCCGGGGCCCGGTGGCTGGGGCGCAGTGCTGCAGTTCGGCGCTAGGGAGAAGGAAATCTGCGGCGGGGAGCTGGCCACCACCAACAACCGCATGGAGCTGATGGCCGCCATCCAGGCGCTGGAGGCCCTGACGCGGCCCTGCAAGGTCGAGTTGCACACCGACAGCCAGTACGTCCAGAAGGGCATCCACGAGTGGATCCACAACTGGAAGAAGCGCGGCTGGCTCACCGCCGACAAGAAGCCGGTGAAGAACGACGACCTGTGGAAGCGGCTGGACTCCGCGCGCCTCCGCCACGAGGTGGACTGGCGCTGGGTCAAGGGGCACGCGGGCCACGAATACAACGAGCGGGCCGACGGGCTGGCCCGCAAGGGGCTGGAAGAAACGCTTACCGCCGCCTTGGCTTGAACGTTCAATATTGAACGTTGTGCTTTAATCTCGAATTGTATAGCTTGTTCGAGGTTGAACGAGGAGGCCCGACATGGGAGCGTTCGAGGAGCATCCCGAAGTCCAGGTGTTCGACGAGATCGGCCTGATCGAGCATGGGGTGCGCACGGTGATCAGCCGCTGCCTGCCGGTGGGGCTCAGCTATCCGCAGTTCGAAGTGCTGAACCTGCTGGCGCGCCGGGGCGACGACCAGACTCCGGCGCAGATCGCCCAGGCCCTGCAGATGACGCCCGGCGCGATCACCAACACCCTGCAGCGGCTCGAGGCGCTGGACATCCTGCATGTGCAGCCCTGCGACGCCGACCGCCGCAAAAAGCGGGTGGCCATGACGCCCCGCGGTCGCGAGGTCTATGGCCGCACCATGATCGCCATCAAGCCCAGGATGGAGAGCTTGCGCGACGGGTTCACCCAGAAGGAATTCCGCGAGGCCCTGCCGTTCCTGCGCGCGCTGCGCACTTGGCTGAGCGAAAGCCGCTAGTGTGCTGGATTTGAAGTTCGCACGACGTCGGATCGAGCTCGGAGCGAACTTCAAATCCCCGAAGCACACTAGAAACATTGACTTGCTAGTCTCCTTGTCGATTCCGAAGTTCGTCGGAGCCCGCCACAGGCGCATGCGAACTTCGGAAACGGGACACTAGGTCGCAGCCGCGCCTGACTTGGCGAGGTTGGGGCGCGGTATGGCCACCCGGAAGGCGCCCGTCATCTTGGCCTTGTCGGCGGCCTGGTCAGCCCAGGCGATGGTGAAGGCCAGGGGCGTGCGGGGCTGCACGGACATCACCGCCAGGCGTGCCTCATGGCCCTTGAGCAGGCCGGCGATCGCGGCGCGCAGGTCGAGATCATCCGTTGGCGGATCAGCCGGCTCGACGAACACCCCATCCAGCAGTTTCGCGTCTTCGGCGGCGGTCTCGATCCTGAGCGCCGCGCCCTTGGGCAGGTCCGCGAGCGCAGCGGCCAGGCTGCTCAGCGCCATCCGGGTCCGCGTGGTCCGCCGGTCGCCGCCGGCCCAGCCCGTGACCTCCGCGCCCACCCGCACATAAGCCCAGCCGCCGTTGAGGAAAGCCTTGTGGTGCTGGGCGGCGACCCAGATCCGGATGGGATCGGCCATGCGTCAGGAGGCCTGGCCGGCGTAGACCTTGACCAGGCGGTAGAGGAAGTCGCGGCCCTCATAGAGCGACTCCACCCCGATCCGCTCGTTCAGCCCGTGGATGCGGTCCAGGTCCGGCTCGTAGAAGATTCCCGAGACGCCATAAGTCGGGATGCCGGCCGCCAGGTCCGTGGTCGGCGCCTGGGCGGTGGCGGGCGAGGCGAAGGCGGCGACGATCGCCAGCGCGCTGATGAGCTTGAGCATGTTGTATTCCCCAACGTCGAGCGACTATCCCAGCCGGGCTGCGCGCGGGCAAGGCTGCGATGGTGTTTGCCCTGAGCCTCCGGCAGGCCGAAAATGAACACCGGGAATGGGGAGCCAAGGGCTGTGCGGGACGGACTTGAAGAGACCATCGCCGAACCGGTGGCGTCGAAGCTGACCTATCCGTTCGAGCAGGGTCCGAACGCCGGCGAGGCGGTGGATATCGCGCCGGGGGTGAAGTGGCTGCGGATGCCGCTGGGCGGGGCGTTGGCGTTCATCAACGTCTGGGCGCTGGCCGACGGCGACGGCTGGGCCATCGTCGACACCGGCATGGGCGGCCCCGACACGCGGCAGGCCTGGCGCCAGGCCTTCGACGGGCCGCTGGCGGGCAAGCGCGTCACTCGGGTGCTGGTCACCCACATGCACCCCGACCACATCGGCATGGCCGGCTGGCTGACCCGCAAATACGACTGCCGCCTGTGGATCAGCCGGCTGGAGTTCCTGATGTGCCGCTCGCTGGCGGCGGACACCGGCCGCGAGGCGCCCGCCGACGCCCTGACCTTCTACCGGGCCGCCGGATGGGACGAAGAAGCCATCGAGCACTACCGGTCCCGCTTCGGCGGCTTCGGCCGTGCGCTGCACGCCCTGCCGGACAGTTTCCAGCGCCTGTCCGACGGGGACGAGGTGAAGATCGGCGAGCATGTGTGGCGTGTGGTGGTGGGTTCCGGCCACAGCCCGGAGCACGCCTGCCTCTACTGCCCGGCGCTGAACCTGATGATCTCCGGAGACCAGGTGCTGCCGAGGATATCCTCCAACGTCTCGGTGTTCCCCACCGAGCCCCAGGGCGACCCGCTCACCGACTGGCTGACCTCGCTGGCCCGGATCAAGACCCGGGTGCCCGACGAGGTGCTGGTTCTGCCGGCGCACAACGATCCGTTCTTCGGCCTGCACGGGCGCATCGACCACCTGATCGGCGGCCATGAGCGCGGGCTCACCCGCCTGCGCAACCTGATCGCGGAACCGAAGCGGGCGGTGGACGTGTTCCACGTGCTGTTCCGGCGCAAGATCGACCACAACCTCCTGGGCATGGCCACCGGGGAGAGCCTGGCGCACCTCAACTGCCTGATCGAACGCGGGCAAGCGGTGCGCAGCCGGGACGAAAAGGGCGTCGACTGGTATCGGGCCGCAGCGTAGGCTTACACTGTAAACAGCAGAGGCGGCCCGCCGGGCCGGAGCAAGACATGACCGAACACATCCTGGCTGAAACCTCCGGCGGCGTGCTGACGCTGACCCTAAACCGGCCCGAGAAGAAGAACGCCCTGACCCGGGCGATGTACCAGGCGCTGGGGGACGCGATTGACGGCGCCGCGGACGAGCCCGCGGTGCGCTGCATCCTGATCCAGTCCAACGGCGACATCTTCACCGCCGGCAACGACATGGGCGACTTCGCCAAGGTGAACGCCGGGGACGGCGCGGCCAACCAGGCGCGGGAGGCCGGCAACCCCCTGCTGAACGCCCTGGCCCGGGCCAAGACCCCGCTGGTGGCGGCGGTGCACGGTCGCGCGGTGGGCGTGGGCGTCACCATGCTGCTGCACTGCGACCTGGTGTTCGTGGCCGAGGACGCGCTCCTGACCACCCCGTTCGTCAACTTGGCCCTGGTCCCGGAGGCCGCGTCCTCGCTGCTGCTGCCGGCGCGGATCGGCCACGCCCGCGCCTTCTCCATGTTCGTCCTGGGGGAGGCGGTGGATGGCCGCACGGCGGCGGCCTGGGGCATCGCCAACGCCGCGGTTCCAGCCAGTGAGCTGCGCGCCAGGGCCCTGGCGGCGGCGCAGGCCGTGGCGGCCCGCCCGCCCTCCGCTGTGGCGCTCACCAAGGCGCTGATGCGCGACCCGGCGGCGCTGGCCGCGCGGATGACCGAGGAAGGCCGCCACTTCGCCGCTCAGCTCAAGTCGCCGGAAGCCAAGGAGGCGTTCGCCGCCTTCGCCGAGAAGCGCCAGCCCGATTTCTCGAAGGTCGCCTAGTGACCGATCGCATCACCGCGGGCCTGTCGCCCTACACCGACGCCGCCGATGTGGTGGAGGCGCACGACCTGGCGGGCCGCACCGCCATCGTCACCGGGGGCGCCACCGGCATCGGCATCGAGACTGTCCGCGCCCTGGCCGCTGCCGGGGCCGAGGTGACCATCGCCGTGCGCAACCGCGCCTCCGGCGAGGCGGCGGCGGCGCAGATCAACGCCCAGCTGGGAGCCGATCGGGCCAGCGTCGGCTTGCTGGACCTGTCGGACCTCTCCACCGTGGTAGCCTTCGCCAGCGCCTGGGGCGACAAGCCGCTCAATATGCTGATCAACAACGCCGGCGTGATGGCCTGTCCGCAGACCTACACCGCCGACGACCTGGAGATGCAGATCGGCACCAACCACTTCGGCCACTTCCTGCTGGGGGTCGGCCTGGCGCGGGCGCTGATGAACGGCGCGGAGGACGGACGGTCGGCGCGCCTGGTGTCCCTGTCGTCCCTCGGCCACCGCCGCAGCGCGATCAACTGGGACGACCCGCACTATCGCACCAGGCCCTATGAGAAGTGGGAAGCCTATGGCCAGTCGAAGACCGCCAACGCCCTGTTCGCGGTGGGCTTCAACGAACGCTTTCATGACCTGGGGGTGACCGCCAACGCGGTGATGCCCGGCGGCATCATGACCCCGCTGCAGCGGCATCTGCCCCGGGAGGAGATGATCGCCATGGGCTGGATGAACGACGAGGGGGTCGTCGCCCAGGGATTCAAGACCCCGGCTCAGGGCGCGTCCACCAGCGTCTGGGCGGCGGTTGGCGACGAGCTGGAGGGCGTCGGCGGGCTCTATCTGGAGAACCTGGCCCAGGCGCTGCCCTGGGGGGTGGAGCCGATGTCCGGAGTGATGCCCTACGCTCTCGATCCCGAGGGCGCGGAGCGGCTCTGGGCGCTGTCGGAAGAGACCACGGGAGTGAAGCTATGAGCCTTTCCGGCAAGACCCTGTTCGTCACCGGCGCGAGCCGCGGCATCGGCCTGGCCATCGCCCTGCGCGCCGCCCGCGACGGCGCCAACGTGGCCATCGCCGCCAAGACGGCCGAGCCGCACAAGCACCTGCCCGGCACCATCTACACCGCCGCGGAGGAGATCGAGCAGGCCGGCGGCAAGGCCCTGCCCCTGATCGTCGACGTGCGCGAGGAAGCCTCGGTGATGGCTGCGGTGGCGCAGACCGTGGCGCGGTTCGGGGGCATCGACATCTGCGTGAACAACGCCTCGGCCATCCAGCTCACCGGGACGCTGGCCACCGACATGAAGCGCTATGACCTGATGAACCAGGTGAATGCGCGCGGCACGTTCCTGACCTCCAAGGCCTGCATCCCGCACCTGAAGCGGGCCGCCAATCCGCACGTGCTGATGTTGTCGCCGCCCCTGGACATGAGCCCGCGGTGGTTCGCCGGTCACACGGCCTACTCCATGGCCAAGTTCGGCATGAGCATGTGCGTGCTGGGGATGAGCGCCGAGTTCGCTGCCGACGGGATCGCCTTCAACGCCCTGTGGCCCCGCACGGGCATCGCCACCGCGGCGATCCGCTTCGCCCTGGCCGGCGACGAGGGCATGGCCCGCTGCCGGACGCCGGAGATCATGGCCGACGCAGCGCACGCGATCTTCGAGAAGCCGTCGCGGGACTTCACCGGCAACTTCCTGATCGACGACAGCTTCCTCTACGCCGAGGGGGAGCGCGACTTCGACAAGTATCGGGTCGACCCCAGCCAACCCCTGATGCCCGACTTCTTCGTGCCCGCCGACAGCGTGCCGCCGCCAGGGGTGACCGTCGGCGTGGGCAGCCGCGAGCCGGTATGAGCGTCACCGTGCGGGTGGCCTCGCCGGCCGATGCGTCGCTGATCGCCGGCTTCATCCGCGACCTCGCCGAGTACGAGCGTCTGCTGCATGAGGTGGAGGTGACCGCGGACGACCTGCGCCGGGACCTGTTCGGCGAGAATCCGCGCTGCTTCTGCGACATCGCCGAGCACGAGGGCCAGCCGGTGGGATTCGCCCTGTGGTTCTACAACTATTCCACCTTCCGCGGCCGGGCGGGGATCTACCTGGAGGACCTGTTCGTGAAGCCCGAGGCCCGCGGGGTGGGCGCTGGCAAGGCGCTGCTGCGCGGGCTGGCCCAGCGGTGCGTGGAGGCCGACCTGGGCCGGCTGGAGTGGGCGGTGCTGGACTGGAACGCGCCCTCCATCGCCTTCTACGACAGCCTGGGCGCGGGGCGGATGGACGACTGGACGGTGCGCAGGCTCTCCGGCGAGGCCCTGACCCGCCTGGCGGCCAGCTAGGGCCCGCCGGTGAGCGCCCCACCCAAGACGGTGCTGCACGCCGAGCCGGAGGAGGCCCAGGCCATCCGCGAAGCGGTGCGCATCGTCGATCCCGCCACCCTGGGTGAGCACCGCGCCCGCGCGGACCTGTCCCACGTCCAGGGCCTGGTCGCCCTGCTGAGCGATCCCGCGGTCTCGGACGCGATCTATGACCTGCCCCGGCCGATCACGCCGGATAGCGTCACCCGCTGGGTCACCGAAGCCCAGGCCCAGGCGCTGGCCGGGGATGGCCTGCTGCTGGTCAGCCTCGACGCGCACGGCGCCGTGGCGGGGTATTCCAGGTTCACGATCTGGCCCGAGCGGGCGTCGGGCGAGCTGGCCGGGGCGGTGCGGGCTGACCGGCAGAACCGCGGCCAGGGGGGTCCGGGAGCTGCCCACACCTTCGCCTGGATGTTCACCACCCTGGGCGTGCGCCTGATCGGCCTGACCGCCGCCACGGACAACATCCGCTCGGCCAAGCTGATCGAGGCGGCCGGGTTCGTGGACATGGGCGAGCGCGAGGCCATCCGGCCCGACGGGACGATCCGCCGGTCGCGCTACTGGGAACTCACCCGCGAAGAGTGGCGGCTGAGGCATCGGCTATGAGTAAATGTTCCTCCCCCAACCGCGCGGCGCGATGGGGGAGGAACAGGAGGTTGCGGCCGCCTAGCTCGCCGCCTTCGCCGGCTGCTGGGTGGCGCCGGGCAGGGGGCCCCGCTGCAGCGGGAAGAACTTGTCGGCCATCTTCGGCACGGCTTCCGACAGGATGGTGGCGACGGTCCAGCCCTCTTCCTTGGTCACCGTCTCGATCGGGCGGGGCTGCGAGTAGAGGATGATGTTCTCGCCGGAGGACCCGAAGATCTGGCCGGAGACGTTGGCGGCGGCCGGGGTGACCATGGCCACGGAGAACCGCGCGGGCTGATCGGCGCGGACCTTCTCGGCCATCAACTTGCGGCGTTCGGCGGCGGCCTCGTCCTTGATTGGCACCGACTGGGTCATCCGCGTCCAGGCCACCGGCGCCAGGCAGTTGGAGCGCACATTGTTGCGCGCGCCTTCCATGGCGATGATCCGCGACAGGCCGGCGATGCCCATCTTGGCCGCACCGTAATTGGCCTGGCCGATGTTGCCGAACAGCCCCGAGGTGGAGGTGAAGAACATGTAGGCGCCGTCGTTCTGCTCGCGGAACAGCTCGATGGTGGCCCGGGCCACGTTGAACGAGCCGCGCATGTGCACGTCGATGACCCGGTCCCAGTCCTCCTCGCTCATCTTGTGGAACATCACGTCGCGCAGGATGCCGGCCGGATTGATCACCGCGTGCAGGCCGCCGAAGGTGTCGCGCGCCTGCTCGACCATGCCTTCCACCGCCTTCAGGCTGGTGACGCTGTCGGAGTTGGAGACCGCCTCGCCGCCGTTGGCGCGGATTTCCTGGGCCACCTGCTCGGCGGGGCCCGCGGAGCCCTCGTCCTCGCCCTTGAGGCTGCCGCCCAAGTCGTTGACCACCACCTTGGCGCCTTCCTGCGCCGCGATCAGCGCGCAGTCGCGGCCGATCCCGTTGCCGCCGCCTGTAACCAGGACAACCTTACCCTCAAGTGCGCCCATCGACTTATCTCCCTAATCAATGAGGATACAGTTATTCGAGGCGGTCGGCCTTGCGCAAGTCGGGGAACAGGCGCGCCCATAGCGCGGTGACCATCAGGGCGCCGACGCCGCCGAACACCGCCGCGCCCGCCGGGCCCAGGAACCGGGCCACCACGCCGCTCTCGAACTCGCCCAGCTCGTTGGAGGCGCCGATAAAGACGGAGGAGACCGCCGCCACCCGGCCGCGCATGGCGTCGGGGGTGACCAGCTGCACCAGGGTCTGGCGGATGAACACTGACAGCATATCCGCGCCGCCCAGCACCGCCAGGGCGGCCACGGACAGCCACAGGGACCGTGAGAGGCCGAAGACGATGGTGGCCGCCCCGAACACGGCCACGCCGGCGAACATGAAGCTGCCTGCCTTGGCTCGGATCGGATTGGCGGCCAGCCACAGGGCCACCGCGGTGGCGCCGATGGCCGGGGCGGCGCGCAGGATGCCGAAGCCCTGCGGGCCCACGTGCAGGATGTCACGGGCGAACACCGGCAGGAGCGCCGTCGCCCCGCCCAGCAGCACGGCGAACAGGTCCAGTGAGATGGCCCCGAAGACGATCTTCTGGCGCCAGACGTAAGCCAGCCCCTCCTTCATCAGCGCCCAGCGCGATCCCGGCTGCACGTCGGGCTTGGCGTTCTTGCGGATGGCGACGATGAACAGCCCGGCCAGGAGATAGAGGGAGAAGGTGGTGAAATAGGCGGCCTGCGGCGAGAAGCCGACCAGGATGCCGCCGGCGGCGGGGCCGGCGATGGAGGCCGATTGCCAGGCCAGAGAGTTCCAGGCGATGGCCCGCGGCAAGAGCTTTCGCGGCACCAGCATGGGCCCCAGCGCCGTATTGGCGGGGGCGAAGAAGGCCCGGCTTGCCCCGAACAGGGCCGCGATCACCAGCAGAAGGGTCACCGAGGCCTGGCCGTTCAGGGTGGCGATGGCCAGGATCAGGACGCTGGCGATCTCGCCAGTCAGGCACAGCAGCAGAACCTTCTTGCGGTCGTAGCGGTCCGCCGCCTCGCCGGCCGGCAGCGTCAGCAGGAACACCGGCAGGAAGGCGGCCAAGCCGATCATCCCTACCAGGAAGGCGCTCTCTTCCACCGAGCGGGTCTCGCGGGCCAGGGCGTACATGTGCCAGCCCATGGCCACGCTCTGGATCTGGCTGGCGAAGCTTCCGGTCCAGCGCGAGCCCCAGAACACCAGGTAGTCCCGCTCTTTCAGTAGCGCGCGGGCTGAGGGGACGGCGTCCTGGGAGGGCTCGGTCATGGGCGTCCCGAACCTGCCCTGGGTTGGCGCCGGCGGCAACGGCGCCGTTGACGGGGCGGGCCCCGCGCCCTATCTGCGCGCCTCCGGCTGGCTCCGAAAGGGCCCACGACATGCGGCTGCGACGAACCTTGCGCGCTTGCGCCTGAAGACCCGCCCGTCCGCCGGCCTCGAGCCCGGCGGCCGTTCTCGTCGCCCGCACCTCGGAACCTGTCCATGTCCGCCCCCTCCAGCACGCCGGTCCCGGCGCTGACCCTGATCCCTGAAAACCCGCAGGACGCCGCCACCATCGAGGCGCTGCTGCACCGCGCCTTTGGACCGGGGCGTTTCACCAAGGTCTCCGAACGGGTCCGCGAGATCGCTGACTTCGCCCCGGAGCTGTCGTTCTGCGCCTGGCAGGACGGACGCCTGGCGGGGACCGTGCGCCAGTGGCGGGTGGCGGTCGGCGATCAGCCGCTGATCTTCCTGGGGCCGCTGGCGGTGGACCACGACCAGCGCAGCGCCGGCGTCGGAGGGCTGCTGGTGGCCCGCGCCTGCGAGGCGGCAGAGGCGGCGGGCGAGGCCGGCGTCCTGCTGGTGGGCGACGAACCCTATTTCGCGCGCATGGGGTTTTCCGCGGCGCCGGCGGCCCAGGTGGTGCTGCCCAGGCCTGTGGATCAGCGCCGCGTGCTGCTGCGCGCCTTTCGGCCGCTGGCGCTCTTTGGGGATGTCGGGCCCCGGCGCGCTTGAGGCGAACGGCGCCGCCGCCTACCTTGTGAGCATGGGCGAGCGAAATTCGGGACTGGAGGGTGTGATCCAAGCGGCCAAGGCCCAGGCCCCGGGCCGCGGGCTGCCGCCGGTGCACCTGTGGAACCCGCCCAACTGCGGCGTCATCGACATCGTCATCAAGAAGGATGGCCTGTGGTTCCACGAGGGCACGCCCATTGGCCGCGAGGCCCTGGTGCGGCTGTTCTCGACGGTGCTGCGCAAGGACCCGGACGGCTACTGCCTGGTGACGCCTGTGGAGAAGCTTACTATCACCGTGGAGGACGCCCCCTTCATCGCCATCCGGGTCGACCGGGTGGGCGAGGCGCTGAAGTTCCTGACCAATGTGGGTGACGAGGTCGAGGCCGGGACGGACAACGCCATCCGCGTGGAGATGGGCGAGGACGGCGAGCCGCGGCCCTATGTGCATGTCCGCCGGGGCCTGGAGGCGCTGATCGCCCGGCCGGTGTTCTACGAGCTGGTGGAGATGGCCCAGGAGCGCGAGACGCCGCAGGGACCGACCCTGGGGGTGGCCTCCAACGGCGCCTGGTTCCCAGTTGGGCCGGCCGGAGCGCACCGGCTGTGAACGCGCTCTCCGCGCCGGCCGACCTGCGCACCTGGATCGGCGAACACCTGGACCCGCTGGAGGACCGTCCTGCGGTGGATGGCTTCACCCGCCGCTCCGACTTCGACCTGAGCCCCGGTCCCTGGCCCGACGCGGCTACTGCGCTCACGCCCGCCTCGGTGCTGATCGCCCTGGTGGAGCGCGAGGCGGGGCTTTCGGTGATCCTCACCCGGCGGTCCGACACCCTGCGCCGCCACACCGGCCAGATCGCCCTGCCCGGTGGCCGGCGCGACCCGGGCGAGACCCCCTGGCGCACGGCGGTGCGCGAAGCCCATGAAGAGATCGGCCTGCACCCGGACTATGTGTCGCTGGTAGGCCTATCGACCCCCTACCAGACCGGCACCGGCTACCTGATCACCCCAGTGGTGGGCTTTGTGCTGCCGGGCTTCAAGCTCACCGCCAATCCGGACGAGGTGGCCGATATCTTCGAGACCCCGTTCGGCTTCCTGATGGACCCCAGCAACCATGAGGAGCACGAGCGCGAACTGCCCACCGGCGAGATGCGCCGCTTCTACGCGATGACCCATGCCGACCGGGTGATCTGGGGCGCTACGGCGGGCATCCTTCGGGCGCTCTACGACCGGCTCTATGGGGCCGCTCTTGCTTGAGATCATCGCCCTTCGCGCCCTGCTGGTGGCCGCGCCCTTCGCCTTCTGGTTTGCTTGGCGCGCCTGGGCCCGCCGCTCGGGACGGGAGATGGGCGCGACGCCCTGGCCGTGGCTGTTCGCCATCGGTGCGGCGCTGGTGGGGATTTCATTGCTGGCGACGGCTCTGTTCCATAGGGACAACCGCGGCGAGGTCTATGTGCCCGGCGAGGTCACCGCCGATGGCCGGGTGACCCAAGGCCGCTTCGAGAAACAGGATCCGGCGACAAAATGAGCGAGACCCTGGGCCGGCCCCCCTGGATGACGTCGCCGCAGACCACCGCCGTGCTGGACGCCCTGGAGGCGGCCGGCGGGCCGGACTGCGCCCGCTTCGTGGGCGGCTGCGTTCGCAACACCCTGATCAGTGCGGCCGTCGACGACCTGGACATCGCCACCACCCTGACGCCGGTCCAGGTCACCGAGGCCCTCACCGCCGCCGGGCTGCGCGTCGTGCCCTCCGGGTTCGAGCACGGCACGGTGACGGCGATCTCGCAGGGCCGGCCCTATGAGATCACCACCCTGCGCCGGGACGTGGTCACCGACGGGCGGCGCGCCGTGGTGGCTTTCACCGACGACTGGGCGCAGGACGCCCGGCGGCGCGATTTCACGCTCAACGCCCTCTACGCTCAGCGGGACGGGACCGTGTTCGACCCTACGGGCCATGGCGTGGCGGACGCCCGGGCCGGGCGCATCGTCTTCGTGGGCGAGCCGGAACAGCGCCTCCGCGAGGACTACCTGCGCATCCTGCGCTTCTTTCGGTTCATGGCCTGGTACGGCAAGGGCGCCCCCGACCCCGCCGGCCTGGCGGCCTGTGCGGCGCTGAAGGATCAGGTGAAAACCCTAGCCGCCGAGCGGATATCAAAGGAGCTCCTGAAGCTCCTGGCCGCCGACGACCCGCGCCCGGCCGTGCGGCTGATGGCCGAGAGCGGCGTCCTGGCCGTGGTCCTGCCTGGGGCGACCAACCTGGCGCGCTTCGAGGTGCTGGTGGAGATCGAGAGCGAGCAGCTCTTCGAGACCGATCCGGCGCTGCGGCTGGCGGCGTTGCTACCCGACGACCAACTGGCGGCCGGCAAGCTCGCTGCGGTCCTGCGCCTCTCCAATGCCGACCGCGACCGGATCGTGGCCGCCCTGGCGCCGACGCCTGCCCTGAAGAGCTGGATGAGCCCCCGGGAAATCCGCCGGGCGGTCTACCACGCCGGCCTGCCGGCCTTCCGAGACCGGGCCAAGCTCGGCTGGGCGGCGGCTGAGCGCAGCGCCGTGACCCCCCAGTGGCGCGGCATGATCGCGCTGGCTGAAGGCTGGACGGCGCCGGCCTTCCCGATCACGGGAGAGGACGTGGTCAAGGCTGGCGTCCCCAGAGGCCCGATGGTCGGCCAGGTGCTGCGCGAGCTGGAGGACTGGTGGGTCGACCACGACTTCATCGACGATCCCATGTCGGCGGTGGAGAAACTGAAGTCGGTGGCCCAGGGCATGGCGTTTTGAAGCTGGGCATCCTGAAGACCGGGCAGCCGCCGGAGAGCGCGCGCCCACGGTTCGGCGACTACCCGGCCATGTTCCGGCGCCTGCTGGGTGAGGACGCCTACGACTATTCCACCTTCGCGGTGGACGAGGGCCAGTGGCCGGCGGCGCCGGACGCCTGCGACGCCTGGCTGATCACCGGCGCCTCCTGCGGGGTCTATGACCCGCTGCCCTGGATCGGCGCGTTGAAAGGCTTCCTGAACGAGGCCCGGGGCCGCGCGGCGCTGGTGGGCGTCTGTTTCGGCCATCAGGTCATGGCCGAGGCGTTCGGCGGCAAGGTGATCCAGTCGCCCAAGGGCTGGGGGGTGGGCGAACACGACTACCGCATCCTCAGCCGCGAGCCGTGGATGGATGGCGACGACACCCTTCGCCTGCCCGCCTCGCACCAGGACCAGGTGGTGGAGCTGCCGCCCGGGGCCGAGGTGATCGCCGCCAACGCCTTCACGCCCATGGGCGCCCTGGCCTGGCGCGACCAGCCGGCGATCTCGATCCAGCTCCACCCGGAGTTTGAGCCCGCCTACGCCACGGCCTTGATCGAGGCCCGGCGCGGAACCCGCTACACGCCTGACCAGGCCGACCAGGCCATCGCCAGCTACGGCGGCCCCGACGACCGCGCCCGGGTCGGCGGCTGGATCCGAAATTTCCTCGCCGCCGCAACGCTATAGCGCCCAACCGGTTTGATCAGCATGAAGACCGTCAAAATCCTGATCGTCGCCGCCAGCGCCGCCGCCGCCCTGGTGGTCGGCCTGAGCGCCCAGGGCGCCGACCATCGCGATCCGCGCGGGGGGCCAGGTCAGGTCGTCAGGGCCAACTGACCATCGGCGGCATGGACGACAGGATCGACTCGATGTTGCCGCCGGTCTTCAGGCCGAACATGGTGCCGCGGTCGTAGAGCAGGTTGAACTCCACATAGCGGCCCCGGCGGACCAGCTGTTCCTGGCGGTCGGCCTCGGTCCAGGGCTCGTCCATGCGGTGGCGGATGATCTTCGGATAGACCTCCAGGAAAGCCTCCCCCACGTCGCGGGTGAAGGCGAAATCCCGCTCCCAGTCGCCCGAGTTGTGGTGGTCGTAGAAGATGCCGCCCACCCCGCGAGGCTCATTGCGGTGCGGCAGGAAGAAATATTCGTCGCAGCGGGCCTTGTAGGCCGGATACCAGGCCGGGTCGTGCTTGTCGCAGGCGCCTCGCAGGGCGGCGTGGAACAGCCGGGCGTCGTCGGCTTCCTGGCTGCGCTGGGAGTCCAGCAACGGCGTCAGGTCGGCGCCGCCGCCGAACCAGCCCTGGGTGGTGGCCAGGTAGCGGGTGTTCATGTGCACGGCGGGCACGCGGGGGTTCACCAGGTGGGCGATCAGGCTGATGCCGGTGGCGGTGAAGCGCGGATCCGTGTCGGCGCCCGGCATGGTGGCCGCCATCTCCGGGGTGAAGGTCCCGTGCACCAGGCTGATGTGCACGCCGACCTTCTCGAAGAACCGGCCACCGCGCATGAACCCCATCACGCCGCCGCCGCCGGCGGCGCGGACCCACGGCTTCAGCTCGAACCGGCCGGGCTCGCCGGGATAGAGCTCGGCAGGCGCCTCGTCTTCCAGGCGTTCGAACTCGGCGGTGATGCGGTCGCGAAGGCTGTCGAACCAGGCCCGGGCGCGCAGGCTCTTGTCGTCAAGGGTCGGGGCTTCGGTCATGATGGTTGCGGCTTAGGAAATGAATCCGTCTGGCGCAACGCCTCGCCGAGCGCGATGGCGGCCGAGACGGTCAGGTTGAGCGACCGTGCGCCGGGCGCCAGCGGGATTACCAGCCGGGCGTCGGCGGCGGCATGCACCTCGTCCGGGGCGCCGGCGCTTTCGCGGCCGAACAGCAGGATGTCGTCGGGCCGGAACTGGAAGCTGTGCAGGGAGGCGGCGCCCCTGGTGGTGAACAGGATAATCCGCGCCGCGCCCTGCCGCGCCGCCAGGAACTGCGCCCAGCCGGCGTGGCGCTGCAGGTCCGCCATTGCGCCGTAATCCATGGCTGCACGGCGCACGCCCTTGTCGGAAAGTGGGAAGCCGCAGGGCTCGATCACGTCCACGGGGACCCCCAGACAGGCGCCCAGGCGCAAGGCCGCGCCGAGGTTTTGCGGAATGTCCGGTTGAAAAAGCGCCAAACGCATTCTAAGCGATCCGCCACGGGATGGACCGGGGCATAGGGCACGAATCACGGAAGCGCCACGCGAGGCTTCGCAAGCGCTACTGGTGAACGTGCCCTGCCTGCGCTCCCTTCCCGGAAAGCGGCCCTTTACCAGGCGTCTGGACGGGTCCAAAGGCTGGCGGCTCCCGAGCTATTTGGGGGCGCCGTATCGAAGGGTAGCTTTAAGGTGGCCGACACCGTGGTGGGCGCAACTCCCGATCCGCACGCTCCGGGCGACGACCCGAGCCGTCGAGACTTCATCCATATCGCCGCGACCGCGGCGGCCGTGGGCGCGGTGGGCGCCTTCGCGTGGCCGTTCATCGACCAGATGAACCCATCAGGCGACACCCTGGCGCTGGCCTCTCTGGAGTTCGACCTGAGCAAGGTCGAGCCCGGCCAGCAGGTGGTGGTCAAGTGGCGCGGCAAGCCCCTGTTCGTGCGCAACCGCACCCCGGCCGAGATCATCGCGGCGGTGAAGGACGACAACGCCTCGCTGCGGGACCCGCAGACCGATGAGGCCCGGCACAAGCCCGGCAAGGCGCAGTGGCTGGTGCTGGTCGGCGTCTGCACCCACCTGGGCTGCGTACCCACCTTCGGCGGGGGCGACTACGGCGGCTGGTTCTGCCCCTGCCACGGCTCGCATTACGACAAGTCCGGCCGCATCCGTAAGGGCCCGGCGCCCAAGAATCTCGAGGTGCCGGAATACGCCTTCCTTTCCGACTCCAAGGTCAAGATCGGCTGAAATCGATGAGCGGACACTCCAACTATGAGCCGAAGACCGGCTTTGAACGCTGGATGGACATGCGCCTGCCGATCATCCGGCTGGCCTACGACAGCGTCATCGACTTCCCGACCCCGAAGAACCTCAACTACTGGTATACCTTCGGCGGCATCCTGGCCCTGATGCTGGGCATCCAGCTGGTCACCGGCATCGTGCTGGCCATGCACTACGTCCCGCACGTGGACTACGCCTTCAATTCGGTCGAGCGGATCATGCGCGACGTCAACTACGGCTGGCTGATCCGCTACACGCACGCCAACGGCGCCTCGATGTTCTTCGTGGCGGTCTATGTGCACATGCTGCGCAACCTCTACTACGGCTCCTACAAGGCGCCGCGCGAGGTGCTGTGGATACTGGGCTGCGTGATCTACCTGCTGATGATGGCCACCGCCTTCCTGGGCTACGTCCTTCCCTGGGGCCAGATGAGCTTCCACGGGACGGTGGTGATCACCAACCTGTTCGGGGCGCTGCCGCTGGTGGGCGAGGCCATCACCACCTGGCTGTGGGGCGGGTTCGCGGTCGACAACCCGACGCTCAACCGCTTCTTCTCGCTCCACTACCTGCTGCCGTTCGTGATCGCCGGCGTGGTGGTGCTGCACATCTGGGCGCTGCACGTGCCCGGCAACAGCAACCCCACCGGCGTGAATGTGAAGTCCAAGGCCGACACCGTGCCCTTCCATCCGTACTACACGGTGAAGGACGGCTTCGCGATTTCGGTGTTCCTGCTGCTGTTCGCCAGCTTCGTATTCTACAGCCCCAACGTCCTGGGCCACGCCGACAACTATATTCCCGCAAACCCCCTCGTGACCCCCGCACACATCGTGCCCGAATGGTACTTCCTGCCGTTCTACGCGATCCTGCGGGCCGTGCCGGACAAGCTGGGCGGGGTGCTGATGATGTTCGGCGCCATCGCGGTGCTGTTCGTCCTGCCCTGGATGGATACGTCCAAGGTGCGCTCCATGCGCTACCGCCCGACGGCCCGGCTCTACTTCTTCATCTTCGTGCTGGCGGCCCTGGTGCTGGGCTACTGCGGCGGCAAGCTGCCGGACGACCCGGTGATCCCTGGCATGGTCAGCTTCCAGCTGCTCGACGCCCAGCTGAACAGCTTCGTCTGGCTGTCGCGGATCGCCACCCTCTACTACTTCGCCTACTTCCTGATCGTGCTGCCGGTGCTCGGCCTGACCGAGACGCCGCTGCCGCAGCCGGAGTCGATCTCCGCGCCGGTCCTATCGCATCCCGCCACCACGCCCGCGGGCGCTGTGGCGTCGCCTGAACAGAGGGGTTGAGCCCAGATGCTGCGCAAAGGTTTGGCGCTCGCGGCGCTCGGGCTGGCCTTCCTCGCCGGGCCGGCGCTGGCCGCCGCCGGTCCGGAAGAGCCGAAGCACGTGACCTTCAGCTTCGAGGGTCCGCTCGGCAAATTCGACGCCGCCCAACTCCAGCGGGGCTACAAGGTCTATCGCGAGGTCTGCGCCAGCTGCCACGCCATGAGCCTGGTGTCGTTCCGCAACCTTGGCCAGAAGGGCGGGCCGTTCTTCGACACGAAATATCCGAACGCCAACGACAACCCCTATGTGAAGGCGCTGGCCGCCGACCTGCAGGTCAACGACATCGACAGCGAGACCGGTGACGTGGTCCAGCGTCCGGCCACCTCCGCCGACCGGTTCCCCTCGCCATTCCCCAACGACGCGGCGGCGCGGGCCTCCAACGGCGGCGCCCTGCCGCCGGACATGTCGGTGCTGGTCAAGGCCCGTCACCACGGCTCGCAGTACGTCTATTCGATCCTTACCGGCTACGTGAAGCCGCCGGCCGGCCTGACAGTGCCGGCGGGCTCTTACTTCAACCCCTACATGCCGGGCGACCTGGCCGCCTACTGGACCGGCAGGGGCCACGCGCCGAGGGGTGGCTTCATCGCCATGGCGCCGCCGCTGGTCGCCGGGCAGGTCAGCTTCGACGACGGCACGCCGTCCACCGTCTCCAATATGTCCAAGGACGTGGCCGCCTTCCTGACCTGGGCCTCGGAGCCCAAGATGCAGGAGCGCAAGGAGTTTGGCCTGGGCGCCATGCTCTACCTGCTGATCTTCTCGGTGCTCTTGTGGTTCAGCTACAGGCGCGTGTGGCGCAACGTCGGCCACTAGAGCATCTTGCGAAAAGTGTGACACGGTTTTCGGACGAAAGATGCTCTAAGCTTTTGATTTAGAGCCTTTTTATCCCGTCCAAATGGGTCCATTTGAACGGGAAAGGCCCTAGTGTCCCGATTGCGAAGTTCGCTCTGAGCTCGATCCGAGCAATAGGGCGAACTGCAAATCCAGCACACCAGGCCGCGAACGGCCCGGTATCGGACAAGGCCCCGGCGCTCCCGGGGCCTTCTTCGTGGCCCGCCTCAGGCCGGCTTCTGCACCCAGAACTGATAGAGGGAAATGAAGGTGTCCGGGTGTTCGGCCTCGAACGCGCCCCAGGCGGCCAGGTCGGTGGCGGTGGGGTCCTGCGGCTGCTCGCGCAGATAGTCCTCCAGCACGCCTCGGCCCAGGACAAACCCCAGAAAGGTCAACCCGGCGGCCGCGGTCAGGTCGTGCAGATCCTGGGTGTCCATCCGGTGCTCCTGCACGTGGAACAGCAGGTCGCGGCACGTGCTCATGCCGTAGAAGTCGGCAAACGGGAGGATGTCTCGGACGCCATCGCCGGGCGGTGCGTCGATCACCTGGCGGCGAAAGGCGCGGATGTCGTCGGGCGTCGCCCGCAGGCCTTTGTCCTCAATCCAACGCCGGGCGGGCGCCAGGTTGCGGCGGCCGATCTCGCTGTAGAGGCCCAGGCTCATCACGCCCCCCGGCCGCAGGAGTCCGGCGAGCACCCGCAGGCCCTCGCCAGGATCGGCCAGGTGATGCAGCACGCCGACGCAGGCGATCACGTCGAAGGTGCGGCCCAGGGCGGCCAGCTCCAGGAGGTCGGCCTGACCGTAGGTGAGATTCTCGACACCGAACTCACGGGTCTTGCGCGCGGCGTATCCAAGGCTGGCCAGGCTGAGGTCAACGGCCAGCACCCGGGCGTCGGTGAATTGCCGCGCGATGCTGACGGAATGCTGCCCGGTGCCACAGCCCGCCACCAGGATGTCGGGCGAGGCGCTTCCCGGCGCCGGTTGCAGCGGGGCGCGTGGGAGCAGGCGGCGCAGTTGAGCATCGACCGGCATCGGCTGCGACCCTCTCGGTGGGGCGACCCATCGCGGATAGGGGTTGGCCTCGTACTGGTCGCGGACCTTCAGGGAAATGGCGTCGTGAATCGGCGTCAGCCGGTGGATGGCGTCGCGCTCAATGCGCTCGGCCATGGGCTCGCGCACCTGGATCCGGAGCACCTCCTCCACAGCACTCGACCATGGGGTCTCGAGCAGGCGACTGGCCCCGGGCAGGGCGTTCAGAGGCAGGTAGGCGGCGACCGCCAGGACTTTGGCGGCAGGCGGCTGCTCGCCGCGCGCAAGGGCGTCCGCTACCTGATCCGCCAGGGCCTGCGCCGTCCGGCTCTCCCCAGGGGTCTGGCTGAAGACATATTCGTTGAGGAAGCACTGGCGGGCGAGGCTGGCGAGGAAATCGAGCCCGTCTGCCCGCTCCGGCGCCGTTCCTTCGTGCACGGCGGCCTGCAGCGCGTGCCGCAGGGTCGTCAGGAAGAGCTCCAGGAACGGGTCGGTGATCGGGCTGCGGATCAGCACCTCGGTCAGCAGAGTGTCGCTGAAGGCGGCCTGCAGGTCCTCCGGCGTCAAGGCTTCGCCCATCGCCGTGCGCCGGACACCCGCCTCGATCAGGGGATCCAGACGGAGCAGAAAGCCGGCGGCCCGGGCGAGCGGGATCGGAGCGCCCCAGTTCTCCGCCAGGGCGCGGGTCAACAAGGCGTGGACCTTGGGATCGGCCTGAGCGAGGGGTCCCCGAACGCTCTCGGCGAACAGCTTGCGGCCATCGGGGGTGTCGGCCACCTCCAGCGAGCGGATCGCCACCTCGAGCCCGCCTACCTTCTCGCCCAGGTCGAGGAGCACGGTGGCCAGCAGGTTGAGCTGCCGGGCGTCGCCGAGCTGTAGGGTGACCTGCCGGGCGCGCTCCAGCACGACCTTGGCCTCGGCGATCTCGCCGTCCTCTCGGTGCAGGGTGGCCAGTTCCATGAGATAGGCCGGGTCGCCCGGATCGCGGGCCGCCGCCTCGCCGAGCGCGGCCTTGGCGGCGTCCCGGTCGCCGGCCTGGTTGCGCAGGGAGGCGAGCAGCCGCCAGCTCCGCGCCAGATGCGGATTGAGCAGCACGCTGGTTTTTGCATCCGCCAGAGCGCCGGCCGCGTCGCCGCTGCGCAGCCGGATCAGCGCCCGGATGGTGTGCGCCTCGGCGAAGCCTGGCCGGGTCTCCAGCGCGCGCGCCACCAGCGACGCGGCCTCGGCCAACTTGCCGAGATTGGCCAGGGCGGCGGCCAGAACCACCTGGCTCTCCGCGTCGTCCGGCGATGCGCCCAGCGCCGCGCGGGCCGCCACCAGGGCCTCCTCGGACTGGTTCTCCCGCAGGCGCAGGCGCGCCAGGGCGCGCTGCACCAGGGCGGACGCCGGGTCCAGCGCCAGGGCGGCCTCCACCGCCGCCACGGCGGCGTCCTGCGCGCC
The DNA here is from genome assembly GCF_046590535.1 of Phenylobacterium sp. GTDB lineage: Bacteria > Pseudomonadota > Alphaproteobacteria > Caulobacterales > Caulobacteraceae > Phenylobacterium. The sequence continues at coordinate 7,437 of NZ_JBKJTG010000052.1, read as the reverse complement.
GGTCAGCAGCGACAGCTCGGCCAGCAGCGCGTGGGCCTCGGCGATCCGCGGATGCTCGGCAGTCCAGGCCTCGACAGCGGCGCGGGCCTCCGCGTGCTGACCGGCCTCACGCAGGGTGACCACGCGGGCGCGCAGGTCGTTCCAGGCGTCGGCGGGCGGTGGGGTCAGGTCGGTTTGGTTCACACGGGGCTCCCGGAAAGCCGGCCTCTCTACCGCAATCCTTGGCGAGCGCCCACTGCGGCTAGCGGCGGCGTGCGGGCCCGACCCGCAGCCGCCCGGCGGGGAAGTCGAAGCGCAGCGGCGCCAGGCCAAAGGCGCCGGGGCCCAGGAGGCCGAGCGGGCCAGCCTCGTCCGCCTTGAGCAGGCCGGCAGCGGTCCGCAGCAGGTCGTCGCCCGGCACCGACAGCACTTCGAGGCGGGGTTCGAGGTTGCCCCAGAGGTAGAGCTCCTCCGGCTTCAGCGCGCCCGCCACGCTGGCCAGACCCTCGTCCAGCCGCACAGCCCGGTCGGCGCCGGTGCCGACGGCGAAGTCACCCTCCAGGGCCCGCGTCCCGTCCGATACCTGCGCCCGCACACTGGGCTTCCCGGAGATCCAGGTGATCGCCAGGTCGGTGGCCACGCGAAAGGCGGGGGCGTCGGCGGGCCGGGAGAGCCTCACCCGGCAGGGCTGGAAGCTCACATCCACGACGAAGTCCTTGAGCACGTCGGCGCCGATCACGCCTGCGATCGGCGTTTCGAAGGCCCAGGTGCGCAGATCCAGGTCGGCGATGGCGACGGAGTTTCGGGGCAGGGTCACGCCGGCCAGCCGGACCTCGGCCTCGATAGGCCCCTCCGCGAAGCCTTCGCCCTGGGCGCGGGTCTCGTGGATCTGGGTCTGCGGCGTGGCGGTGTCGAGGATGAAGTCGCCCGGGATGCCGGCCACCTGGGCCGGGACCACCACCACGCCCAGTTCCAGCCGGCAGGCGGCCTCGCCGGCGGCGGCCACAGGGGCGGCGGCGCTGATCAGGACGGCGAGGGCGAGGGTTCTGAGGGTCACGGTCAAGCTGAGCATAGTCCCGCCCCGGCCGCGGCCAAGGCGCCTTACGTACGCCCCACAGGCCGCTAGATTGGGCGGATGGTCCACACCCCCGCCTGGCGGAACTTCAAGCGTATGGAGGACATCACGGTGGCCGCCGCGACGCTGATCTATGCCGGCGCGGTGGTCCACGCCTTCCAGCGGCTGCCGGGGGGCGCGCAGCTGGTCGCCGAGCGCACCCTGCTGTGGCCGGGCCTGTTCCTGCTCCTGTCGCTGGCCCTGCCGTTGACCGTGAGGGCCTTGCGCCGGCAGCTGGCCCGCTATGTCTGGATGAGCTTTGAGGCCGGCTTCGGCCAGACGGCCGGTTCGGTGATCATCGGCGTGGGCCTGCTCTGCGGTGCGGCCCTGTTCATCTACTGGCAGATCGCCGCTGTGGCGGGCGGCGGACGCTATCCGGCCGGCGTGTTCTCCGGCTATGCGGCGGGGATTGGCATCCTGGCCGCGCAGGCGGTCCTGGTGCGCGGCCTGGAGAAGGTCCCCGAGGTCCGCAAGCGCATCGAGCTGCCCTAGACCTCCGCCCGGCCCGCGCCGTTGCGGGCGAACAGGGCCAGGGTGCGCAGGCGCGAGAGCCGGGCGCTGTCGGCGTGATATCCGTTGGGCGCCACGAAGGCATGGCCGGCCTCATAGAGGTAGACCGGCAGGTCGGGGTGGCGATCGCGGATGGCTTCGATGTCGGCGGGCGGGATCAGCGGGTCGGTCTTGCCCAGGTGCAGGATGATCGGGACCCCGGGCGCATCCTCCAGGTACTGGACGATCTGGCCGCCGTAGAAGCTGGCCACGGCGGAGAGGCCGCTACAGCGGGCCGCGGCCAGCCAGGCGACCGTGCCGCCGAAGCAGAACCCCAGGGCGAAGACCGGCGGCGCCAGGGCGTCGATGGCCGCCTGCACCACGTCCAGCACCTCGGCGCCCCAGGCGGTCTCTTTGGCATAGCCGTTCTGGCGGGCCATCAGGGCGGGGTCAGTGTCGCGCTCAGTGAACCCCGGCTGCAGCCGGCCGAACAGGCTGGGGACCAGGGTCTCATAGCCGGCCTCGGCGTAGCTTTCGGCCAGGGCGCGCAGATGCGGCGTGACCCCCCAGATGGCGTGGCAGACCACCAGGCCGCCCCGGCGGGCGTCGGCGACCGGCGCGCGATAGGCCTCGAATTCGAAGCCGTCGCGGGCGCTGCCCAGCCGGACGGTCTCGCCCATCAGGCGGCGTCAAACAGCGCCAGGGTGCGGGCTCGCGCCAGGCCGGCGGCCTCGGGGTTGTAGCGCTCCGGGCTCTCGTTGTTGAAGCCGTGGCCGGCGCCTTCATAGATGTAGACCTGCACTTCGCGGTGATGCTCGGCGATGGCGGCGACGACGGCGTCGGCCGGGATGCCGGCGTCGGTGCGGCCCAGGTGGATGATCACCGGGCAGCGAGGCTCCAGCGCCGCATTGGCCTGCACCAGGCTGCCGTAATAGCTGGAGGCGGCGGCCAGGCCCTCGACCTTGCCGGCCGACAGCCAGGCCAGCGAACCGCCATAGCAGTAGCCGACCACGCAGACCTTGCCGCCGCGCTCGGCCAGGACATCGCGGCATGCGGAGATATCGGCCAGCGCCTGGTCCAGCGGGGTGGCGCGGGCATGGGCGACGCCGGCCTGCAGGCCCTCGGGATCATGCTCGGCGGTGAACCCCGGCTCGCGGCGGTCGTAGAGCGACGGGGCGACCGCCTCGTAGCCCATCGCCGCCCAGCGCTCCACGTCGGCCTTCACATGGCGGTCGATGCCGAAGATCTCCTGGATCACCACCACCCCGCCCTTGCGGGCTCCGGTTGGCGCCGCGTGGCAGGCGGCGAACGCGAAGCCGTCCGCGCCCGTGATGGTGATCATATCCGGCATCTGGTCGGGTCCTTCAGACGTTGAAGCGGAAGTTCATCACGTCTCCGTCCTGGACGACATACTCCTTGCCCTCCTGGCGGAATTTTCCGGCCTCCTTGGCGCCCGCCTCGCCCTTCAGCCGCACATAGTCGGCATAGGCGATGGTCTCGGCGCGGATGAAGCCCTTTTCGAAGTCGGTGTGGATGACGCCGGCCGCCTGGGGGGCGGTGTCGCCCTTGTGGATGGTCCAGGCCCGCGCCTCCTTGGGGCCCACCGTGAAGTAGGTCTGCAGGCCCAGCAGGTGATAGGCCTCGCGGATCAGCTTGTTCAGACCGGGTTCGGTGAGGTCCAGGGTCTCCAGGAACTCGCCCCGCTCGGCTTCGTCCAGCATGGCGATCTCGCTCTCGATCTGGGCGGAAATCACTACCGAATCGGCCCCGTCGCGGGTGGCGCGCTCGGCGACCAGCCGGGACATCTCATTGCCGGCTGCGGCGGAGGCCTCATCCACATTGGCCACATAGAGCGTAGGCTTGGAGGTCAGGAGTTGCAGCATGCGCCAGGCCTTGTCGTCCTCAGGGGCGACCTTGGCCTTGCGGGCCGGGCGACCGGCGTTCAGCTCGGTAAGCGCCACCTGCACCAGGCGCAGGGTCTGGGCGGACTCCTTGTCCCCGGTCTTGGCGCGCTTCTCCAGGTTGGAGACCCGCTTCTCCAGGCTCTCCAGGTCGGCCAGCATCAGCTCGGTCTCGATGGTCTCCAGGTCGGCCAGGGGATCGACCTTGCCCTCAACGTGGGTGACGTCGTCGTCAATGAAGCAGCGGGTGACGAAGGCCACCGCGTCGGTGTCGCGGATATTGGCCAGGAACTGGTTGCCCAGGCCCTCGCCCTGCGATGCGCCGCGCACCAGGCCCGCCACGTCCACGAAGTTGATCCGGGCGGGAATGATTTCCTTGGAGGGGATGATCGCGGCCAATGCGTCCAGACGCGGCTCCGGCACCGCCACGTCGCCCACGTTGGGCTCGATGGTGCAGAACGGATAGTTCGCCGCCTGGGCGGCGGCCGTCTGGGTGAGGGCGTTGAACAGTGTCGACTTGCCGACATTGGGCAGTCCGACGATGGCGACTTTCAGGGCCATGGGGTCCTTCGGGGTTGAGACGCTAGTCCTTGCCGCGGGCAAGTTGCTTGGGGTCGGCTTTCTCGGCGGGGGCCAGACGCATGACCTCGGCCTGGTATCTCTCATCCTCGCCGGCGGCCAGCAGCGGCGCCGCGTCGGCGCAGGCGCGGACCAGGGCCTCGACCCAGGGCTGCTCAGCCTTGTGGAAGTCCGAGAGCACGTGGCCCTGGACCAGATCCTTGTCCCCCGGATGGCCGGTGCCCAGCCGAGCGCGCCGGAAATCGGGTCCCACCTGGGCGGTGATCGAGCGCACCCCGTTGTTGCCCGCCGCCCCGCCGCCGGTCTTCATCCGGAAGCGGCCGGGCGCCAGGTCGATCTCGTCGTAGAAGACCACCAGGCTGGAAGGTTCAATCTTGAAGAACTTCAGCGCCTCGCCCACGGCGCGGCCGCTCTCGTTGTAGAAGGTCTGCGGCTTGAGGATCAGGGCGCGGACCGGGCCCTCGGGCGTATCGATGCCGCCCTCGTAAGCCAAGCCCTTGAATCGCGACCGTTCCGGGCCGAATCCCCAGCGGCGCGCGATCTCGTCGACAGCCAGGAAGCCGATGTTGTGGCGATTCCTGGCATAGGCTTGGCCGGGATTCCCCAACCCCGCGATGAGCAGCATGAGCGCGCTCCGATCGAGACCGGAGCGGCGGGCCTACGCCTCGCCGCCCTCTTCGCTGGCGGCGTCGGCCGCGGCCTCGGCTTCGTCGGCCGCGACAGCTTCCTCGCTGGCGGCGGCGTCGGCGGCGTCGTCCTCGTCAGCCTGGGCCGAGACGCCGGTGACGGTGGCGATCACGGTGTCGAGGTCGATGGCGGCTTCCACATTGGCTGGCAGCTTCAGGTCGGAGACCCGGATGGCGCTACCGATGTCGAGACCGGTCAGGTCAACCACCAGGTCTTCGGGGATCTGGTCGGCGGCGCAGGAGAGCAGCACGTCGTGCAGGGCGACGTTGAGCGCGCCACCGCGCTTCAGGCCGGGCGCCTCGTCGTGGTTGATGAAGTGCACGGGCACGGCGATCTTGATCTGCTGGTGCACGTCGACCCGGTAGAGATCGAAGTGCCACGGCTCGTCGCTCACCGGGTGCATCTGCACGTCCTTGGCGATGACCGGCTGGCTCTCCTTGCCGTACTTCAGGGTCACCAGGTGGCCCAGGAGCTTACCGGTGAACAAAGCCTTGCGGAACTCGTTGGCCTTCACGGCGATGGCCACGGGGTCCTTGTCGCCGCCGTAGAGCACACCGGGGACCATGCCCGCGCGGCGGGCGTCGCGCGCGCCACCGGTGCCGGTCCGCTCGCGCACTTCAACGTTCAATACGATCTCGGCCATGGCCATGCCTCAAAACGAAGCCGCCGCGCGAAGGCCGCGCGGCGACGCAAATCCGCGACCCATGAGCCGTTCCGCGGAACGGCTCCAAGGGCCTGTACGACTCTGGACGCACCTAGACAAGGCGTGTCCGGGGGGTCGAAAGGTGCGCGTAGATACACAATAGGCCCGGCGCGCGCAACCGCGCCGGACGTAAAGCTTAGCGCGTCATCGGCTTCGTCGGCGTGGCGGAGACGGGGACCGCGGCGCTGGTGGTGGCCAGGGCCAGGGGCTGGGTCGCTACGTCGATGGGCTCCGGCACGCCGGTGCTCTTCAGGACACACTTGCCGGCGTCCATCAGGGCGTGGACGCCCAGGCAGAAGACGTCCTCGTAGTGCGGCTTCGACACGGCCAGGCACTGGTAGAGGTTGAGCTTGGACATCTTCAGGCAAAGGGCCGCATTGGGCTCGGCCAGGATCGGCATGACCTGCTCGAGGCTGGCGTCGTCGGCGTAACCCAGCGCCGCCAGAGCGGCCACCGCCATGGAGCGGATCACCAGGGGGGTATAGGGCGGGCTGACCGTCTGCGGCGCCAGGATGCCCAGGGGCGCGGCGCCCACCACCGCCTGGCTGAGGCGGGTGGTCTCGGCGACGTCGCCGTTGACCGGGGTGACGGAAAGCTGCTTGGCGAGCTGCAGGCGCGCATCGCGGCCGGCCACGTCGGCCTTCGACCAGGAGGCGCGCTGCACGTCGTAGGCGGCTTGTTTCACCCGCTTGCCCTGGCTGAGCAGCTTGTGGCCGTCGTCGCCAAGAGCCTGGATGACCAGACCCGCGGCGCCGGCGGAGCCGGCGATGCCGACCACATAGGCCGGGTCCTTCATGATCTCATAGGCGATGGTGCGGCGCTGGGTCGGGTCGGTGGCGTAGGTGCGCACGCTGGCCACGAAACCGGGATCCTGCAGGGCCACCACCGCGCCATAGGCGATGGCGCCGCGCAGCAGTTGCTGGGGCTCGAAGGCGGCGCCGACGCGCACGCCCTGGGCCACCTGGCCGCCGTCCATGAAGCCGGGCTGGATGGCGGAGGCGTTGTTGACGTAGTGGCGGTAGGCGGCTGCCTGCTCGATAACCCGCGGCGACAGGCTCACGGACGGGATCGGCGGCGGCGCGACGGGCGGCGGCGGCGGGGCCTCTGCGCAACTGGTGAGCGCGGCAACCAGGGCGGCCGCGGCGAGCAGGCGGCGGACCGGAAAGACGAACGGCATCAGCTAGGTTTCCCCTGGGTCGAACGCTTCGACGTTAGCAGCAGCCCCCCGGTACGTTATGCCCTCGCATGGTAAACTCTTCCTGAGCAAGCGTGACCGGTCGCCGCGCGCAGGTCCCGTCGAACCCTAGTCGAACAGTTTCGACACCGACTCCTCATTGGCGATACGGCGGATCGCCTCGCCGATCAGGGCCGCGCAACTCACCCGCCGGATCTTGGTGGTGGTCACGGTGAGCGGTTCCGGCGCCTCGATGGAATCGGTGATCACCAGCTCCTTGAGCACCGAGTTCTTCACCCGCTCGGTGGCCGCGCCCGAGAGCACGCCATGGGTGACATAGGCCGAGACCTCGGTGGCCCCGGCGTCCACCAGGGACTGGGCGGCGTTGCACAGGGTGCCCGCCGAATCGACGATGTCGTCGAACAGGATCAGCCGGCGGCCGGAGACGTCGCCGATGATGTTAGCCACCTCGCTCTTGCCCGGGCCGGCGCGGCGCTTGTCGACGATGGCGAGGTCGGCGTTCAGCCGGCTGGCCACGGCCAGGGCGCGGACCACGCCGCCCACGTCGGGGGAGACGATCAGCATCTCGCTGGTCTTCTGGTAGTGGGCCTTGATGTCGTTGGCCATCAGCGGCGCGGACTGCAGGTTGTCCGTGGGAATGTCGAAGAAACCCTGGATCTGGCCGGAGTGCAGATCCATGGTCAGCACCCGGTCGGCGCCGGCGCGGGTGATCAGGTTGGCCACCAGCTTGGCCGAGATCGGCGTGCGGCCGCCGGTCTTGCGGTCCTGCCGGGCGTAGCCGAAGTAGGGC
>NZ_JBKJTG010000065.1:0-11036 GCF_046590535.1 Phenylobacterium sp. | reverse complement strand
GGTGTCGTTCAGCTTGGCCTTCAGCTCCGCGCCGTCGGGGTTGTAGTCCAGCACCTTCTCGAACTGGGTCACCAGCGCCTGGTCGTCGGCGTGACGGATATAGTGGCCGTTGAGGTTTTCCAGCTTAGCGAAATCGAACCGCGCCGCCGAGCGGCCGATCGATGGCAGATCGAACGCGTCGATCATCTCCTGCGTCGAGAAGATTTCCTGGTCGCCATGGCTCCAGCCGAGCCGGACCAGGTAGTTGCGCAATGCCGCCGGCAGATAACCCATCGCGCGGTAGGCCTCGACCCCGAGCGCGCCGTGGCGTTTCGACAGTTTTGCGCCGTCGGCGCCGTGGATCAGCGGGATATGGGACATGTTTGGAATGTCCCATCCCATCGCGTCGTAGATCTGCTTCTGGCGGGCTGCGTTGATCAGGTGGTCGTCGCCCCGGATCACATGGGTCACGCCCATCTCGTGGTCATCCACCACCACGGCCAGGTTGTAGGTCGGCGTGCCGTCGGTGCGCAGCAGGATCAGGTCGTCCAGGTCGCGGTTCTGGAACTTGACCTCGCCCTTCACCTGGTCGGCGATCCGCGTCTCGCCCTCCAGCGGGCATTTCAGGCGCACCACATAGGCCTGGGTCTCGTCGTAGTTGCCGGCGCCGTGGTCGCGCCAGGGCGAGCGGATCACCCGGCCCTCGGCGCGGGCGGCCTCGCGCTCCATGTTCAGTTCCTCGGCGGTCATGTAGCAGCGATAGGCTCCCCCGCGGGCCAGCATCTCGGCCGCCGCGGTCTGGTGGCGCTCCACCCGGGCCGCCTGGAACACCGCCGGCTCGTCGGCCTCCAGCCCCAGCCACGCCAGACCGTCGAAGATCACCCCTACGGCTGCTTCGGTTGAGCGCTCCTTGTCGGTGTCCTCCACCCGCAGCAAGTACTTGCCGCCGGTGTGGCGCGCATAAAGCCAGTTGAAAAGCGCCGTGCGGGCCGTGCCTATGTGCATGGAGCCGGTAGGCGAGGGGGCGATCCGGGTGACGACGGGGCGGTCGGACATCGATCTCGAAGGGTCTGGGGAGGCGTCGGCGCGGGCCGGCGCTTGGGCCGGGGCTCTTAGCACGCCCGCCAGCTCGGCTCCTAACCTGCGGCGGACCCTGGACTGGCTGGGCGACCAGACGGCGCTGCAGGCTGACCGCTGGACCCTGTGGACCCCCGTGGCCCTGGGCCTGGGCTCGGCCGTCTACTTTGGCCTGCTGCGCGAGCCCCAGGCCTGGGTGGCCTGGGTGCTGGCGGGTCTCACCTTGGCGCTGCTGGTGGTGGGCGGCCGCTGGAGCCCGGCGCGGGCGGTCACCTGCGCCCTGGTGCTGGCCGCCTGCGCGCTGGGCGGCTTCTCGGTGGCCAAGCTGCGCACAGAGAGCGTGAAGGCTCCCGTCGCCCCGGCCGGCGCCAAGCCGCAGCGGCTGGAAGGCTGGGTGGTGGACGTAGCCCAACCGGGACAGGGCGGCCAGCGGCTGTTGATCGCCCCGGTTCGGATCGGCGACTGGACCGCCGAGGCCACGCCGATCCGAGTACGGGTGACTCTGCGCCCCGGAACCCCGCTCCCCGGTCCGGGCGAGGCGGTCAGCCTGTTCGCCCTGGTCAATCCGCCGCCACCGCCGGCCAGCCCGGGCGCCTACGACTTCGCCCGCGACGCCTTTTTCGAGAGCGTCGGTGGGGTGGGCCTGGCGCTCGCAGAGCCGCGCCCCTGGACGCCGCAGGTCAGCGCGCCCTGGCGGCTTCGACTGACCATGCGGGTCAACGCCGTTCGCTGGGCTCTGACGCTGCGGATCGTCGAGGCCCTGGGCCCAGAGAGTGGCGGACTGGCCGCGGCCATGACCACCGGCCACGAAGCCTTCATCCCGCGCGAACAGGTGGACGACCTGCGCGCTTCGGGCCTGGCGCACATCATTTCGATCTCCGGCCTGCACATGGCCATCGTCGGCGGGTTCGCCTTCGGCGCAGCCCGACTGGGCGTCGCCGCCTGGCCGTGGCTCGCCCTGCGCGTCCCGGGCAAGAAGCTGGCCGCCATCCTGGGCCTGGCCGCCGTGGGCGGATACCTGGTGCTTTCCGGCGCGCCACCGCCGGCCGAGCGGGCGGCGATCACGGCGGGAGTGGCCTTCTGCGCCATCCTGGTGGACCGCCAGGCGATCAGCCTGCACGCCCTGGCCCTGGCGGCCATGGCCGTCCTGCTGTTGCAGCCGGAGGCGGTGACCGAGCCCGGGTTCCAGATGTCTTTCGCCGCCACCGCCGCCCTGGTGGCCCTGGCCGAGGCCTGGCCGCGCCCCGTGCGCGAGATCGACGTGCCCTGGCCGATCCGCCTAGCCCAGGCCGCGGTGACCTGGACGCTGGCCAGCATCGCGGTGAGCTTCGTGGCCGGGCTGGCCACCGGCCCGTTCGCCATCCAGCACTTCAACCGGGTGGCCACCTGGGGTCTGATCTCCAACCTGGTGGTGGCGCCGATCTCGTCCTTTCTGATGATGCCGGGCTTGGCGCTAGGCGCGGCCCTGACGCCCCTGGGCCTTGGCCAGGCGCCGCTGGAGGTGGCGGGCGCCTCCATCGAGATGATGAACCGGGTGGCGCACACCGCCGCCAGCGCCCCCGCTGCGCAGCTGGTGGTGGCCAGCGCTCCGGCCTGGACGCTGCCGGTGGCCTTCCTGGGCCTGTTGTGGCTGTGCCTGTGGAAGGGTCGGTTAAGGTGGGCAGGGGCGCCCTTCGCCCTGGCTGTCCTGCTGACGCCCCGGCCGGCCGCCCCGGACATCTGGGTGGCGCACGACGGCGCCGCCGTGGCGCTGCGCCAGGGCCGCGAGGCGGTGTTGCTGCGTCCCGACGTAAAGCTGTTCGGCGCCGAGCTGTGGGCGCGTCGGCGGGGCCTCACGCCGCTGATCTCGGAAGCGGCCCGCGACGCCCGCTTCCAGTGCGACGCCTGGAGCTGCGCGCCGGGACCGGGGGCGCCGGTTCGCCTGGCGGCGGCCTGGAACGTCCGGCGGCCCCTGAAGCCCGGCCGCATCGAGGCCCTCTGCGCCTCGGGGGAGGTGGTGATCCTGCGCAACGACTTCCGGCCCGAGGCCTGCGCCGGGCCCCTGGTGCTCACCGGCCATGACTTCGCCCGGGGCGGTTCGGTCGAGCTCTACCGGCGCGCCGGCGGCGGCTGGCGAATGGTCTGGGCGCAGGACCTGCGGGGGCGCCGGCCCTGGACCTGGGGCGTCGATCCCCGACCCTGACACGAAAAACCCCGGCGCTGGGGCCGGGGCTCTAAGTTAGCTTGTCCGCGTAAGCCTCAGTGATAGCGGCGGATCAGGCCCACCAACCGGCCCTGAACGGCCACCTGATCAGGTCCGAAGATGCGGGTCTCATAGGCCGGGTTGGCGGCCTCCAGGGCGATGGAGGCTCCCTTTCGGCGCAGGCGCTTGAGGGTGGCTTCCTCGCCCATCACCAGGGCGACGACGATGTCGCCGGAGTTGGCTGCGTCGGTGCGGCGGATGACCACGAAGTCGCCGTCCAGGATGCCGGCGTTGATCATTGAATCGCCCTGCACCTCCAGGACGAAGTGCTCGCCGACGCCCAGCATGCTCTCGGGCACCGGCATGCGGTCCCGCTCCTGCTGGATCGCCTCGATGGGCGTGCCGGCGGCGATGCGGCCCAGCACAGGCAACTCGCGGGTGTCGTTGGCGGCGGCGGGCGACCCACCGGCCCCGTCGACCAGTTGCGGCTTGAACGGCGACCGGCCCATGGGCGGAGCCGTCGCGGTGGCTTGCTGCGGCAGCTTGATCACCTCCAGCGCCCGGGCCCGGTGCGGCAGGCGCCGCAGGAAACCGCGCTCCTCCAGCGCCGTGATCAGCCGGTGGATGCCGGACTTCGACGCCAGGTCCAGCGCCTCCTTCATCTCATCGAAGGAGGGCGAGACGCCGCTCTCCTTGATCCGCTCATGGATGAACATGAGCAACTCGTGCTGCTTGCGGGTGAGCATGACGGCGACCTCGAAGAACAAAGCACAAACGTTGTTGGATTGTTCTCTAGGTGTTCCGCATTAATGTCAAGTTACCGGGATGTGCGCTGAAAAATCACGGGAACTGCGGCAGACGATAATCGGCCAGGCCGACTCAGTTGAGTAGGGCGCGGGTGGCGGCGGCCACGTTGGCCTGCCGCATCAGGCTCTCGCCCACCAGCATGGCCCGTGCTCCGCTGCGCTCCAGCCGCGCGGCGTCGGCGGCGGTGAAGATGCCGCTCTCGGTCACCAGCAGGGCCCCTGCCGGGGCCGCGGCGGCCAGGCGCTCGGTCACCGCCAGGTCCACATCAAAGCTCTTCAGGTCGCGGTTGTTGACCCCCACCAGGGTGGCGCCGAGCTGCCCGGCGCGGGCCAGTTCGGGCTCGTCGTGGACCTCCACGAGGGCGTCCATGCCGTGCTCGCGGGCCGCGGCCATCAATTCACCGGCCAGACCATCGTCGACCATGGCCAGGATCACCAGGATGGCGTCGGCGCCCAGCGCCCGCGACTCGGCCACCTGCCACGGGTCGACCAGGAATTCCTTGCGCAGGCAGGGCAGGGCGACGGTATCTCGCGCTGCGGTGAGAAAGGCGTCGGCGCCCTGGAAACTCGGGCCATCGGTGAGGATGGAAAGGCAGGCCGCGCCGCCGCATTCATAGGCCCGGGCCAAGGCCGGCGGGTCGAAGTCCCCGCGGATCAGGCCGCGGGACGGGGAGGCCTTCTTGATCTCGGCGATCAGCGCCAGCCGGCCGGGCGCGTGGGCGCGTTCCAGCCCGGCGCGGAACCCCCGTGGGGCGTCGCAGGCCCGGGCGGCGGCCTCCACCTCGCGCAGCGGACGCTGCGCCTTCCTGGCCGCCACATCCTCGCGCTTGTAGGCGGCGATCTTGGCAAGGATGTCGCTCATGCGGCCTGGCGGGTGATGGCGATCAGCCGGTCGAGCGCGGCCTTCGCGCGGCCGTCGTCGATCACCTCGCCGGCCAGTTCAACCCCCTGGCGCAGGGTCTCCACCTGGTCGCCAACCAGGAAGGCGGCCGCTGCGTTCAGCATGACGATGTCGCGATAGGGGCCGGTCGCCCCGTCCAGCAGGTCGCGCAGCGCCTGGGCGTTCTCGGCGGGGGTTCCGCCGGTGAGATCGGCCAGCGCCGCCCGGGGCAGGCCCACTGCTTCCGGCGTGACGGTGAACAGCCGCACCTGGCCATCGGCGTACTCGGCGATGCTGGTCTCGCCCGTAGTGGTCATCTCGTCCATGCCGGCGCCGTGCACCACCCAGGCCCGCTCGGCGCCCAGCGCACCCAGCACCTGGGCGAGCGGCGAAACCCATCGCTCGGCGAACACGCCCACCACCTGGCGCTGGGCGCCGGCCGGATTGGTCAGGGGCCCCAGCAGGTTGAAGATCGTGCGGAACCCCAGTTCGCCGCGGATCGGGGCCACGTGGCGCATGGCCCCGTGGTGGGCGGGGGCGAACATGAAGCAGATTCCGGCCTCGTTCAGCGCCTGCAGCTGGCGCTCGGCGGGCGCCTCGATGTCTACGCCCAGCTCGGTGAGCACGTCGGCGGCGCCGGACTTCGAGGAGAGCGCCCGGTTGCTGTGCTTGGCGACCTTCAGGCCCCCGCCGGCCACCACGAAGCCCACGGCGGTAGAGATGTTCAGGGTGTGCAGGCCGTCGCCGCCGGTGCCGCAGACGTCGATGGTCGGGAACGGCGGCTGCAGGTGGATCGCGGCGCGCCGCATGGACCGGGCGCAGGCGGTGATCTCGCCCATGGTCTCGCCGCGCATCCGCATGGCGGTGAGCGCCGCGCCCACCTGGGCGGGGGTCGGGTCGCCGCGCAGGCAGGCGGAGAAGAACTCCTCCGCGTCGTCCTCGGACAGGGTGGCGCCGTCGGCGAGACGGTTGAGCAACGGCTTGAAGGCGTCGGACATGAGGTCTTGGTTTTTCAGGCCTGGGCGAGGCGTTTGACGCCGGCGATGTCGAGGAAGTTGGCCAGGAGCTCGTAACCGCATTCCGTGGCGATCGATTCCGGATGGAACTGCACACCGTGGATCGGTCTCGTCCGATGCTGCACGCCCATGATCTCGCCGTCGTCGGTCCAGGCGGTGACCTCGAGGTCGGCGGGCAGGTCGCCGCGCTGCACCGAAAGGCTGTGGTAGCGGGTGGCGGTGAAGGGGCTCTTCAGGCCCGCGAAGACGCCCCGGTCGGCGTGGTGGATCGGGCTGGTCTTGCCGTGCATCACCGCCTTGGCGCGCACCACCTCGCCGCCATGGGCCTGGCCGATCGCCTGGTGGCCCAGGCAGACGCCCAGGATCGGCAGGTCGGCCGGCGCGGCGCGCAGCAGCTCCAGGCAGATTCCGGCCTCGTTGGGGGTGCAGGGTCCGGGTGACAGGAGCACGCCCTGCGGCTTCAGTCCCAGCGCCTCGGGAACGGTGATCGCGTCGTTGCGATGGACGAGCGTCTCCGCGCCCAGCTCGTTCAGGTAATGAACCAGGTTGTAGGTGAAGCTGTCGTAGTTATCGATCACCAGGATCATGCGCCCTCTCTAGGGGTTGGCGGCTCCAGCGCCAAGCAGGATGCTCAAGCCCATGGCGATCATCGATTCGGCCCTGGATACGGAGGCGCTGGCCAAGGCGCGGGCGCTGTTGAATCTGCCGGCGCCGCGCCAGCGGCTGTGGCCTGTGGTGGGCGCGGCGGGGTTCTTCGCCGTCTCCGCCCTGGCCTTCGCCACCGCGATGATCCTGGCCCCGCCGCTGACCAGCACGCCCATCGCGGCCGATCGCGCCGTCCGCTAGACGAAGCGCCAGCTCTCCTCGGCCGCGCGGCGCAGCGCCCGCGCCTTGTGCTCGGTCTCGTCGTACTCGGCGTCCGGATCGGAATCCGCCACCACCCCGCCGCCGGCCTGGACGTACATGACGCCGTCCTTGAACAGCGCCGTGCGCAGGACGATGCAGGTGTCCACCGAGCCGTCGCAGCCAAAGTAGCCGACGCCGCCGGCGTAGCCGATGCCGCGCTTCTCGATCTCCAGCTCATCGATGATCTCCATGGCCCGCACCTTGGGCGCGCCCGAGAGCGTGCCGGCCGGCAGGGCCGCCATCACCACGTCCACGGGATCCAGGCCGTCCGGCGCGTCGCCTTCTACATTCGACACCAGGTGCATCACGTGGCTGTAGCGCTCGACGAAGAAGCTGTCGGTGACCCGCACCCTGGGGGCCAACGAGCGGGCGGCCTGCGGCTCGTTGGCGCCGGCCTGCTTGAGCATCGCCACCCGGCCCACGTCGTTGCGCCCCAGGTCCAGCAGCATCAGGTGCTCGGCCCGCTCCTTGGGATCGGTGCGCAGCTCCTGCTCGAGCGCCTGGTCCTCTTGCGGCGTGGCGCCGCGGGGCCGGGTGCCGGCGAGGGGGCGGATGGTGATCTTGCCGTCACGCAACCGCACCAGGATCTCCGGTGAGGAGCCGGCGAGCTGGAAGCCGCCGAAGTTGAGGTAGAACAGGAACGGCGAGGGATTGGTCCGGCGCAGGGAGCGGTAGAGCGCGAACGGATCGCGACCATAGGGCGCGCGGAACCGGTGACTGGGCACCACCTGGAAGATGTCGCCGGCGCGGATGTAGTCCTTGGCCTTCTCGACGATGGCCCGGTAGGCCTCCCGCGAGACCGGGGTGGTGAAGGCGTCGGCCTCCGCCCGGCCATTGCCGATCAGCGCTGGCGTCGGACGCTTCAGGTCGGCCATCACCCCGTGCAGTCGGCCCTGCGCCTGCGCATAGGCCTCGCGGGCCGAGGCCGCGCCGGGCCGCACTGGGGTCACCAGCACGATCTCCTGGGCGATGGCGTCGAAGATGGCGACGATGGATGGCCGGGTCATCACGCCGTCGGGCAGGTCCAGGGGATCTGGGTTGATGTCCGGCAGATGCTCGGCCAGCCGGATCATGTCGTAGCCCATGGCCCCGAACACCCCCGCGGACGGCGGCGGCAGGCCGGCCGGCAGGTCGATGCGCGAGGCCGCGACCAGGTCGCGCAGGCTGTCGAGCGCCCCACCAGGCTGAGCGGTGAAGCGCTCGGCGGCGATGTCCAGCCCCTCGGCGACCTCGGCCTGGTCGCCGCGGCAGCGCCACACCAGGTCGGGGTTCAGGGTGATGATCGAATAGCGTCCTCGCCAGGCGCCGCCCTCGACGCTCTCGAACAGGAAGGCGTAGGGCCGTCCATGGCCGATCTTCAGATAGGCCGAGACCGGCGTCTCCAGGTCGTCGATCAGCCGGGTCCAGACCAGTTGCGGCGCGCCGCCGTCGTAGGTCGGGGCGAAGGCCTCGAACGACGGCTCGACGGTCACTTCGCCTTGCCCTTCTCCGCGGGTTGCTGGACCGGTTCCAGGCCAATGGCGGCGCGGGCGCGGGCGTAGTCGGTCTTGACCTTCAGGGTCTGGCGCGCCGAGGTCCTGGCCGCTTCGCCGATCTCTCGGAAGATCGCCAGGGTCATCTGCGGCCGGCTGTCCTCGGCCATGCGGGCCAGGGTCGAACCCGAGCCGGCGCGAACCGCCTCCACACGGGCCACCACCAGGCCGAACTGGCTGTTGTCGGCGGTGAACACCTCGCCAGGCTTGGCGGCGAAGGCGCGGCCCAGGATGTCGCGGGAGACCTGCTGGTTCTGGCTGGCGGACTGGCGGTCGATGGCGCCCACCCGCACGACGCTGGCGCCGGTGGAGGCGGCCACGGCGTCCAGAGCCTCGCCCTTGCGGACGCGGGCCGAGAGCTCGTCGGCGCGGGTCTGCATGCGCTTGACCACCTCGCGCAGCATCCAGACGCGGGTGAGCTGCGGGCGGACCTCGGCCAACGGCGGCATGGCCGGCGGCATGATCCGCTCTACGCGCACCGCGAAATACTCGCCGTTCCCGGCTTCGGTGACATCGCTCTCGCCGCCGGCGGGCAGGGCGAAGGCGGTTTCGACGATCTTCTGGGTCACGCCCTGGACGGGCTGGTTCTGCAGGTCGCCGCCCTGCTGGCTGATCGGGCCGATGGTGGTGGCCGCCACGCCGGCCTTCTGGGCCGAACCGGCCAGGTCGGAGCCGCCCTGGTGGGCGTCCTCATAGGCCTGGGTCAGGGCATAGACCCGCTCGGCGGCGGCGTCCTTGCGCAGCTCCGCCTCCAGCATCGGGCGGGCCTGCTCCAGGGTCACCAGCCGCCCGGGGGTGGCGGACACGACCTTGACCACCGCCACGCCCAGGTCGCCCTGGACGGGGGCCACCTGGCCTGGCTGCATCTGGAAGGCTGCGGCGCCCACGCGGCGGTCGGGGATCGCGGTCTGCGGCTTGTTCTCATAGGTCAGCGCATCGACGCCTGAGGCGCGAGCCACCGCGGCAGGAGCTTCGCCGGCAGCCAGACGCTGGCCGATCCGCTGGGCGGTGGCCTGGTCCTTGGCGGGGATTTGCACGACGGTGCGGGTCTCGGGCGTCGACAGGGTGTCCTTGCGGAAATTGTAGCGCTTGGTGAGTTCGGCCTCGTCGACGGTCAGGTTACCGGCCACCAGAGCGGGGCTGAAGCGCACGATGGTCAGTACGCGGAATTCCGGGCGGGTAAGCTGGCTGGCGTTCTCGCGCATGAAGGCGGTGAGTTGGGCGTCGGTGGGCGGCGCCGGCTGCGGCACGCTCTGCGGCGAGACCGGGAAATAGGCCAGGTCGCGGCTCTCCATGGCGTAGATCGCGCCCAGGGCGGAATAGGCGCGGGGCACGCGCAGGCCGTTGACCAGGCTGGTGGCCAGGTGCTGCTCGGCCATCTCGTCGCGCAGCACCTGGTCGAACTTGGTGGGGGTCAGGCCATTCTCGCCCAGGCGCTGCTCATAAATCTTGGGATCGAAGCGACCGGAGACCTGGTCGAAGAAGGCGGGAATCTTCTGCAGCTCGGCGATCAGCAGCTTGTCGGAGGGCCGCACGCCGGCGCGCGACAGGAGCTCGGCGAAGGCCTCGCGGGTGGCGACGCCGTCGAGCACGCGGCGGTCGAGGCCGTTGGCGGAGGCCATCTCAGGCGTGATCGGCTGGCCAGCCTGCTGCTCGAAGCGGGTCTTGTAGGTGTCGTACTCGCGCTTGAAGTCGGCGGAGGTCAGGGTGCGGGAGCCCGCCTTGACCACCTGGTCGCCGGCGTTGCCGGTGAAGATGTCGTTGATGCCGAACACGGCGAAGCTGATGATCAGCAGGCCGATGAGCACGGCGGCGACCCAGGACTTGGCGAAGGCGCGGATAGCGGTGAGCATCTATTCCCTTTCCCGGGCACGGGCGAAGCGACGGTATAGTGGAGGCCGCTTTGTCACCGCAAGCGCGTGACAGGCCCCCCGGCATGGCTTACCGCCCCGCCCTCCGACAAAAGTGAGGCCAAATGACCGCTCCGACGCCGCTGATCGTTGGGAACTGGAAGATGAACGGGGTGGACGCGGCGCTGCCGGAAGCCGAGGCCGTGGCCCGCGACCTGGGCGCTAACCCGGCGCGCGTCGCCCTCTGCCCGCCGGCGACCCTGGTCCAGCGAATGGCCGAGCGCCTGGCGGGAACCGGCGTGCTGGTGGGCGGACAGGACTGCCGGGCGGAGGACGCGGGCGCCTTCACCGGGGACGTCTCGGCCGCGATGCTGGCGGACGCCGGGGCGACCCTCGTCATCCTGGGCCACTCCGAACGCCGCGCCGGCTACGGCGAGACCGACGCCCTCGTTGCGGAAAAGGCGCGGGCCTCGCTCAGGGTGGGACTGGAGCCGATCATCTGCGTCGGCGAGACCCTGGAGCAGCGCCAGGCCGGCGGGGCGCTGGCGGTGGTGACCGGGCAGGTGAGGGGCTCGCTCCCCGCCGAACTGGCCGGCCGCGCCTTCGCCGTGGCCTATGAGCCGGTCTGGGCCATCGGCACGGGCCTGACCCCCACCACGCCGCAGATCGAGGAGGTCCACCGGGCGATCCGCGCCACGCTCACCGAGATGTTCGGGCAGGCGGCCGACCGCGCGCCGATCCTCTACGGCGGGTCGGTGAAGCCCTCCAACGCCGCGGAGATTCTCCAAGCCGCCGAGGTGGGCGGCGC
>NZ_JBKJTG010000090.1:0-4238 GCF_046590535.1 Phenylobacterium sp. | reverse complement strand
TGAAGCAGGTGATGCCCGTGGCGTCGCCGTCCTTGCCGGAAGTACGAGCAAAAACCATCACGTGGGTGGCGACGTGCATCCCCGTCGTCCACATCTTTTCGCCCTGGATCAGCCAGCCGGGCTGGCCGTCCTTGTCCTGACGGACCGCCGTGGTGTCCATCCAGGTGGCGTCGGAGCCGTGGTTGGGCTCGGTGAGGCCAAAGCCGGTGCGAAGTTGGCCGGTCAGCAGCTTGTCGGCGTCGCGCTCGTACTGGGCGTTGGTGGCGAACTCCTTGAACATCAGCACGAAGGGGTTGTTGCCGACGATGGAATGCTCGTTCTGCAGGTCGTTGTGCAGGCCCAGGCCCTTGGCGGCCAGGTGCTCGCGGATCACCGCCATGGCCAACTGGGTGCCGCCCTTGCCGCCCATCTCCGGGGGCCAGGCATAGCGGTAGTGACCCGCTTTGTTGGCCCGCCGGCGCGCCTCGCCCAGCAGGTCCTCCCATTCCTTCTTCGGCAGGCCGCCCGCCTCCCAGTCGGTGCGCTCGTACTCCCGACGGTGGTCGAAGAAGCGCATGTTGTCGTCTTGCTGCTCCAGCGGCTTGATCTGCGCCTCGATGAAACGGTCGAGTTCGTCGAGATAGTCCTGGAGGCCCGGGGGCAGGTCGAAGTTCATGGTGCATTCCCTCCGCGGTGAGCGGGCGCCAGACTAGCCCACATGAGACATTCCGTGGCGTCATGAGTCTTGATGTGCCCGCAGCGCTGTCGCGACTGGCCGTGCGCCTGGGCGGGGAGGGCGCGCGCGCCACCGACGCCCAGCGCCTCACCGGCGGGGCGAGCATGGAGACCTGGGCCTTCGCCATCGTGGGCGAGGGCGGCCGTGACGACCTGATCCTGCGAAGGCGCACCGCCGCCTTCGATCCCGAGACCTCGCGGTCCACCAGCCTGGCTGCTGAGGCCGCCCTGATCCGCGCGGTCGGCGCCCGCGGGGCCCCCGCGCCGGCCCTGGTGCACCTGTGCGACGCGGCCGACGGCCTGGGAGAAGCGCACGTCACCCGCCACGTCGCCGGCGAGACCCTGGGGCGCAAGATCGTCGGCGATCCGCGCTTCGACGCGGTCCGGCCCGCCCTGGCTCGCCAGTGCGGGGAGATCCTGGCGCAGATCCACGCCACGCCGGCGCCCCCTGAGGCGAACCTGAAGACCGCTGACAGTCGCGTCGAGCTGGACCGCTACGAGGAGGCCTACCGGCTGAGCGGCGCGCGCCGGCCGATCCTGGAGCTGGCGTTCCGGCATCTGCGCACCCAGGCGCCGGAACCCGTCGCGCCGGTGCTGCTGCACGGGGATTTCCGCAACGGCAACCTGATGATCGACCCCGCAGTGGGGGTAGCCGCCGTGCTTGACTGGGAACTCTCGCACCTGGGCGACCCGGCGGAGGACCTGGGCTGGATCTGCGTCAACTCCTGGCGGTTCGGACGGCCGGATCGGCCGGTGGGCGGCTTCGGCGACTATGCCGACCTGCTGGCCGGCTATGCGGCGGCGGGTGGCGGCGCGATGACGCTGGCGCGGGTGCGGTACTGGCAGGCGCTGGGCTCGCTGAAGTGGGGGGTCATGTGCCTGATGATGTACGCCAGCTACGCCACCGGGGCGGAAACCTCCGTGGAGCGGCCGATGATCGGGCGCCGGGTCTCCGAGACCGAGATCGACCTCGTCAACCTGCTGGAGGCCGGCCTGTGATCAGCCATCCGAAAGCCTGCGAACTCACCCAGGCCGTGGCCGGCTGGATCGAGCAGATCCGGCCAGGCCTCGACCCGCGCAACGCCTTCCTGGCGCGGGTGGCGGCCAATGCGCTGGCCGCCGTCACCCGGGAACTGCAGCAGGGACCTCAGGCAAAGGCGGCGGCGGCGCGGCGCCTGGGCGAGGTGCTGGGCCGGGTGGGCTCATACGAAGATCTGACGCAAGACCTCTGCGCCCGGCTTGCGGCCGGCGAGATGGACGCCGCCACCCCCGGCCTGCTGGCGGCCCTGAAGGCCAACGCCCTGGACCAGCTGGCCATCGACCAGCCGACCTACCGGCATGAAGGCCTCCTCTCCCCCGACACGTCAGTGCGGGGGGAGAGGGCAGGGTTGAGGGGTGGCTGGGCCTCGCGGCGGGCACATCCCGGCCGCCATGACCCCCGGACGACGTGAGGGGGCGCTGAGGGGAAGAAAAACTAGGCCGCCAGCCGCGTCTCGGCGCCTTCCAGGACGCGGATGATCTCGTCCTCGCGGTCGTTCCACAGGATCGAGACCCGCGCGGCCCGGTTGGTGAGTTCGCCCAGGGCGGCCTCCACCTCGGCGTCGTGCAGCCGCTGGTCGCTGAGGCTGAGCAGGGTGCGCCCGCCGCCCTGGTCGATGGCGCGGTCGTGAAACCGCAGCACCGCATCGACGACTGAGCCCGGAACCGGCGGAATGCTGAGCGGACGCGGCGCGGGCTTGGCGGCGCGATAGGGAAAGGTGCGGCGGCGGAACTGGCTGGCCATCGGCAGGGGTCCTTTGAACAGAAGTGGTTTTCCTGTTCTGTTGGTTCCCTCCGACAGAATCGGACGTAAGGTTCCATGCGACACGAAAAGGCCGGGCGGCTGCTCGAACTGGCGCGGCTGCTGGCCAGCACCGCCGAGGGCCTGACCCTGGACGAAATGGCCCAGCGCCTGGGGGTCGGGGGGCGCACCGTCGAGCGGATGCGCGACGCCGTCCGCGATGTCTTCCCGCAGCTGGAGGAGGTGGACGACCCCCCCACCCGCCGGTTCCGCATCCCCTCGGGCCTCGACGGCCTCTTCCAGGCGCCCACCGCCGAGGAACTGGCCGCCCTGCAGGCCGCCGCCGAACTGCTGGCCAACCAGGGGGCGCACAACCGCGCTGGCGCGCTGAAGTCCCTGGAACAGAAGGTGCTGTCGGCCACCCGGGCGGCGGCCCGGCGCAGGCTGGCGCCCGACCTGGAGGCCCTGCTCCAGGCGGAAACCATCGCCGTCCAGGCGGGGCCGCGTCCCTTTGAGGATGAAGTGGTGCTCTCGACGGTGCGCGAGGCGGTCAAGGCGATGTCGGCCCTGCGCTTCCGCTATGCGGGCGGCGCGACGCCCGGTCGGGTGCGCGAGGTGACCCCCTTCGGCATCCTGTTCGGGCGCTCCAACTATCTGGTGGCGCAGGAGGACGAGGCGGCGGGGCCGCGCAACTGGCGGCTGGACCGCATCTTGGCCGTGGAGGTGCTGGACCGGCCCGCCGTCCGGCCGCAGGGCTTCTCCTTGCAGGACTATGCCGACGAGAGCTTCGGCATCTTCCACGACGATGTGGAGGACGTGGTGCTGCGGATCACCCCCGCGGGCGCGGACGAGGCCCTGCGCTGGCGCTTCCACGCCAACCAGTCGGTGGAACCCCAGGCCGACGGCGGCGTGCTGGTGCGCTTCCGGGCCAGCGGCATGCTGGAACTCGCCTGGCACCTGTTCACCTGGGGCGACAAGGTCCGCGTGGTGGCGCCCCAAGTCCTTCACGACACCCTGATGGCGCAGATCGAGCTGGCGCTGCGCACGCATGCGTCCGCTTCTGTCGCCCCGGACCCTTAGCTCTTCCTCATCAACGAGGAGGAACGATCATGTCCCTGGCCATCGACTACGCCAACGTCTTCGAAACCCAGGTCCGCCCCCGCCGGCGGCTGGGCGGCAAGCTGCGCTATGCCGGCGTCGTGGCGGTCTGGGGCGGCCTCTTCGTCATCCGGCCCCGGCTGGCGCTGCAAATCCTGGCCGAACGGCGCCGCTGACACGCGGAGCCCCTTGAGCTCTGACCCGCGATGCCTTCAATCCGCCAAGTTGTAGTCCCCGGTGTGCAGAATGATGATGCGCGCACTGGTGACACTTCTCGCGGGAGTCTTGCTCATGGGGTCGGCCCCCGACAATGATCCCTATACCTGGCTCGAGGAGATAGAGGGCGAGCGCGCCCTGGCCTTCGCCCGGGCGGAGAACGCCCGGTCCCTGCCGCAGCTGCAGAACGATCCGCGCTACGCCGGCCTGCACGCCGAGGCGCTGAAGATCGCCACCGCCAAGGACCGCATCCCCGGCGTGACCTTCGCCGGCGACGGAACCCTGCGCGACTTCTGGCAGGACGCCACGCTGGTGGTGCGCCAGGCGCCGCGCACCTGGGTGGCGTCCTGCCAGAAGTCGCGCAGGGTCCCGTCGCCGGCGAAGGTCACCGCCGGGATGCGGTCCTTGGCGGTGGCGATCTTCAGCGCCT
>NZ_JBKJTG010000032.1:0-4135 GCF_046590535.1 Phenylobacterium sp. | reverse complement strand
CTCGACGATGGACTCCACGTCCACCGCGGCGCGGCGGTCTGCGGCCTTGGCGCCCTGCTCGGGGGCCGCCAGCTCGGCGACGCTGTCCACCAGGTGGACGATGATGTCGGCGTCCTGCGCTCCACCCCAGGCGGCGCGGACCATGGCTCGGTCGAGCTTGCGCCTCGGCTGGAAGATGCCGGGCGTATCCACCAGCACCATCTGGGCGTCGCCCTGCATGGCCACACCACGCACCGGAAACCGGGTGGTCTGCACCTTCTGCGTGACGATGGAGACCTTGGCCCCCACCAGGCGGTTGGTCAGCGTCGACTTGCCCGCATTGGGCGCGCCGATGATGGCGACGAAGCCTGCCTTGGTCATCACAGCCCGCCCGTGCGCTTGGCCAGCATCAGGGCGGCGGCCAGCTTCTCCGCGTCGCGCTTGGAGCCGGCCTCGGCCTGCTCCGGCTCGAAGCCCTGGACGAAGGCCTCAATGGTGAACCGCGGCTCGTGGGCCGAGCCCACCTGGGCCAGCACCCGATAGGTCGGGACCGGCAATCCGCGGGCCATGGCCCATTCCTGCAGCATCGTCTTGGCGTCCTTGCTGGGGGCGTCCAGCGTTTGGAGGGGCTCGGCCCAGAAGGTCAGCACGAACGCGCGCGCCCGGGGCAGGCCTGCGTCCAGATATAGGGCGGCGATGAGGGCTTCGCAGGCGTCGCCCAGCACCCGGTCGTTGTCGCGGGCGCCCATCTTGCTGGCGCCGCCTTCCAGCCGCAGCGCGTCGCGCAGTCCGGCCAGCCGCCCGGCCACGGCGCAGGCGTGGTTGTTGACCAGCTGGTTCATAAGCTTGGAGAGCTCCCCCTCCCGCGCCTCGGGGCGCAGGATGGTCAGCTGCTCGGCGACCACCAGGTTCAGCACCCGGTCGCCGAGGAACTCCAGCCGCTCGTTGTGGGCGACGGCGCCGGAGCCGCTGCCGACGCTGGCGTGGGTGAGCGCGCGCTCAAGCAGCTCCCGGTCGGCGAAGGTGTGGCCGATGCGTCGCTCCAGCTCGGCGACCGCGGCGACGCGGGTGTTCATTTCAGGACTTTGAAGAACCGGCTCGGACGGGCGTCCAGAACCCAGGTCCAGGGCTTGAAGATCGAGGCGCTCGGATGCCAGGAGAGCAGGACGATCTGTGCCTTGCCCACCAGGTGGTCGGCGGGGACGAAGCCGACGCCACCGGCCTCGGGCGCCACCCGGCTGTCGGAGGAGTTGTCGCGGTTGTCGCCCATCATGAAGTAATTCTTCTCGGGCACCACGAAGGGCCCGGTGTTGTCCAGGTCGCCGTCGGTCCCGTAGTCATTGGTCACATAGGTTCGGCCGTCCGGCAGCGTCTCCTGGTAGCGGGCCACGTCGCGGACGAAGCCGTAGCCGGAATCTTCCTTCGCCGACGGCAGGGTGACGCGCGGGATCTCGCGCTCGTTGACCCACAGGCGACCGGCCTTCATCTGGATGCGGTCTCCGGGCAGGCCCACCACGCGCTTGACGTAGTCCGTGCGGCCGTCGCGGGGCAGCTTGAACACCACCACGTCGCCGCGCTTGGGCCTGTTCTCCAGGATCCGGCCCTCGAACAGCGGCGGGCTGAACGGGATGGAGTGGCGCGAGTAGCCGTAGGTGAACTTGGAGACGATGATGTAGTCGCCCTCGTAGAGGTTGGGCTCCATCGACGCCGAGGGAATGGTGAACGGCTGGAAGAAGATCACCCGCAGGAACAGCGCGATCAGCAGCGCGTAGACCACCGTCTTGATGATCTCGACGATCTCACTGAGGGCGCCGGACTTCTCGGGGGTCTCAGCAGCTTGCACGTTCGGGCTCATGAAGGGTCCTGGTGATGTCCGGCGGGGCCGAACGCGGTGTTGCTAGACGCTGGATACGCCCGGAGCAATCCCCGCGCCCGTGAACTCTGCGTCAGGTCCAGGGGCGCGCCGTCGCAGGCAGGCGTGACAGGGAGCCCCGGGATCGGTCTAGTCCGCTGATGAGTCGCCCCGCACTGCCTCTCCTGCACGCCCTGCTGGCCCTGGCGGTGGTTGCGGTGTGGGGCACCAACTTCGTGATCATCCGCCTGGGCCTGGACGATCTGCCGCCGCTGACCTTCGCGGCGCTCAGGTTCACCTTCGCGCTGATCCCGGCGGTGTTCTTCCTCAAGCGGCCGGCGGTGTCCTGGGGCAACCTGGCGCTCTATGGCGTGCTGATCGGTGTGGGCCAGTTCGGCGTGCTCTACATCGCCATGCAGAACTCGATCTCGCCGGGACTGGCGTCCCTGGTGGTGCAGACCCAGGTGTTCTTCACCATCGGCCTGTCCATGTGGCTGACCCGCGAGCGGGTGCGCGGCTTCCAGCTGGTGGCCCTGGGCCTGGCGGCGGCGGGCCTGGCCTGGCTGATGGCGCACGCCAACGCCGAAGTCACCGCCCTGGGCATCGGCCTGGTGCTGATCGCCGCCCTGAGCTGGGCCGGCGGCAATACCGTGGCCCGGGCCGCGGGCCCGGTAAACATGTTGGCCTATGTGGTCTGGGCGAGCCTGTTCTCGGCGCCGCCGCTGATCGCCCTGGCCCTCCTGGTGGAGGGTTGGCCAGCGGTGTCGCAGGGTATCGTGGCCGCCGACGCCGGCACCTGGGCGGCGGTCCTGTGGCAAAGCGTCGGCAACACCCTGTTCGGCTACGCCGCCTGGGCCTGGCTCCTGGCCCGCCACCCCGCCGCCACCGTGGCGCCCCTGTCCCTGCTGGTGCCGGTGTTCGGCATGGCGGCCTCGGCCATCTGGCTGGGCGAGGCGCTGACCTGGTGGAAGCTGGTGGCCGCCGTGCTGGTGCTCTCCGGCCTGGCGCTCAACACCCTGTGGCCCGCCTGGGAACGCCGGCGGGCGCCTGTGGTCAGCGAGCCCGTTTAGAGCGCCGCGTGCTCGGCCACGAGGTCGTCCACGATCCGCTGGGACGTCTCTGCGCCCAGGGGATTGGCCCCCGGCAGTCCAGCCCAGACGATCAACGCCTTCCACAGGGTCCAGCCCCGCCCGCGCGCCCAGCACCCCGCGTCCAGCGGCAGGGCGGCGCGGAACGCCTCGCGGGCCTCGCCCTCTAGGAAGGTCCAGGCGAGCGCCAGGTCGCAGGCCGGGTCGCCCACGCCGCAGCAGCCAAAGTCGATGACGGCGCTGAGCCGCCCCTCGCGGACCAGCAGGTTCCCGGCGCTGACGTCCCCGTGCAGCCAGACCGGCGGGCCGCGCCACTCGGCGGCCAGCGCGGCCTCCCAGACCGCCAGGACGGCCGCCGCGTCGATCCGCTCGCCCAGGGCGGCGATGGCTGTGCGCGTCTCTGCGTCATAGGTGGCCAGCGCCCCGCCGCGGTGGAAGTTGTGCGGGCCCGGGGCCGGCCCGTCGGTGGCGTCAATTTGCTGCAGCGCGGTGAGCAACGCCGCCAGGTCGGTGGCGAACCGGGTCATGTCGTCGATGGGCGCCGCGGAGGCGGTCTCGCCCTCCAGCCAACCATATATCGACCATGGCCAGGGATACCCCTCGCCCGGCGCGCCCAGGGCCACGGGCATCGGGATCGGCAGCGGCAGGCCTGCCGCCAGCGTCGGCAGCCAGCGCTGCTCCTTTTCCACCTGGGCCGCATAGGCCGCGCGGCTGGGTAGCCGCAGAAGCAGGTCGGGGCCCAGGCGGAAGGTGCGGTTGTCCCAGCCTCCAGGGAAGACCGGGGTCACGGTTAGGCGAGTCATCTGCGGAAACTGTCTCTCGACCAGGCGCCGCACCAGGTCCGAATCGATGGCGGGCGCGGTCACGCCGGCAGCGCCTCGACGATGACGAAGGCCTGGGCGTAGGGGTGATCGTCGGTGAGGCTGAGGTGGATCACTGAGCGCATCCCGGCTGGCGTGATCTCCTCAAGCCGGGCCAGGGCCCCGCCGGTCAGCGCCATGGTCGGCTGTCCGGAGCGCAGGTTGATCACCCCCATGTCGCGCCAGAAGACGCCGCGGCGCATGCCCGTGCCCAGCGCCTTGGCGCAGGCTTCCTTGGCCCTTGGGACTGGCATGCGACGCGGGGTGTTCTGGCGGGATATGGGCGTGATCAACATGCGGTCGGGCCAGCCGACCATGGCGCTGACCGGCGGGGCCCTGGCGCGGCTGAAGGAAAT
>NZ_JBKJTG010000182.1:0-14778 GCF_046590535.1 Phenylobacterium sp. | reverse complement strand
CACCGCGGCTGCGCCAAGCTCGGTGGCCTTCATGGGGGCAAGCACGCCCTGGAAACCGCCCATGGGGGTGCGGGCGTAGGACGCGATGACGACGGGGTCGGAGGTCTGGGTCATCGGCGGGGTATAGCGATCCCTCCCCTTCATGGGGAGGGATGACAGCCTAGATGTCGCGCACGGTTCCCGCGATGAAGCCGCCGCCCAGCACGCGGGTGGGGGTTTCCGGGGCGTAGAGGGCGCAGGCCTGACCGGGGGCGACACCTTCTTCCGAGCCGTCGAACACCACGCCGGGCTGGCCGTCGACCAGGGCCAGGCGACCGGCCACCGGCTCGCGGGTGGAGCGCACCCGGGCCAGCACCGGGCGTCCGGCCTCGCAGGCCGCCTCGATTGAGCCCTCGCCCAGCCAGTTGGTCTCCTTCAGCGTCAGGGCGTGGGTCATCAGCGCCTCGCGGGGGCCGACGACCACCCGGCGGCTGTCCGCGTCGATCTTCACCACGAACAACGGATCACCCACGGCGACATTCAGGCCCCGGCGCTGGCCGACGGTGTAGCGGGTGACGCCCTCGTGGCGGCCCAGCACCCGGCCATCCAGGTGGACGATGTCCCCCGGCTCCGCCCCGTGCGGGCGCAGGCGGTCGATCACCGTGGTGTAGCGGCCCTCCGGCACGAAGCAGATGTCCTGGCTGTCGGGCTTGTCGGCGACGCTGAGCCCCAGGGCCTGGGCGGCCTGGCGCACCACCGGCTTGGGCAGGCCTCCCAGGGGGAAGCGCAGGTAGTCGAGCTGGTCCGGCGTGGTGGCGAACAGGAAATAGCTCTGGTCGCGCGCGGGGTCGTAGGCCCGGTGCAATTCAGGCCCGGCCGGGCCCACGTCGCGGCGCACATAGTGGCCCGTGGCCATGGCTGCGGCGCCCAGGTCGCGGGCCACGTCCAGCAGGTCGCGGAACTTCACGGTCTGATTGCAGCGCACGCAGGGGATCGGCGTTTCGCCCCGCAGATAGGCGTCGGCGAAGTCCTCGATGACCTGCTCGCGGAAGCGGCTTTCGTAGTCGAGCACATAGTGCGGCACGCCCAGGCTCTCGGCCGCGGTGCGCGCGTCGTGGATGTCCTGGCCGGCGCAGCAGGCGCCCTTCTTCTGGACGGCCGCGCCGTGGTCGTAGAGCTGCAGGGTGACGCCGACCACGTCGTAGCCGGCCCGCGCCAGCAGGGCCGCCGTCACCGTGGAGTCCACCCCGCCGGACATGGCCGCCACAATCCGGGCGCCAACCGGCAGGCGCACGGCATCGCGGGCGGCCTGGATCAGGCCGTCCGGGGCGTCGCTCAAGAGGGAGACGGGCGCGTTCATCGCCGCCTATTTAGCTGTTGGATCAGGGGTTTGCGAGGGGGGCGGTGAGATGCGGCTGATCTGTCGTCGCCGGGACGCTCCAGATTGTGATCCGGCGCGTCACAGAAAAGCGCTAAACTGCGGCCATCGTCGGCGGGTACACCACAGGTGCCGGCGGCTGAGAGCCTCAAGATGAGCTCCCGCCTTCACCTGACTGGACAGGGGATGCGCATGACAATCTACCGGATTTACATCCTCGACGGCGAAGAACGCGTCGAGGGCAAGCTCGAAGACCGGTTCGACACCGACCGCGCGGCCCTGGAGCACGCCGAGGACGCGCGCGCCGGGCAATACGCCGCCGAGGTCTGGGAAGGCGAACGCCTGGTCGGCCGCATCGGCCACGAGTTCCGCATCTAGAGCATCTTCCGAAAAGTGTGACGCGGTTTTCGGACGAAAGATGCTCCAAGCTTTTGATCTAGAGCTCTTTTATCCCGTTCAGATGGGTCCATTTGAACGGGAAAGGCTCTAGCGCGGCGCTACTTCAGGATGTTGATCAGCGAGGTGTTCTGCAGGGAGATGAACACCTGCGCGGCGGCCTGCACGGAGAGCTGGGCGGCTTGGAGCTGGGTGGCGGCCATCGCCATGTCGGCGTCGGTGACGTCGCCCATCATGCCGGTGATGGCGTTGTTTCGGGTCTGCAGGTCGCCCTTCACCGACTCCACGCGGCGCTGCACCAGGCCGTTGCGGGCGGCCTCGTTGGTGATGTCCTCGCGGATGCCGTCCCAGGTGGCCAGCTGACCCTCCAGGAAGGTCCGCTGGGCGGCGGTCATGGTGCCCGTGAACGGGCCTGAGCCGCCCTGCTGGAAGGTCTGGAAGGTCTTGAAGGCGGTCAGCATGTCCGTGCCCAGATCCTTGGCCAGGATGCCGGTGGCGACGTTGGTCGAGTCGTCGATCTTGGCGGTGATCTTGAAGTTATCGTTGAGGAAGAAGCTGCTGATCGGCGGGCCGGCGGTCAGGTCGGCGAGCGACGTGGCGGTCACCGGCCGGGTGTCCACCTGGCCGCCGGCGAACAGGTACTTGCCGCCGTAGCGGGCGTTCATGCCCTCCGCGGCGTTGCGAAGCTGGTTCTGGATATCCTCCACCAGGGTGTCGACCCGGCCGCTGGCCAGGGCCTCGGCGATCGCCTGGCGGGTCCCCAACGCGGCGTCGGCCACCCGGTTGAGGGCGGCGTCCTGGGTGACGAGCTTGTCGGCGATCAGGCCGTTCTGCTCCTGGTAGACCTCGATCCGCGTCTTGATGGAGCGCATGGCGGTGAGCAGTTCGGCGTCCTTGGCGTAGTCCTTCAGGTCCGACCCCTTCTTCTGGGTCGCCAGCTGGTCGCCGGCCGCGATCTGCCGCTGCTGGGCGGCCATCAGGTTGGCGAGGACCGAAGAGTAGTTGCCGGTGGTGGAGACGCGGGTGACCATGTGCTTGTTCCTCAGATCATGCCGACCAGGACGTCGAACAGGTCCTTGGCCGCCTGGATCATGCGCGCCGACGCGTTGAACGCCTGCTGATAGGTGGTGAGGTTGACGAGTTCCTCGTCGAGGTTGACGCCCTCCACGGATTGCCGTCGGGCGACCGCCTCGGTCTCCACGGCCGCGGCGCTGAGCTTGCGGGTCTCCGCCGCCGCCGCCTCGCGTCCGATCGAGCCGCCGAACTCCGAGGCGTAGCGCGACACGGTCATCGCCACGACGCCCAGCGAACCGGCGGCCTGGAAGGTTGCGGTGACATCGCCGGACGCGGCCATGGCGAGCGCGCCGCGCCCGTCGCCGGGCCGCAGCGCCGGCTGGCCGGCCGCGACGGTGAGGTCGATCTGGCCCAGCGCCAGCTTGGTCGGGTCGGAGACCAGCGCCTGGGCCACGTCGAACCGGCCGGCGCGCTGGATGCGTTCCACGACGCCCAGGCCAAAGAGCTGGCTGATCGAAGGCCCGCCGACGCCGCGCTGGGTGTTGTCGCTGACCACCGCAAGTTCGGCGTTCATCGGCGCGGAGCCGGTGAAGCTGAGCGCGCCGGAGGCGTTCAGGGTGAAGGCGCCATAAAGGCCAACCCCCGTGGCGCTGCTGTTCAGAGACGTGAGCAGGTCGCTCATGTTCGCGGCGGCCGGGACGGTGACGGTGACGTCGCGGATCGGCTTGCCGTCCGGTTGGGCCAGTCTGAGGGCGATCTGGCCGCCAGCGACGAACCCGTGCGCAGCCGAGGCGGTCAGGCCGGTCTCGTAGCTGGTGAAGCCGGTGGAGCGGACCATGTCGTTGAGACCGAAGAAGTGCGAGAACTGGCGTCCCGCCTTCATCGACGAGAGTTCGGCGATGGCCACGCCGTTGGTCCCGGTGGCGGCGATGGAGAGCGCGCCGCCCGTGAAGCTCGCCGCGCCCAGGACGCCCAGGCCGGCGTTGAGGTTGGCCAGGAAGTTCGCCGGCGTGAAGGCGACGGCCGGGCCGTTGTCAGTGCTCATCAGTCCGCTGGTGAAGTTGATGTCCACCTTGCGCTGGACGACGCCGGACGCATTGACGATGGCCACGGTCGAGGCCCCGGTGAATCCGGTGATGGCGGAGGGCAGGTCGAGGCCGGTGTCGCGGCCGGTCAGGGCCAGCGGGGCGGGGATGGCGCTGGAGGCGTTGTGGGCGGCGTTCATCCGCTCCACTGCGCGCGAGACGAACTCGCCTAGCTGGTCGGACAGGTCAGGGAGCTTCTGGTCGCGCAGATCCATCAGCCCGCGGACCTCGCCGCCAGTCACCTGGATCGGCTGGGCCGAGGCGCCCCCGGCCGGGGTCGCGGAGATGTAGCCGCGGGTGGAGTCTGTGCGGTTGTAGGTCAGCACGGCGGCGCCCTCGCCAGCCAAGGCGACGCCCTCCGCAGAGCGCACGACCACCCCGCCCTGGTCGCGCCCGACCACGCGCACGCTCATCAGCTTGGAGAGCTCGTCGAGCAACTGGCTCTGGATGTTCTCAGAGCCCGAGGCGTCGGCCAGCACCAGCTTTGCGCGGCTGATGTCGCTGTTCAGCTGGTCGATCTGGGAGAGCAGGTCGTTGGCCCGGCCGATACTCGCCAGGATGCGGGTGTCGACGGTGCGGCCAAGCTCGGTGAGCTGGGCGTTCACCCGGTCGGCCTCGGACAGGAAATCCTGGGTATTGGAGAGCGCCTGGCTGCGCAGCAGGCTGGAGGACGGATCGTCCGCGGCCGTGGCGAAGGCGGCGTAGATGTTGTCCAGGCGGTTGAAGAAGAAGCTGGAAGCCGAGGGGTCGCCGAACAGGCTCTGGGCGTTGTCCAGGTATTGCGAGACCGCCGACCAGCGGGCCGCCTCTGAAGCCGCCGTCAGGCTGGCGAGTTGCAGGTACTGGTCGGTGACGCGGCGCACGCCGGCCACCTCGACACCCATGCCCACGCCATCGACCACCAGGGGCTTCTGGTCCACCGCCTTGCGGACATAGCCAGGGGTGTTGACGTTGGCGATGTTGTCGGAGACGGCGCGCAGGCCGGTCTGGGCCGCCTGCAGGCCGGAAGCGGCCGTCTTGAGGGCCACGCTTAGGGACATCGCTTTACTCTCCGCCCGGCAAAGGCTGACGCGCGACCCGGCGGTTTCTGCCGGGGAGTGAGCGAACACACGCGCGAGCGGCCGGGAAAACCGCAAGCTTTTCAAAGACGGCCCCTTCAAGGACCGGGTGAACTCGCAAACTCCGGCGCAAGACCGGCGCCATGCCGGTCCGGCGCAGCGCCACACGGCAGGTAACGACCCACCGCGCCCCGGACGGCCCGGCAATTTCCTCCGGAGAGGCCCGCCCCGGCGCCCCAGAACGAATGGTGTTTCCCCAGCAATTTCCGTCGGTTGTTCAGATGGCGCGAAGGTTGCTCCGGCCAGACCGAATGAGCCGGGCGCAAAACGCGCTCCTCGACCTCCACCCCTGGAAAGCGCCTTTCACGCATGTCCGCGTCCGTGATCATTGCCGCCGCCACACCGCAGCCCGCCGTGGGCCCGGCGCTGCTGTCGGCGACCGCGGCCGCCCCCCTGGCGGGCTTCGAAGCCCTGCTCACCGCCCTGTTCGGCGCCCCGCAGGCGCTGGCGGCGGCGCCGACCACGTCCCCGCCTGCCGCGACGCCTGCACCTGGCATTGAGCTTAGCCCTGCCACGCTCGCGCCGGCGTCCGCCGTCCCGGCGCCGGACGATGTCGCCGGTCTCGCGCCGGACGCGGTGTCCGAACCCGACGCCGCCACGCCGGCGACGGCCGACCCCGGCACGGACATCCTGGTTGGCGACGGGTCGCTGGTCGATCCCCTGCTGCTCGCCCCGGACATCCTTGAAGCGCCGTCCATGCCGACCGCGCCCGCCGCAGCGCCCGCCGCGGCGCCCGCGCCGGTGGTTGTGGCGACGGTGACCACTCCGTCTCCAGCCTCCCGCGAGGTGGTTGCAGACCCTCACCCGATGAAGCGCGCCACGGCCCAACCGCCAGCGGCGCGCCGCGCGGACGGTCTCCCGGATGGGGACGCCGCGCCCACCGAGGCCACCCCGGCGACCGCAACCGAGCCCGCGCGCTCCGGACCGCTGCAGGTCGCCGCAGCCCCGGTCCAGGCGCGCCCTGTCGCGGCCCCCGCGCCGATGGCGCCCGCTCCAGCGGCTCCTGCGGCTCCTGCGGCGCCCGCCGCCGCCCTGCCCGTCCAGGCCGCAAGTCTGACCGAGGCGTCCGCGCCGGTCGCCGCTGCGTCCCCTGCCGAAACCGCCGCGCAGCCGGCGGCCGCTGTCGCGTCGACGATCACGCCGACGATCGCACCGGCGGCTGCCCCGATCGCTCCCCCTCAGGCGCCCGCGCCGCGTGAAAAGGCCGGCCGCACCGAACGGGCGGCGGGCCGCGTCGAGCCCGAGGCCGCAGCACCCGCAGCCGCGCCGATCCGCACCGCCAGCGGGCCCGCTGCCCCGGTCGACCCGGCGCGGACACCCGCCGCTGGCGTCGAGAAGACCGCCATCGCCGAGCCGGGCGTCGCCGAGGATCACGCGGAAACCCACGACATCCGCCCCGCCGCCGGCGAGGCCCGCGCCATGGCCGCCGGGCCCCTGCCCGCCGCTGCGCCCCTGGTCCGCGGCGCGCCGGAGACGGTGGCCAACCTCACCGCTCAGATCGTCAAGAAGCTGGAGGGCCGCTCCACCCGCTTCGACCTGGAGCTCGACCCCGTCGGCCTCGGCCGCGTGGACGTGCGCCTGGAGATCGGCGCTCACGGCAGGATCACCGCGGCCATGATCTTCGACAACCCGCAGGCCGCCGCCGAGCTGCGCGCGCGCGCCGGCGATCTGCACCGGGCGCTGGAGCAGGCCGGCTTCGACCTGGCGGGCAGGATTTCCTTCGACGTGGCCGGCGACCGCGGGCAGCCGCACCAGCAGGCCCACCACCAGCAACACGGTGAGGCCGGCGCGGGCTTCCGTGGCCGGGCCTTCCAGGCCGCCCTGGAGACCGCCGGTGGCGCCGAGGCCGCGGCGATAGGCGAACTCAACCTTCGACGTGGCGTGAACGCCGGCGTCGACGTGCGGATCTAAGGACCGAAGCATGGACATCAACGCCGCCAACGCCGCCGCCGGGACCGCCAAGGTCGACAGCGCCGCCACCGGCCGGGCCCGCCTGGCGGAAAGCTTCGACACCTTCCTGTCGCTCCTGACCACGCAGCTCAAGAACCAGGATCCGCTGTCGCCGATGGACTCCAACCAGTTCACCCAGCAGATCGTGCAGATGACCGGGGTGGAGCAGCAGCTCCTCACCAACGACCTCCTGAAGAAGCTGGTGGGCAACACTGGCAACGGGGTCGCCACCGCGGTCAGCCTGATCGGCAAGGACGTGCGCGCCACCAGCGACACCACCGCGATCTCCGGCGGCAAGGCCGAGTGGATCTACAAGCTCGACCGGGCCGCTACCGACGTGAAGCTCGAGGTGATCGATTCCGCCGGCAGGGTGGTCCACGTCGTGGCGCCCACCGGCAACGGCGCCGGCGACCACGCGCTGTCGTGGAACGGTAGGGACCAGAGCGGCGCGCAACTGCCCAACGGCGGCGTCTACACCCTACGGATCTCGGCCAAGGACGGCAGCGGCGCGACCGTGCCCGCCACGGCCTATGTGCAGGGCCGCGTCACCGGCGTCGAACAGGCCGCCGGCCAGACGCTCATCACCATCAACGGCGGTCAGGTGTCCTGGGAAAAGGTCACGACCATCCGCGAACCCATCAGCCCCGGCGGCCAAACGTCGTCTCCAGCAGCGGCCTGATCGGCCGGCTCTCTCCGCAGGACGCGGATCTGCTCAAGGATAAGAACGGAAAGTACCAATGAGCATCAGTTCAGCCATGCTCGCAGGCGTCTCGGGGTTGGTGGCCAACTCCTCTGCGCTCGCGGCCATCTCGGACAACATCTCCAACGTCAACACCGTCGCCTACAAGCGCAACCAGGTGAACTTCGCCAACGTGGTCACCGCCCAGTCGGTGAGCGGCAAGTATTCCGCCGGCGGCGTCCAGGGCGTCAGCCGCCAGTTCGTCAGCCAGCAGGGCCTCATCCAGAGTTCCGGCTCCACGACGGACATGGCCATCTCCGGCGACGGCTTCTTCATCGTCGCCGAGAAGGGCGCGGGCCTGACCGCGGCCGACGGGCGCAAGTTCACCCGCTCGGGTTCGTTCAACGTCGACGCCGACGGTTATCTTGTGAACGACGCCAAGCTCTACCTGCAGGGCTGGCCGGTGAAGGCCAACGGCACGTTCGACGTCAATCCGTCGGACCTGAACAAGATGGCTTCGATCAACATCAAGAACCTGGGCGCGGCCGTCGCGGCCACCACCAAGCTTGGGCTCAGCGCCAACCTCGACAAGGCCGGGGTGATCTCCGCCGGGGTCGGCGCCTACCTCCCCGGCGCCGCCGCCTCGATGAGCGACTACGCGGTCGATCCCACCACCGGCACCAAGCCTGACTTCGTCATGGAGATGAACGTCATCGACTCGGTCGGCGGGTCGCACAAGATCGCGATCTCCTTCCTGAAGGCGGCCGCGGTCACGCCCAACACCTGGCACGCGGAGATCCACGCCATCCCGGCCACCGACGTCGCGGTCGCCGGTCGTCCGGGCCAGATCAAGACCGGCCTGGTGAAGTTCAACCAGGACGGCACCATCGACCTGGCCACCACCACCCTGTTCGGCGCCGCCGGGGCCGCGGCCACCGTGGCGCTCAACGCCTCAGGCGGGGCCAACCCGAAATGGGCCGACGCTCTGGGCATCGGCGCCCAGACCATCGCGCTGGACCTCACCAAGCTGTCGCAATACGCGGCCATCTCCACGGTCAACTCGGTCACCTCCAACGGGGCCGGAGTCGGCAACGTTGTGGGCGTGCAGGTGGGCGAGGACGGGATTGTCTCGGCGATCTTCGACAACAGCCAGATCCGCAAGGTCGCCAAGATCGGCGTCGCCACCTTCCCCAACGCCGACGGCCTGCAGGCGGTGAGCGGCAACGCCTACCGGGTGACCATCCCGGCCGGCCAGATGGTGGTCAAGGAAGCTGGCGAGGGCGGCGCGGGCAACATCTCGCCCTCCAGTCTGGAAGCCTCGACCGTCGACCTCTCCGCGGAGTTCACCGGTTTGATCGCCACCCAGAAGGCCTACTCGGCATCCTCCAAGATCATCACCACTGCCGACCAGATGTTGGAAGAGTTAATCAACATCAAGCGGTAATACCAAATGTTAATTCAGGTTAATCGCCGTAAACTATATTTTGTGTTTCGATTTAGTACACGGGGAATGAATGATTAGTTGTTTCTTTACTATCACGATTCAGCGGCTGTTAGGGCCCGCTGCGTACATTGCCGTCCAACAGTGATGGTGGGAAAGGCGTAAAGCCATGTTGCAGCAACAGCAGACGCGCACGAACAACCGCGGCGAGGCTTATGTCATCGGCCCCACCGGTGCGCCTTTGACGATCAACGACCTCCCGCCGCCGAACACCGGGCGGTGGGTGATCCGCAGAAAGGCCGAGGTGGTGGCCGCGGTGCGTGGCGGACTCATCCCTCTCGAGGACGCGCTGGATCGCTATGGCCTGACGTCTGAGGAGTTCCTGGCCTGGCAGCGGTCCATCGACCGGCATGGCCTGGCCGGCCTGCGCACCACGCGTATCCAACAGTATCGCTGAGCCGTTCATTCCCCCGGACAGGTTCGCGAAGTAGGCGGCCGCGCTCACCCCCTGGGCGCGGCCGTTGCCTTTTCCAGAGCGCCTTCCGCCGAAGTGGCTGCCCGTTCGGCGTCAGAAAGCGCGACAAAACAAGGATCTGGGCGCCGCTCCGAGTCTATCGGAGCGAATAGCGCTCTAGGGATGCGCCGCGCCCGGCGTCTCCGGCAGTCTTCGCGCCGTGACGGTGATCCGCTCGCGCTCTCCGGCCACCCGCTCCACCAGCAGCCGCGCCACCTGGGCGTCATCGTGAAACACATAGCCCTTGATGGCGTCGAGGATGGCTTTGGCGAGGTTGTCGAGGTCGAGCCACGGCGGGTCGCCGACATATTCCATGCGGATCTCCACGGCGAACTCCCCCCAGGCGGGCCGCGAGCCGCGCCACGCCTTGCGGAAGAACTCGTAGATCAGGGGCTTGTAGTACTTGGCCTGGGTGGTCAGGCCGTCGATCACCACCTCGATGGCGCCGTCGGCCTCGCGGGCGCGCACCTTGCCGTGCTGGGTCCAGGCGTCGGTCACGCGTCGAACAAGGCGACGCCCGCTTCCCCCGCCGCTCGTCGCAAGGCTCCATCCAGCGTCGCGAGCGGGAGGCTGAGGCGTCGCGCAAGTTCAAGATAGGACGCGTCGTAAACGCTAAGTCGGTGGCGTTCGGCCAGCGCGATCGCTTGGGCGATCCGTTCGTGCGACGGGCTCAGATCTTGGCGCAGTTCCAGGCTGAGGAGATCAGCCAGAAGCGTGAGCGTGGAGAGGATTCTCCCGCGGCGCTCGTTCATCAGGAGGACGTTGCCGATTTCCGGCAGGAAGAGGGCGGGAACTTCGGCGCCCGTCCGAATGACCGCCTCCATCGCCCGATCCGCCTCGGCGGCCTGTTCGTCAGGCATGAGCCAGGCGATGGCGATTGAGCAGTCTATGACCAGGCTCACCGCCTCCCCTCGTCGCGATCCTTCTTCAGCTCGTCCCAGGTGGTCGTAAAGCCAAGTTTCTCCCGGCGCTCGCGTACACGGGTCATCAGCGCCTCGGCCGCTTCCGGCGTGAGCCGCCTGCGGATGGGGTTGAGGGTCGCGACCGGCTCCCCGCGTTTAGTGATGATCACCTCTTCACCTCGACCGGCCGCCTCAAGCAGCTCCGAGAGACGGTTCTTGGCCTCTAGCACGCCGACGCGCATCGCCACCTCCTGGCTATTTATCTGGCTATATGACGCTGCGCGAAGGGGAGCGCAACTCTTTGCAGTCTCGCGTCGTGCCGCTAAACCGGCCCCGCGACCCCGCTGGAGCCCGCCGATGACCGCGACCCGCACCGAGACCGACAGCTTCGGCGCCATCGAGGTGGCGGCCGACCGGTACTGGGGGGCCCAGACGCAGCGCTCCCTGGGTAATTTCAAAATCGGCTGGGAGCGCCAGCCGCTGCCGGTGATCAAGGCGCTGGGGGTGGTCAAACGCGCCGCCGCTGAGGCCAACATGGCGCTCGGCCGGCTGGACCCGGCCATCGGAAACGCCATCGTCACCGCCGCCCAGGAGGTTATCGAGGGCAAGCTCGACGACCATTTCCCGCTGGTGGTCTGGCAGACCGGCTCCGGCACCCAGTCGAACATGAACGCCAATGAGGTGATCTCGAACCGCGCCATTGAGATGCTTGGCGGCCAAATGGGGTCGAAGAGCCCGGTCCACCCCAACGATCACGTCAACATGAGCCAGTCGTCCAACGACACCTATCCCACGGCCATGCACATCGCCTGCGCCGAGGAAGTCGCCCGCCGGGTGATGCCGGCGCTGGAGCATCTGCACGCAGCGCTCAACGCCAAGATCAAGGCCTTCGCCCACATCATCAAGATTGGCCGCACCCACACCCAGGACGCCACGCCCCTGACCCTGGGCCAGGAGTTCTCCGGCTACGCCCACCAGGTGAGCATGTCGGTCCGGCGCCTGAAGGACACTCTCTACGGCCTCTACGAACTGGCCCAGGGCGGGACGGCGGTGGGCACGGGGCTGAACGCGCCGGTGGGCTTCGCCGAGAAGGTGGCCGAGCGGATCGCGGCGATCACCCGCCTGCCGTTCATCACCGCGCCCAACAAGTTCGAGGCGCTGGCCGCCCACGACGCCATGGTGTTCAGCCACGGGGCGCTCACCGCCGCGGCCGCGGCGCTGTTCAAGATCGGCAACGACATCCGCTTCCTGGGCTCGGGTCCGCGCTCGGGCCTGGGCGAGCTCTCCCTGCCGGAGAACGAGCCCGGCTCCTCGATCATGCCTGGCAAGGTCAACCCCACCCAGGCGGAAGCCCTGACCATGGTCTGCGCCCAGGTGATGGGCAATCAGACCACCATGGCCTTCGCCGGCTCCCAGGGGCATTTCGAGCTGAACGTGTTCAACCCGGTGATGGCCTACAATTTCCTGCAATCCTGCCGCCTTCTCGGCGACGCGGCGATCTCCTTCACCGACAACATGGTGGTGGGCATTGAGGCGCGCGAGGACAACATCAAGGCGGCCATGGAGCGCTCCCTGATGCTGGTCACCGCACTGACGCCGAAGATCGGCTACGATAACGCCGCCCTGATCGCCAAGACTGCCCACAAGAACGGCACGACCCTTCGGCAGGAGGCGGTGGGGGGCGGCTTTGTCACCGATGCGGAGTTCGACGCCCTGGTGCGCCCGGAGAACATGCTCGGCCCGGGCTGAACGGCTTGACCCGCCCCGCGAACCGGCGCGTGAAGGCGCCATGGCCAAGGAAACCGTCTACATCGTGCAGTCCTATATCGCCGGCCGCGGCAAAGCGCTGAAGGCCGAGCAGCAGATGGGCTGCAAGACGGCGGAAGAGGCCCGCCGCAAGGCCGAACGCCTGGGCCCCTTGCGGGTCGGCGTCGTGGCGTTCTCCGCCACGGCGGACACCGAAATGGGCGACTACGATGAGAATCCGGTGATCCTGTTCAAAGCTGGCCGCCTGCCCCACCCGTTCAGCGAGTAGCCCCTACTCGGCCGCGTAGACCAGCGGGTGGGCGTGGGCCCAAAGGTGCGCGCGGTAGGTCTCGAAGCACTGCTCGCCGCAGATCAGGCGCATGACCGCGCCCTCGGCGATGTGCTGGGCGCAGGCTGGATCGGCCTCGACCAGCGGGACCAGCGCCTCGGCGTTCCAGGCCCTGGAATGCTCCACGTCGAGTTGCGCGTGGAGGACGAAATACTTGCGCTGCTCGGGCGTGCAACCCAGGCGCTTGAGGCCCTCGGCCACGGCGCCGACTCGGGTGGGGGCGGTCAGCTCCACCACGCCCAGGGCGCCGACGGACTGGTAGGTGTAGCGCCGGGTGGTGGCGAAGGCGGTCATGGTGTTGGCCAGCGCCAGCGACTGCCAGCAGGTGCCGTCGATGGTGGGCGCCAGGCCCAGGCCCGCGACCGTGCGGTTCAGCATCGGCCCGTGCATGCCACCCATGGAGCCGCGGCCCATCTCGTCCCAGTAGTTGCGGGCCAGTTCGAGCTTCGCCCGGTCTGGCAGCTTCAACTGGGTCAGGGCCACGAGGTCGTCGAACCCCGCCTCGCCGGCCGCCTCCTGGGTCAGGAACCACTTCATTTGCTCAAGGTCCGCCTCGGTCTCCAGCCAGGCGAACAGAGGATCCCACTGGCCGGGGCCGGCGTCCTTCAGGGCGTCGAACCAGCTGATGAACCCGGCGGGATCGGTGGGCACGTCGGCCACCAGGGGCGCCACGTGGGCGCGGAACGCCTCGACGAAGGCGCCTTCCAGCCGCAGCATCGCGTGATCCGCATTGAGATCCTGGCGCCAGTCGGCGGTGGGCAGGGCGACCGCGAGGCGCCGGCGGTTCCACTTCGCCAGCCCCAGGTGGAGCATCTCGGCGTCCGGAAATTCCGGCGTGAACGCGCCCAGCGTGGATAGTCTCAACCCTGCAAACATACTGGCCTCCCTGGGGGCGGAGAGCGTTTGAACGGTGGTTGGGTTCCTAGAGTAGAGCTGCGTTGGCGCTCTAGGAACGCCGCATGACCGCGAAGTCGGCCAGTTCCTGCAGGGCCGGCCGCCAGATGTTGGAGCCGAAGCCCGCCAGCGCCGCCTTGGCGCTGTCCGTGTAGCGCCCAGCGAGGTCGAGCGTGGCGTCCAGGGCGCCGGTCTGGCGCATGAGTTCGAGCGCCCGCTCGAAGTCGCCGTCGGCCTGCTCGCGGCGGTCGATGGTGCGGACCCAGAAGTCGCGCTCGCCGGGCGTGCGCGCCATGGCCAACAAGAGCGGCAGGGTGGCCTTGCCCTCTCGAAAATCGTCGCCGGGGTTCTTGCCCAGGGTTTCGCTGTCGCCGGAATAGTCCAGGGCGTCATCCACCAATTGGAAGGCCAGGCCCAGATGCTGGCCGAAGCTGCGCAGCGCCCGGCAGCGTTCTGGAGACGCGCCGGCGGAGACCGCGCCGGCCTCGGCCGCGGCGGCGAACAGCTCCGCGGTCTTGGCCTTGATGATCTCCAGGTAGACCTCTTGGCTGAGGTCCAGATCGTGGGCGCGGGTGAGCTGCAACACCTCGCCCTCGGCGATCACCCGGCTGGCCCGGGCCAGGATCTCCAGGGCCGGCATCGAGCCTGCCCCGACCATCAACTCGAAAGCCCGGGCGAACAGGAAGTCGCCCACCAGCACGCTGGACGGCGCGCCCCAGATCAGGTGCGCCGCTACCCGGCCGCGCCGAAGCTGCGAGGAATCCACCACGTCGTCGTGCAGCAGGGTGGCGGTGTGGATGAACTCCACCGCCGCGGCCAGCTTCAGGCAGGCGTCGTCGCGGGCCCCGGCCAGCCTGGCCGCGGCGACGGTGATAAGGGGCCGCAGCCGCTTGGCGGAGCCCGCGATCAGGTGGTCGGCCAGGGCCGGGATCACCGGCACGGGGCTGTCCATGTGCTTGCGGATCAGTGTGTCCACAGCCGCCATGTCGGGCGCCGCGAGCGCCAGCAACGCGTCCAGGGACGGCGGCTTCTCGGCAATGGCCGTGCGGGCGTCCACGCGGGTTTCAAGCTCCTGTCGGGGGCCGGCGCGAGCTGGGGAGGCCTGCCGCCGTTTGCCGGGGACAATGGTGACGCGATAGGGCACGGTCAAGCGACCCCCGCGCGCAACCAAGAGACTTCGAGGCTCAAAGCTCCAATGGAGGCTGTCACCGAGGATCGCGTTCTCGACGGGCGCGTGAGCCTGCGCCAGCCCTCGCGAGGCTATCGCGCCGGGCTGGATGCGGCGCTGCTGGCGGCGGCGTGCGACGCCAGGCCGGGGGATCGGGTGCTGGAG
>NZ_JBKJTG010000139.1:0-10460 GCF_046590535.1 Phenylobacterium sp. | reverse complement strand
GACGGCGACACCTTCGTGGTGAGTGTGGTCGGCAACTCGAGCACGGCCATCGGGGTGTGGGACATCATCACCGACTGGAACGACACCGACACCATCGACTTCCAGGGGATCGTCGCCGGCAGCTACGCCGAGGCCACAGCGGCGGACTTCACCGCTGCCGTCACCCTGGCCAACGCAGCCATCGCCGGCGGTACGGACGTGGTCGCCGTACAGGTGGGCGCCGACGTCATCGTCTTCGCGGATTCCGCCAACAACAACGGCACCGCTGATGATGCGGTCGCCCTGATCGGCCGTACGTTGGCCGACATTGACAGCGGCAGCTTCATTTAACCGCCGACGGCCGCGGCGCGTGCCGCGGCCGTTGAATCGTGGTTCGGTGCCGCCATGAGCCGTTTGGACGAGACCGGGCCGTCACTCTCCGACCAGTTCGCCTTCTCGTCCTACGACAGTCTCGAGGGCGTGCCGGTTCTTGCGGCCTCCGAGACGCAGGCGCCGGCCGCGCGCCGGCTGGTGATCGCCGTCCGGCGGCTGGCGCCGGGCCTTTCCATCGCCATCCTGGTGGCTCTGGCCGCCTCCTGGCTCGCCGAGCATTATGGCGCGCCCGTGATGCTGTTCGCCCTACTGCTGGGGATGGCGGTCAATTTTGTCGGACAGGATGTCCGCTGCCGCCCGGGAATCGATTTTGCCGCGCGCACGATCCTGCGCCTCGGCGTGGCTCTGCTGGGCGCGCGGATCACCCTGGAGCAGGCCCGCTCCCTGGGGACCGAGACCCTGCTCCTGGCCACCGCAGGCGTGGTGGTCACGATCCTGGCCGGCTGGGGCCTGGCGCGGGCGTTGCGGTTGCGAGCCGACTTCGGCGTGCTCACCGGCGGCGCAGTGGCGATCTGCGGCGCCTCGGCGGCCCTGGCGCTGTCGTCGGTGCTGCCGCCGTCGCCGACCCGGGAGCGGGACACCGTGCTGACCGTGGTCGGGGTCACCGCGCTCTCGACAATCGCCATGGTGGTCTATCCGCTGATCGCCGCCGCTCTGGGCCTGGGCGACGTCGAGACCGGCGTCTTCCTGGGCGCCACCATCCATGACGTGGCCCAGGTGGTGGGAGCAGGCTACGGCGTCTCCAAGCCCACCGGCGACACCGCTACCCTGGTGAAGCTGTTCCGCGTGGCGCTGCTGTTGCCGACAATCCTGGTGGTGGCCTTGATCTTCCGCAGCCGCGGCGTCGCCTCGGCGGGCGCCCGGACCCCGCCGCTGGTCCCGGCCTTCCTGGTGGGGTTCGTGGTGCTGGTGGCGGTCAACTCCCTGGGTGTCGTCCCCGCCGCGGCCATGGAGCAGGTCGGCGGCGCCTCACGCTGGTTTCTGGTGACCGCGATCGCCGCGGTGGGCGCCAAGACCTCACTGGGCGAACTGGCGCTGGTCGGCTGGAAGCCAGTTCTGCTGATCGTGCTTGAGACGGCGGTGGTGCTGGGTCTGGTGCTGGCGGTGCTGACCCTGACCTAGCCGGGCCCGCCCTGGGCGAAAAGCATGCTAGTCACGCCCTCGGACCAGCCCTTGCGCGAGACCTCTATGCTGCACAACCCGTTCACCGAGACGCCGGCGATGATCGCGGTGATCGGCCTGGGCTATGTGGGGCTGCCGCTGGCGGTGGCCTTCTCGGCCCATCACGCGGTGGTGGGATTCGACATCGCCGCCCCGCGGATCGCCGAGCTCAAGGCTGGCCACGACCGCACGCTGGAAGTCTCCCCGCAGGAGCTGGCGGCCGCAACAGGCCTGCAGGTCAGCGACGACCCCGCCGATCTCGCCGCCTGCAACGTGTTCATCGTCACCGTCCCCACCCCTATCGACAGCCACAAGCAGCCGGACCTGGCGGCCCTGATGGCGGCCAGCCGCACGGTGGGCGCCGCGATCCAGCG
This sequence comes from Phenylobacterium sp., assembly GCF_046590535.1. Taxonomy (GTDB): domain Bacteria; phylum Pseudomonadota; class Alphaproteobacteria; order Caulobacterales; family Caulobacteraceae; genus Phenylobacterium. Next base: position 8,553 of record NZ_JBKJTG010000139.1, on the reverse strand, counting down.
GGGCGGCGTGGTGATCTATGAGTCTACCGTCTATCCGGGCGCCACCGAGGACGAGTGCGTGCCGGTGGTGGCCGAGGCCTCGGGCTTGGCGTTCAACCGGGACTTCTTCGCCGGCTACAGCCCGGAGCGGGCCAATCCAGGCGACCCGGCCCACCGGTTGGCCAATATCGTCAAAGTCACGGCGGGCTCGACGCCCCAGGCCGCGGTTTTCGTGGACGCGCTCTACGCACAGGTGGTCACCGCCGGCACCCATCGGGCCAGCTCCATCCGGGTGGCGGAGGCCGCCAAGGTGATCGAGAACACCCAGCGCGACCTGAACATCGCCCTGATCAACGAGTTCTCGCTGATCTTCCGCCGGCTGGGCATCGACACCTCGGAGGTGCTCGCCGCGGCAGGCACCAAGTGGAATTTTCTGAACTTTCGCCCTGGCCTGGTGGGGGGGCACTGCATAGGGGTCGATCCCTACTACCTGACCCACAAGGCCGAGGCGCTGGGCTACCACCCGGAGGTTATCCTGGCCGGCCGGCGGATCAACGACGGAATGGGCGGCTATATAGCCCGCGAGCTGGTCAAGGAGATGATCCGCCGCGAGACCGGGGTGAAGGGCGCGCGGGTCCTAGTCATGGGCCTGGCCTTCAAGGAAAACTGCCCCGACCTGCGCAACACCCGTGTCATCGACATCGTCCAGGAACTCACCGGCTACGACGCCAGAGTGGACGTGTGGGACCCGTGGATCGACGCCGCCGAGGCCCGCCGGGAGTACGGCTTCGATCTGATCCAAGCGCCGCAGGCGGGCGCCTATGACGCGGTGGTGCTGGCCGTAGCCCACCAGCAGTTCGCCGACCTGGGACCGGACACCATCCGCGCCTTCGGCAAGCCTGGCGCGGTGCTGTTCGACGTCAAAGCGATGCTGCCGAAGGACGCGGCCGACCTACGGCTCTAGGGCCTGGCCGGGTAGAGGTCGTAGGTGCGCTGGCCCACAACCAGTCGCTCGGTCTTGATCTCCAGGCGCGCGGGGTCGCGGTGGCGGTGGCCGCGGGCGGTGATGCGGACGCCGGGAGACAGGGCCGAGCGTTCCAGCACCGAGCGCTGGATGGCCGCTGGCGGCGCCAGCATCACATCCCAGACGCCGCCATCGCGAGCCTTGACCTTCAGGAGGCCATGCGGCGCGCCGAGTTCGGCCGCCTGCAGCACGCCGGACATCTTGAAGTCCTCGCCGTGATAGCCGGCCCAGCCGTGGTGGGCCGCGGCGGGCAGCGCGATCGCCGAAGCGGCGAGCAGGATGATCAGGGCGTGGCGCATCGTGGTCTCCGGACTAAGGGTGGGCGTCTGCGGCGAATACTGATCCCGGCCCGTCCGGTTGGCCAGGGCCTCAGCGCCTGGGGTAGTAGTCCAGGTACCAGTCCACGAAACGAGCAACGCCCTCCTCTATGGAGGTTCTCGGCGCATAGTCCAGGGCGACGCGGGTCTCCTCCACGTCGGCCTCGGTGCGAGCCACGTCGCCGGGCTGCATGGGCAGGAAGTTGATCTGCGCTTTGCGGCCTAACTTCTCCTCCAGCACCTCGATGTAGCGCATCAGCTCCACGCGCCGGCTGGCGCCCAGGTTCAGCACCCGCCAGGGGGCGACGCCGCTGGTGGCCGGGTCGGGGGCGAGGGCGTCCCAAGCGCCGTTGACCTGCGCTGGGCGGTCCAGGGCGGCGACCAGGCCGTCCACAATGTCGTCCACATAGGTGAAGTCGCGCTGCATGCGGCCCTCGCCATAGACGTCGATGGGCCGGCCGGCGAGGATCGCCCCGGTAAACTTAAATAGCGCCATGTCGGGCCGTCCCCACGGCCCATAGACCGTGAAGAAGCGGAAACCGGTCGACGGCACCCGAAACAGGTGGGCGTAGGCGTGCGCCATGGACTCGTTGGCCAGCTTGGTGGCGGCGTAGAGGGTGATCGGATGGTTGGCCCCGTCGTGCACGTTGAACGGCAGCTTGCCGTTGGCCCCGTAGACTGAGCTTGTCGATGCGTAGACCAGGTGCTTCGGCTGGACCGAGCGGCAGCCCTCCAGGATGTTCAGGAAGCCCACGATGTTGGAGTCCACATAGGCCTCGGGCTTCTCCAGGCTGTAGCGGACCCCGGCCTGGGCGGCCAGATTGACCACGCCGTCGGGTTTCACCTGCGCGAACAGCTCCGTGACGCCGGCGCGGTCGGCCAGGTCGAGCCGAGCGTGGCGATAGCCGGCGTGTGCTTCTAAGATCGCCAGGCGGGCGGCCTTGAGGCTCGGGTCATAGTAGGGGTTCAGGTCGTCCAGCCCGACCACCGCATCGCCGTGGTCGAGAAGGCGCCGGGCTAGGTGGAAGCCGATGAAACCGGCCGATCCCGTCACCAGAACTGCCAACGACCCACCCGTGCGAATTGCCGCGCGCAAGGTGCGCACCGACGCTCCCTAGCGTCGGTACGCCGCGAAGTCGACCGATGCGGTGGTCAGCGCGCGGCGATCCCGATCACTTCGCGGACCTGGCCGCGGCTGGGTTCGGCGAACAGGGCGTTGCGGCGGGCCTCCAGGACCTCAACGGCGCGCAGGTGCGAGAGGACCGGGTAGAGGCCGGCCATCAGGGCCACGAGGAACCCCAGCCGGCCTTCCTGCCAGCCCTTGCGCGCCAGATAGCTGCGCAGGAACTGGTGTGCGCCGCTGAGGACGCCACTGCCAAGCTTGCCGGGGTCGCAAGCGTCGGCCAAGTCCTCGGCGTTGAGGGCGGTGAGCCGGTTGAGCCGGTCGATCATCCCGCCGATGTCGCGACCGACGGTGCGGCGAAGCGCCCCCTTCAGGGCCCCGGCCGGCGCCCCGGCCAGGGTCACGCCGCCGTGCAGACGCTGGGGCCTCCAGTGTTTCACGCCGCGGCGGTAGAGGCGCACGCTGCTGGCCACGCCCAGGCCGCCGGCCCAGCCGTGGCGCACCAGGGTGGCGCCCACGTAGTTGTCCAGGGGAATCTCGAAGTGGTCGCCCGCAGGGCGCATCTGCAACGCCGCGCGGATTTCCCAGGCCAAGGCCGTGTCGACGGCCTCGTCGGGTTCGATCTCCAGGATCCAGTCACCGGAACAGAGCTCAAGGCCCGCCGCCTTGCGCTGGCTCTCGAAGGGGAAGATGCCGTCGATCACCGCCGCGCCGGCGCGGCGGGCGATTTCCTGGGAGCGGTCGGTGCAGCGGTCGGCCACCACCACGATCTCGTCGCAGAACGACAGCCGGCGCAGGCAGTCAGCCAGAGCCGAATCCTGGTTGTGCACGCACACGAGCGCCGAAAGTCTGACCACCTCAACCCGTCCCCGACGGACTGTCATCCGTCGTTAGCTATGACGGCGCGGTGCGCGTCCTCCCCCCAGCCAAGCTTAAAAATTCCTCAGAACGCCGCGGCAAGGCGCAGGCCGACGGTCCGGGGTCGCTGGGGGGTCACCTGGCGGACTTGGCCGAAGCTGAACGGGTTGCCGTAAGCAAAGGTGTCGCCGGTGTCGTTGGTGGGATTGCTGATGAAGACGCCTGCGCTCCAGGCGTCGGCGTCAATCTCGGCGGAGAACTTTGCGCGAAGGTAATCCCCCATGCGCGGCGGCAAGGCGGCGTCGAAGGAGAGCGCGGAGCGGCCCACGTAGCTGGCCTGGCCGGTGATCCGCAGGGTGTAGCCGGCGAGCGGCCGCTGGTAGATCGCCAGCAGTCCGCCGGAAAGCTTGGGAACGCCCGGCAGCTCGTCGGTCACACGCAAGGCAAAGTCGAGGTTGGGCCGGCGGGTCTTGGAGTCGGACAGGAGACCGTTGGCCAGGACCGAGAGGCCGAAGTCCCAGTCATAGCCGACCTCCGCCTCCAGCCCGATGATGCGTGCGTCGCCGACATTGGCCGTATAGGCCAAGCCCGACGGGCGGTACTGATCGGTCTGGATGTTGGTCCAGTCATCGTAGTAGGCCGCCGTGCGCACACCCAGGCGGCGGTCCAGCAGGCGCACCTTGGCCCCGATCTCGTAGTTGCGCAGGCGGTCGGGGACGAAGATGGTCCGGTTGGCACGGATCGGAAGGAAGCCGCTGGAGTTGAACCCGCCCGGCCGATAGCCCTCGGTTATCAGGGCGTAGATCAGGTCGCCGGTATCGAACTCGCGCTGCAGTGAGATCTTCGGCGACAGGCCGGTGAACTGCTTCTCGTTCTCGAACGCGCGGGAGCGGCCGGGCGGGATGGCGGCAATGGCTGAGGCGGTCTTGACGTCGCTCTGGAACACCCGGCCGCCTAGCGAGCCGATCCAGCCGGGGGCGAGCCGCCAGGAAGCCTCCCCGTAGACGGCCAGCTCACGCAGGCGATCCTTGCGGTTCTCCCGGTAGGCCGTTGCGATGTCGCCGGTGACCGCCCGGATTCCCAGGGATGAGGGCGTGTCCTCGATGGTGTTAGACGCATAGGCGCCGACCAGCCATGTGAATGGACCGGCGCCCGTGGAACTGAGCACCAGGTCCTGCACCAGCATGCTGACCCGGGCGCTCTCCTCGTAGAGACCCAGGTCCGACTCGGGCGCGTTGAAGACGATGTCGAGCACCGCGGAGGCGTCGTACTGGCTGGAATAGGTGTGGCGGACATAGGCGATGGAGGAGCTGAGGCTGGCCCAGCCCAGGTCGCCCCGCGCCGTCAGGCCCACATGGGCGAAGTCGTTCGCGTGCGCCTCGCGCACCCGGTTGGCCCGCTGCTGGTTCTGCTCGGAGAGCGTCGTGTACTGGGTATCGTCGGAGCGCAGCCGTTGCGCGGCGGCCAGGGCGTCGAGGCTCCAGGCGTCGTTGATCTGCAGGCGGACCGCCAGGCGCGCGCCGTCGCGCACCGTCTTGTCGACATTGGCGAGCCGGAGGTTCACGTCGTCGAGATAGCCGCCCTGAAGGTCGTGGTAGGCCACCAGCCGCACGGCGGCCCGCCCGGGCAGCACGGGAACGCTGAGATACCCCTCGATCTCGCGGCTGGGGTCGCCGCCGTCGGTCCAGCCGGCCAGGCCCGCGACGCCTCCCGTGAGGTTGGTCAGGTCGGGCTTGCGGGTGACGATGCGGTAGATGCCGCTGATTGCGCCGGAGCCGTAGAGCGCGCCCTGGGGGCCGCGGATCACCTCGACCCGTTCGATATCCACCAGACGCAGGTCCGGGTCGGGAGCGTTGTAGTTGAGCGGCGTCTCGTCGAGGTAGGTGCTGACGGTCGACCGGGTGCGCCCGGTGAAGGCGCCGTCCGAGAGCCCGCGGATGAGCAACTTGTCGCGCCCGGGCCCCAGGTTGGTGCTGAGCACACCGGCCAGCTGGCCGGTGGTCTGGCCGGCGTCGGCGGCGCCACTGATCCTGATCTGGTCGTAGGGTATGGCGCTGACGCCGGCCGGGAGCCGGTTCAGGCTGGCCGGCCGCTTGGTGGCGGTGACCACCAGCTCGGCCACGAACACCGGCGGGCGCACCGGCTCCGGCGCGGGGCGTGCCGGGGCGGCTGCGGAAATCTGTACGGTTCGGCCGTCGACGAGGCGGTAGGTGCAGGGGGCGCCGGCCAGCAGGCGACTCAGGGCGTCCTCGAGGCCATAGACGCCGCTGAGGGTGGCGCGGCCGCCGCCGCCGCAGGCCGACACGCCGACGATGGAGATGTTCGCCTGGACGCCCAGGGCGATCAAGGCGTCGGCGAAGGGATTCGGTGCGATGGCCAGCCGATAGCGAGCGTCGGCGGCCTCAGCGTGGCCGGCGACCAGGGTGAGCACGCATGCGCTCAACCACGTCCCGAGAGGTCCGCCCGGCCTGGCTATCGCTCCACATCCCCACTAGCGCTTCGGCGCACCCTCGCGCCGCAGGACTATGCCCGCGTCGGACCGTACCGCGCTAATGGGAACCAGCAAGGCCAGACGACCAATAACCGCATCCTGATCGTCCAGGACCAGAACGCCGGAGATCGGCGTCCGGGCAAGGCTGGCGTCCTCGATGCGGATCGGGGTGGGGAACTGCTGGTTGAGGTCGGCCACAACCTCGCTGAGCGGCCGGTCGCGATAGACCAGCCGGCCAGAACGCCAGCCGAGCACGTCCTGCGGCTCGGCGGCGGTGATGCTCACGTCTGTGGCGCCTTCGCGGTGCTCCAGCCGTTGGCCGGGGCGCAGCCGATAGGCCTTGCCGGCGCCATCGGTGGGCCTGACCTCCACGGCGCCGCGCGCCACGGTGACGGCGAGTTGGCCGTCCCGGCGGCGGACGTCGAACTGGGTGCCAACCACCTGGACCGTGCGGTCGCCCGCGGCGATGACGAACGGCCTGCGGGCATCGGCGGTCACGTCGAACACCGCCTGACCCTCTTGCAGCACGACGCGGCGGGCATCGCGCTCCAGCGTCACGGTCAACCGGGTGCCGGCGTTGAGGTCGATGGTGGAGCCGTCGGCGAGGCTGACCGTGCGGTGTTCGCCCCGGGCGGTCGCGTAGTCACCGGCGGCCGGAGCCCGGTGCTGCCCAGGAAGCACTACAACAACGGCAGCCGCAGCGGCGGCCATGGCGCCGGCCGTTAGGTAGAACCGCCTGCGGGTCGGGACGGCACGGCGCGGGGCGGTCAGGTCTTCTCGCACCTCGGTGGCGGTCCGTCCGTATTCCAGCCAGACGGCGAGGGCGGCGTCATAGGCGGCAGGGTTGCGGGCGTCGGCCATCAGCCATGCGTCGAACGCCAACGCATCCGCCTCACCCAGGTCGGCGGCCTGGAGCCGGACGATCCAGTCGCTGGCGTCTTCGCGCCGCGCCTCGTCGTCAAAGGACCGAACGTAGGTCATTGAGCTTCCCCGGACCGCCAGCATGGACCGCCCGTCGATGAGAAAGACGCCGCCGCAGCGCGCCACCCCCCATTGCCGATTTGCAATTCAGGGTAGTTCATCGCCCCAACTTCGCGGTCAGCGCCTTGAGCGCGGCGCTGATGTGCTTCTCAACGGACTTCACCGACAGGCCCATCGACTGGGCGGTCTGTGCATGGCTGAGGCCTTCCAGCTTGTGCAGGCGAAAGGCTCGTTGCATCTGCGGCGGCAGGTCGCCCACGGCGTCGACCAGCTGCCTCAGGCGCTGGCGGGAGGAGACCTGCTCGTCGGCGGGCGCCTCGTCGACCACGTCCTCGCCACCGATGCTGACCCGCGCCGTGTGCCGCCAGGCGGCGTCGCGCGCCGCCGAGCGGGTCTCGCCGCGGGCCTTGTCCAGCATGACGTTGGTGGCGATGCGGTAGAGCAGGGCCACGGGGTTTTCCGCGGCGACCTGCAGGTCGCGGGCGGCGAGCTTCAGGTAGAGTTCCTGGGCCAGGTCCTCGGCGGCGGCCATGGAGCCGGCCCGCGCCGCGAAGAAGCGGATCAGGTTCGTGCGGCGCTGCAGATAGACCTGGATCAGTGGATCTTCCGACCCGGTTTCGGACGGCGCGGACACCTCAGCGACCCACGGTGCGGCGCCCGCGGCGCACGGTGGGTTGGGCGGACCGGCGGAGGCGAATATGGATCATCGGATTGATCGCACGCGACTTTCGCCGAGATGTGCCCCATTCGCGCGCCGCCGCCAATCTCCAAAGCAGGGGGGGCGGCCGACCTGCGGGGCGCCGTCCGTCGCCGAAACGGCTGATCCAAAAGGACTTTCGCGCGTTCTCCACAGCGCCGCGGCCTGATCGCGCGGGCGCGCGGTATGCAGGGGCGCATTCTGCATTTATGAGGTTGTCCGTATCTTGGTCGCCTGGGGGACGTCGGCAGTGATCATTGGGGCCAGGGAGCTTTCAGTATGACCCACCGAATCGTCCCGGGACTTAGCCCCGCCCCGACCAAACACGCCAGGCTGGTGGCGTGGGTGGCCGAGATGGCGGCGCTGACCGAGCCGGACCGGGTGGTGTGGTGCGACGGCTCGCAGGCTGAATGGACCCGGCTGACCGACGAACTGGTCGCCGCCGGAACCCTGAAACGGCTGAATCCGGACAAACGCCCGAACTCCTTCTACGCCGCCTCCGACCCGCGCGACGTGGCGCGGGTGGAGAGCCGCACCTTCATCTGCTCGGAGAAACCTGAGGACGCCGGCCCGACCAACAACTGGCTGGAACCCGGCGAGATGCGGGCCGACCTGAAGGACCTGTTCAGGGGAGCCATGGCGGGCCGAACCATGTACGTCGTGCCGTTCTGCATGGGCCCGCTCGGCTCGAAGATTTCGGCGATTGGCGTAGAGATCACCGATTCGGCCTACGTCGCCGTATCCATGCGGATCATGACCCGGATGGGCCAGGCCGCCCTCGACCAGCTCGGCGAGGACGGTTTTTTTGTGCCCGCGGTGCACTCGGTGGGCGCGCCCCTGGCCGCGGGGCAGGCGGACGTCGCCTGGCCCTGCAACGAGATCAAGTACATCGTCCACTTCCCGGAGAGCCGGGAGATCTGGTCCTACGGCTCGGGCTACGGCGGCAACGCGCTCCTGGGCAAGAAGTGCTTCGCGCTGCGGATCGCCTCGGTGATGGCCCGCGACGAGGGCTGGTTCGCCGAGCACATGCTGATCCTGAAGCTGACGTCGCCGCAGGGCGCCCAGCGCTTCGTGGCCGCCGCT